>NZ_JBSICH010000010.1:0-109936 GCF_053613315.1 Streptomyces sp. JK94 | reverse complement strand
CGGACATCGAGCTGCACTACGAGGACAAGGGGACCGGTCAGCCGGTGGTGCTGATCCACGGCTACCCGCTGGACGGGAACTCGTGGGAGGGGCAGACGTCGGCCCTGCTGGACGCGGGCTTCCGGGTGATCACGTACGACCGGCGGGGCTTCGGCAAGTCCAGCCAGCCCTCGACGGGGTACGACTACGACACCTTCGCCGCCGACCTGAACACCGTGCTGGAGACACTGGACCTGCGGGAGACGGTGCTGGTCGGATTCTCGATGGGCACGGGTGAGGTGGCCCGCTACCTGTCGACGTACGGTTCGGCGCGTGTGGCCAAGGCGGCGTTCCTGGCCTCGCTGGAGCCGTTCCTGGAGATCACCGACGACAACCCCGACGGCGCGGCGCCGGCCTCCTTCTTCCAGGGTGTCTCGGAGGCGGTGAAGAAGGACCGGTACGCCTTCTTCACCGGCTTCTACAACGACTTCTTCAACCTCGACGAGAACCTGGGCACCCGCGTCAGCGAAGAAGCGGTCCGCAACGCCTGGAACGTCGCCGCCGGATCGGGCGCGATCGCCTCGGCCGCCGCCCCGCTCACCTGGCCCACCGACTTCCGCGCCGACATCCCCAAGATCGACGTCCCGGCTCTGATCGTCCACGGCACCGCAGACCGCACCCTGCCCGTCGACGCCACCGGCCGGCGCTTCGCCAAGGCCCTGCCCACCGCCCAGTACACCGAGATCGACGGCGCACCCCACGGACTCCTCACCACCCACACCGCCGAGGTCAACGAAGCCCTGCTGGCCTTCCTCGCCCGGTGACCCGTATCCCCGCCCGTCCGGCCCACTGATCCACAGGAGTAGTCATCATGAAGGTCCTCGTCGTCCTCACCTCGCACGACCAGCTCGGTGACACCGGTCGCACGACCGGGTTCTGGCTGGAGGAACTCGCCGCGCCGTACTACCGGTTCAAGGAGGCCGGCTGGGAGATCACCCTCGCCTCCCCGAAGGGCGGCCGACCGCCCCTGGACCCCAAGAGCAACGAGGCCGCCAACCAGACCGACCAGACCCGCCGCTTCGAGGCCGACGCGGAAGCGACCGCAGCGCTGGCGACCACCGTGCGCCTGGACTCGGTCAACGCCCAGGACTACGACACCGTCTTCTACCCCGGCGGCCACGGCCCGCTGTGGGACCTGGCCGAGGACGCCACCTCCGCCCGCCTGATCGAGACGACCCTGCGTTCCGGCAAGCCCGTCACCCTGGTCTGCCACGCCCCCGGCGTCCTGCGCCACACCGTCAACGAGGACGGCACCCCACTGGTCCAGGGCCGCAAGGTCACCGGCTTCACCAACTCCGAGGAGGAAGGGGTCCAGCTCACCGATGTCGTCCCCTTCCTCGTCGAGGACGAACTCATCAAGCTCGGCGGCAACTACTCCAAGATCGGCGACTGGCAGCCCTACGTCGTCCAGGACGGCCTGCTCATCACCGGCCAGAACCCCGCCTCCTCCGGCCCGGCAGCCGACGCCCTCATCACCTTCACCACGGCTCGGGCCGGATCCGCCGGTGAGGAGAGCCTGTCCGCCTCCACGTGAAAGATCCTTCCGGTCCGCCGGGCTTCTGCCCGGCGGACCGGAGGTGTTCCGCGGTGCCAGCCGCCGATCGTATCGAGTTCCGCCACGGCTTCGGCCGGCGGCGGTGGTCTGACGCAGGTGGGCGTGCGAGGAAGTGCCGGGGACGAGGGCGCTGAGCCGACCGAGCGCCGCGGTCGGCGCAGCGCCTGCTCGCGGCAGTACGCGACCTGCGCCGCGTCCCACCAACGGTCCGGCACGTATTCCGGCGAGCATCGCGGGAGCCGGTGTCCCGCCGGCGTCGAGCCGGTACGGCCGCGCCCCTCCCGGCTGCTGCGGCCCCTCCGGCACAGCCCGCCGGCCCGCGTGGACCTCACGCCGCGGGCGCGCCGAACCAGGCACCAGCGCCCGGCGGAGTGCACGCGCACGGCCCCTTGCTCGTCACCCTCCTCGTCGACGCCGACCGGAATGTCGTCGGTCACGGCACCGGCGGCCTGATCCTGGGTGTGCCCGCCAAGACCCTGCCCGCGCTGGTGGAACGGACACTGCCCGAAGCCCTGCTCGGGACGGAGGGGCTGCACGGCTCGGGGAACGACGGCGACCCGTTGCTGGTGCTCACCGAGTTCGACGGCCGCGCTGAATGAGGCCATGGAACACCGCGGCACACCCGCCCTCCCGGCCGCGGCGGCCGCACAACTGGCGGCACTCGTCCTGGGGTGCGTCTCTGGGGAGTGGAGCATCCCGGACGGCACCGACGAGTTCAGCGACACCGCCCGGCGCCTCCTCGACCAGGTGTGCACCGCCGCCTCGACCGCGTGAGCAGACGCGCACGCCCCGGCGAGCTCATCCGCTCTGTCGTCTCCCTGGCGTGCTGGCCGGGGCACTCCGACCCCGGGTTCACTGGGAAAGTACTCCCCTTCCTGCCCCGCGCCGGCGCACGAAGGAGCGCCGCCCTCGACGCGATCTTCGCGGAGCCGAGGCCGGCCGCCGGAGCCTGTGGGGCATGGCTCGTACCCCGCCGCAGGCGCGAAGTCCCACAGAAGTCCCAGAGATACCGCCGCGCCCCTCCCTGTCCTGCTGAGGAGCGGGTCAGGCGGGGTGCGGCGGCACTCGCCCATCAGATGTCCCGGAAGAAACGACCCAGTTTCATGACCTGCGACGATACGGGTTTGCAGAGCGTTGACCTGCGTGAATCATCCTTCAGATGTCTCCTGCGCGTGCTCGCTGACGCGGCCGAAAGTCCCAGAAGAGTCCCAGGAACCCCTGAGCCCACGACCGTTCTCCGGGCTGCGCGCGGACTTTCGCGATGCGAGCACGGTCGAGGGGTGTGTCCAGTAGACGGCTGAGCGAGCTGGTGAGTCCTCGCGCTTCGAGCGGAGGTCTTGACGGCGTGGAAGCAGGTGGCAGCGCCGGCCAGGGCAGCGGGCACCAGCAGGTAGGGGCCGCAGAAGATGAGCACGGTGCCCATGACAAGACAGCTGGCGGCGGCGCTGATTCGCAGGAGGGTGCGGCCCCGTAGCAGGACCGTCGCGGAGGCGAGCCCGGCCAGGGTGACGGCGGCCAGGCAGGCAGAGGTGGCCCGCAACAGGCTGTCCAGGCCGATGAGCCCGAATGCCACCGTCACGGTGATCACTGCCGAGGCCAGCGTGACGACCGTAAGGCTGCGCCGTGGGACGGCTGTGGCTCCCGCGGCTCCAGTGATGATGCCGAGCGGCAGGGCGCCTTGGCGGCCCAGCGCCTCACCCAGCCGGGCGGCTCCCGCGAGGTAGGCGTTGACCGCGCCGAAGGTGAGCAGGAGTGCGGCGGTTGCGGCCACCGCGCGGGCGGGTGCACCGAAGCCCTCCTCCAGGAGGAGCGTGAGAGGGGTGGTGGTGGTTCCGGCCCGCGGTCCGAGCACCCCGATGGTGACGAGGGCAAGTCCCAGGTAGAGGACGCTGACGATGCCCCAGGCCAGCAGGGTTGCGCGGGGAAGGTCACGGCTGGGCACGGCGAACTCCGCCGAGAGGTGGCTGATGGCTTCCCAGCCCGCGAAGGCGAAGAACAGGATGCCCGCCGCAGTTCCGACCGAGGTCCAGCCGTGAGGCAGGAAGGGAGTGAAATGGGCGGGCCGGACATACGTGCCGGTCACCGCGATGGTGACCACCAGCAGGGAGCTCAGAAGTCCGACCATGAGCAGTTGCATCCGGCCCGAAAGGCGCAGGCCGACGAGGTTGCTGCCGTAAGCCGTGGCCAGGACCAGCAGGGCGATCGTGGCCGTGGTGGAGTGCCCCCACCCCGCGGCAACTGCCACGTACTCCCCGCCGATGAGGGCCGCGGCAGGCACGCCCAGGGGGACAGCCCAGTAGAACCACCAGCCCACCGGCGCGGTGAGTCGTGGCCCGAAGGCTGAGCGAGCGAAGGCCGCCACCCCGCCGTCATCGGGATGCCGGGCACCCAGCACGGCGAACACCCAGGCGATGGGAAGGCTCACCATGAGGAGCCCGAACCAGGCCAGGATCGACCCCGGCCCGGCGACCGCCGCGGCCGTGGACGTCAACGTCAGTGCCCCGGGCCCCAGCACCGCACCGATGCACAGCGCCGTACCGTTCCCGACCCCCAGACCAGAACGCCTCTCCATCACACGCCTCCACTCGTTGTTCGGCTGGTGAAGGTGAACGTAGAGCGATCGGTCGGGGTGCAGGAGAAGTGCCGAAGGTAATTCGGCGGATCTGCGAAACTGGCGCTCATGGACGAACTTGATTCGCTGATCCTGGAACATCTGCAACGCGATGCACGGATCACCAACAGGGAACTGGCTCGCGTTCTGGGTATCGCCCCCTCCACCTGTCTGGAGCGCACCCGCGCGCTGCGCAAGAGCGGAATCATCACCGGTTTTCACGCGGCGGTCGACCTGAGGGCCATCAACCGCCCCGTCCAGGCGCTGCTCTCGATCCAGGTGCGCCCACTCAGCAGAGACGTCATCGAAGGCTTCAAGGCATACGTGAGTGCACTGCCCGAGGTTCTCTCCGTGTTCGTCATAGCGGGCGGCGACGACTTCCTCGTTCACGTGGCCGTACCTGACGTCGACCAGCTGCACACCCTCCTCATGGACCGCTTCAGTCAGCGCCGAGAGATCGTCAACTTCCGCAGCAACGTGATCTACCAGCACGTCAGCACCCAGGTCGTCAGCCCCTTGCACGACACCACCGTGTAGGAGGCCTCTCAGGCAGCTGTCCCACAGGGACGGTTCCCTGAGGTGACCGAGGAGGCGCAGGCAGCGCGGCGGGGAGAGGAGGGGCGGCCGTGGATGGCGTCACTGGAGAGCAAGACGACGAGGGCGGCTGCGACCGCCGTACAGTTGCACAGAACGCGCGGGCGAGGCCGTTCGCTCCTCGGACCTACCAGCCGTCGCCTGCACTGCACCATCCCCGCGCGCTGGCATGACGCAGCCCTGCCCCGGATATGGGCCCTGATCACCTGGCGAGTACGTTGCTGTGCTGCGTGCTGCGTGCTGAGTACTTCGGCCCACGGGCCGGTCACGTCCAGGACGCTCTTGCGTCCAGGAGGCGGCCCGTCGCTCGTCCGAGGAGGGTGTGACGGTCCGGCTGTCACCCAAGTCATGGAGTTTTGGGGTGAGCCTCGTCGACAACCCGCCGGTCGATGTCCTCAGCGTCGTGGTCTCGGCCGGGGTGCGACGCCTGCTCATCTCGCTGGCCGGGGATGACGCCGTCCGCGTGATCGTGTTCGACAGCGCGGACCCGGACTTCCCTCCTCCGCGCCCACGTCGACATGACCGCCACCCCGGACGCGCTCGCCGGACCCATGGCCGGATTGTCGGACGGCGTCGATGTCTTCCAGGCCGTCGGGGGGGGGCAAATGCGACGCCAGCCTCAGGTGACCCTCGTCAAGCCCGCAGGCAGGGCGCGCGGCGCAGGGGCCGAACGCGTCGTGGCCTTCGATGCCGCTGCCGGCGCTGCCGCCGTAGCCCCACGCTAGTGTCTGGGGTATCTCGATTCCTTGGAGCATCCGTGCAATACGATGGAAGGGCTCTTGGGGAGCAGCGCTCGACGCGGAATTCCGGTCCGGCGGTGGTGAGCCGAGAACCCGAGACCGCGGAGATCATCCGGCGTGTGGGCACCGACCGGTCCCACAGCGACGTTCTGATCGTCACGGGTGACCCCGGTGCCGGAAAGAGCACGCTGATCGACCTCGCGGCCGATCGCGTACGGGGCGCGGGTGGCCGAGTGCTGCGGGCGGTGGGGAGCGGTTCCGAGGCGCACCTCGGATTCGCCGGTCTTCATCAATTGTTGCGCCCGGTACTCGCTGAAACGCAGGGACTGCCGTCGCGGCAGCGCTCCGCGCTCCGAGCCGTCCTGGGGCTCGAAGAGTGTGCGGAGACTCCCGACGCATCGCTCGTCGGTCTGGCGGTCCTGACCTTGTTGTCGGACCTGGCGGAAACCGCCCCGCTGCTGGTGGTGGTCGACGACGCCCAGTGGATCGACCGCGGATCACTGGACGTTCTCTCGTTCGTGGCGCGACGCATGGGCAGCGAGCCCGTCACGCTGCTGGTCGGAGTCCGCACCGCGGCCGCCCTGCCTGGATTCGACAAGGGATACGAGCGCCTCGAACTCGGCCCGTTGGACGCCGAGGCGGCCAACCTACTGCTGGACCGGCAACCCACGCCGCCCGCCGGCCGAGCCCGGGTGCGGATCCTCCAGGAGGCGGCCGGCAACCCGCTGGCCCTGGTGGAACTGGCCCGCGCCACCGCGATCCGGCACCCCGAGGGGAGTGGCGTGGAGGGCCCGCTGCCGGTCACCGACCGACTGGAGCGGCTCTTCGCGGGGCACGCGGCGGACCTGCCGGAACCAACCCGCCGCATCCTGCTGCTGCTCGCGGCCGCCGACGCGGCGGACGCTCCGGTGGCGGCCGTGGGACTTCCCGAGGCGGACGACGAGGCATGGGTACCCGCGGACCGGGCCGGTCTCGTACGCCAGGACGGATCCCGGATCTCCTTCCGCCACCCGCTCATCCGCTCCGCCGTCTACCATGCCGCGTCGTTCGAGGAACGCCGCCGGGCCCACCTCGCTCTCGCGGAGTTGCTGCGCGAGGAGCCCGACCGCCGCGCCTGGCACCTCGCCGCCGCGACCGTACGCCCCGACCCCGACTTGCCGTCCTCCCTCGAGCAGACTACAGCCTGGTCCCGGCGTTGGGGTGGCTTCGCGGCCGCGGCCGCGGCCCAGGAGCGCGCCGCGGAACTCAGCCCGCGCCGCGAGGACCGGGCGCGTCTTCTGACCGAAGCCGCCACCACCGCCGTCTTCACCGGTCAACTCGGCTGGGTGGAACAACTGGCCGCCGCAGTCCGCGAGTGCACCGACGACCGGGCACTGCTGGGCAAAGCCGCGCTGGCCACCGGACAGCTCATGTCCCTGGGCTCCCATCACACAGCAGCCTTCGCCCTGCTCATGCGTGTTGCCGACGAGGCGGCGGACGCCCGGTCGCCCCTCGTTCTCGACGCGCTGGCCGCGGCGGCGGTGGTCCGTTACTACTCGGGCGAGGAGTCCCAACAGCGACAGATTCAGAGCCTGCTCTCCCGCATGCCCGACGATGCCGCCGGAGCGGCGCTGCGCGCCTGGGTCCTGGCCGTCTCGGACCCCAGCAGCGCAGGAGCCTTCCTCACACCGGCCCTGCCCGGGCTCATCGCCAAGGCCAAGGGCGACGCCAGTCGCCTGACCGCGCTGGCCGTCGTCGCCTGGCTGCTCGACCAGACCACCCTCGCCGCCAGGACATTCGACGAGGCGTTCGACCAGTGGCAGGCCCGTGGGTGGCTCCCGGACGGACTGGGATGCGCGGCCGGCTGGACTCGCCTGGAGCAGGGCCGATGGGCCGAGGCCCGCTCGGTGGCGACTGATATCGCGGCCATGGCATCGTCGGCCGGACTCGACCACGCCGAGGCGTGTGCTCACGCCCTCGATGCCACGGTGGTCGCTCTGCTCGGCGACCCGGCCGCCACACGCCGGCTCGTCGCACGAACCCTGGCTCTCGTCGATCCACTGGAGAGCCGCTCCGTCGCGGTCTTCGCGCGTCGGGCCCTGGGGATGGCGGCCGTGGCCGAGGGCGACTACGACACCGCGTACACGCAGTTCCGCTCCGCGTTCACCGACGACGGCGATCCGGTCCACTACCACGTCTCCTACACCCTCCTGGCCGAACTGGCGGCGGCGGCCGTCCGCCGAGGACGACAGGAACACGCCGCAGAGCTACTGGAAGGGTCGGCGCGGCGCCTCGGTGCAGGTATGTCGGTACGGGTGAGGACACTGATCGATCGGGGCCGCGCCCTGCTGGCGGAACCCGAGCACGCGGAGCCGTTCTTCCGCGCAGCGCTCAGGGAACCCGCAGGTGAGCAGTGGCCGTTCGAACGGGCGCAGACGCAGCTCGACTACGGGGAATGGCTCCGGCGGCAGCGCCGTATCGCCGAGGCCCGTCCGCTGCTGGGCGCCGCCCTCGAAACCTTCCAGCGGCTGGGCGCGCGGCCGTGGGCCGAGCGGGCACAGGCAGAACTACGCGCCGCCGGTATCGAGGCCGGCGACGTCGTACCCACTGCCTTCGCCGAACTCAGCCCCCAGCAGCAGCAGATCGTCCAGCTGGCGGCCCGTGGCCTGACGAATCGTGAGATCGGGGAAAAGCTGTTCCTCTCACCGCGCACGGTCGGTTCTCACCTTTACCGGGTGTTCCCCAAGCTCGGCATCACCGCCCGCTCACAGCTCCGCGACGTGGTCGAAGGCATATTGTCGGAAACCGGCGTCCAGGGCTGAGTGAGGTTTCCCCGTGCCAGCGGAAGATCTCGATGCTTACGCTGCGAGGGCGTGTCCTTCTCGTGTCGCTGCCGGGTTCCCAGCGGGGCGAGGCAGCTGCGGATCACGCAGCCCCAGATCGCCCGGGGCCCGGGCCGACGACTCCGACACCGGCTGCTCGCCTACTCGTCCGGCGACCCCCCTCCGCCTCGACGGAAGCCGTACGCAGCCCTTGGCGCAGGGCCCTGTCCAGCTTCTTGCCGACAGGCCGGAACAGCGGGGAATGAACCCGGCCGGCTCGTGGTTGCCAAAACCGAATCCGATTCGGATAACGGAAGGACAGCCATGACCGACTCGTCGCAGCGGTACGCACTCCTGGAAGCCCGCTACGGGCAGCAGGCGACGCCGGAGAACATCATCTGGAACGAGCAGATCGAAACACTGCTCGCGCACCGCTCAGTGCGCGCGTTCGCCGACGAGCCGTTGCCCGACGGCGCGCTGGAGACGGTGGTGGCAGCCGCCCAGTCGGCGTCCACGTCGTCCAACCTTCACCAGTGGAGTCTCGTGGCCGTCTCGGACCCGGAGACGAAGGCCGAGCTCGCGAGGCTGACGCACGGCGCGGAGTTCACCGGGTTCGACTTCGTCGCCCAGGCCCCCAGCGTGCTGCTGTGGGTGGCGGACATGTCGCGCAACCACGCGATCAGCGTCGAGCTGGGCAGCGAACCCGTCGTCACCGACTACGTCGACGCCTTCCTGATGGCGTCGATCGACGCGGCCCTGGCCGCCCAGAACGGTCTCGTCGCGGCAGAGGCGATCGGCCTGGGAGGCGTGTACCTGGGCTCGCTGCGCAACCACGCCAAGGAACTCGCCGACCTGATCGGACTTCCCTCGTACGCCTATGTCGTGTTCGGCATGGCCGTCGGCACCCCGGACCCGCGCCGCCCCAGCGCGGTGCATCCCCGCCCGGCGCAGGACGTCGTGCTGCACCGCGAGCGCTACCGGACACGGCCGACCGAGGAGTGGATCGAGGACTACGAGACCGCGTTCAAGGACTTCCGCGCCGAGTACGGACTGCGTGACAAGACATGGAGCCACTCCGTCGCGGTGGGCACGGGCCTGGACTACATGGACGGACGTGAAAACCTGCGCCGTACGCTGGAGGAGCGCGGCTACCTGCTGCGCTGAGGGCATTCCACAGGAAGTGGGGGACTGGGCGTGGCCAGGCCGAAGACGCCGCTGTTGTCCGCGACACGCATCGCGGACGCCGCGATCGAACTCGTCGACCGCACCGGTGACATCCAGATGGTTCAGCTGGCCCGGCACCTCGGCGTCGCCCCGTCCTCGCTCTACTCCCATGTCACAGGCCGGGCGAAGGTCATCGACCTCGCCCGGCTGCGGATGCTGGAACGTATGGAACCCGTCGGACCCGCGCACGACTGGCGCGAGGCCGTGGCCAACCTCCTGCGCCGGCTCACCACCCTGTATGCCAGGCACCGGCGCATCCTGCCGCTCTTCTCCACCACCGCCGTGGCCTGCGACCGTTCCCTCGCGGTTTACGAGCCGATGTTCGCCGCACTGATCGAAGGGGGCTTCCGGCTGGACCAGCTGCGCCTGGTCGTCGCCATGGTCGAGTTCCAGGCGTTCGGCCTCGCCCAGGGACTGCCGGCGCCGGCCATGTCCGACCACATCCGCGAGACCCTTCCCGCCTACACCGCGTCGGTGGACCACTCGCGCTACGACCTGGCCACCGCGACCGAGTTCTCCGTGGCCATGGTCATCGGCGGGCTGGAAGCGATCCGGACCCACCCCGGTGGGCCGTGACGCACTCCGGCACAACCGCGGCCGTCACGGCGGGCGGCCACCGGCATTCGACCGTCACATCTGTCGGCGCCGCAACGTAGTCGACCGCCACCGCACCCTGCCTCAGCAGCCCCCTGAACCGTAAGCCATCGTCCACGGGTGCAGACCCGTCCGGCGCCGCGCGGTCGTCAATGCCGACAACGGGCGCCTTGTCTCGTTTCACCGTCCACACCACTGCGAGCCACCCCACGCTCCTCCACCTGCGTGCTGCAGAGCCTCCGAAAGCAGTCACCTGACGCATACCGGAGGGAACCCTCGCGTACCGAGACTGGCGAAGGGGAGATGCCTCGCCTTCCACCTGGCCGACAAGAGGAAAGGCCCCGTGCTCAGAGCCGTCCGCACCGGTGCAGTCACGTGACGGATACCGCGCCCGCTGGAGCCGTTCGTACGGTTGGGTACACCTTACGAACTCCAAGGAAATCGCATGGAACAGATTACGCTCGGCAGCGTCTCCATCACCCGCGTCTGGGAATACTACGGTTCCGTCGAAATGGAGCCCCACGTTTTCTTCCCGGAAAGTTCGCAGGAAGTCTGGAAGGACGGCGTCCACTGGCTGGCCCCGCATTTTGTGGACTCCGAGACCAACACCGTGAACTCCGCGATCCAGACCTGGCTGCTGCGCAGCGGAGGCAAGACCATTCTCGTCGACACCGGTGTGGGCAACCACAAGGAGCGCCCGTACGCGCCGGTCTGGAGCCACCTGGAGACGGACTTCCTGGCCAACCTCGCCCGGGCGGGTGTCCAGCCCGAGGACGTGGACATCGTGATCAACACGCATCTGCACATTGATCATGTCGGTTGGAACACGTACCTGGACGGCCGACAGTGGGTGCCCACCTTCCCCAACGCCACCTATCTGATGCCGAAGGACGACTTCGACTTCTGGAATCCCGAGAACGGCCACAAGCCGCTGCTCGGCCGCGGCAACCAGAACGTCTTCGAGGACAGCGTGGCCCCGGTGCACCAGACCGGCCAGACGCTGCTGTGGGAGAACAGCCACCAGATCGACGCCGACCTGCGCCTGGACGCGGCTCCCGGACACACCCCCGGCTCCTCCGTGCTGACCCTCAGCTCTGGGACGGACCGCGCGGTGTTCGTCGGTGACCTGCTGCACAACCCGGCGCAGATCGTCGAGCCGGACGCCAACAGCTGCTTCTGCGAGGACCCCGCAGGCGCCCGCGCCACCCGCCGCAAGGTGCTGGGCTGGGCGGCCGACAACAACGCGCTCCTGATCCCCGCGCACCTTGGTGGGCACGGAGCCGCCGAAATCGCGCGTAACGGCAACACGTTCGACATCAAGGGCTGGGCGCCCTTCGCCCCGTACTCCGAGCAGCGCTGACGCCCCCGGAAAGGCATAGCTGTGAGCCACGAACCCGAGCCCGTCGTCACCACCGCACAGGGAGCCGTCCGCGGTCTCCGTCAGGACGACGGCACCGCCACCTTCCTGAACATCCCCTACGCCGCTCCTCCGACGGGCGCCGGCCGGTTCGCCCCGCCGCAGCCACACGGGCCCTGGGACGGCGTACGGGACGCCACCGTGCCCGGCCCCAACGCCCCGCAGTCCGAGCGGAAGCTCGGCAGCATCGACATGGCCCCGTACTTCGGCGCCGGCTGGAGCCGTGGCGAGGACTACCTGACCGTCAACGTCTTCCAGCCCACCGCCGCGGACAGCGCTCTGCCCGTGATGGTGTTCGTCCACGGCGGCGGGTTCGTCGCCGGGTCGACGCGGTCCGCGCTGTACGACGGTTCCGCCTTCGCCCGCGACGGCGTCGTCCTGGTCACACTCAACTACCGGCTGGGCATCGCCGGGTTCCTCGACATCCCCGGGGCGCCCGCCAACCGCGGCCTGCTCGATGTCGTCGCGGCCCTGCGCTGGGTGCGGGAGAACATCGCCGCCTTCGGCGGTGACCCGCACAACGTCACCCTCTTCGGCCAGTCGGCCGGAGCGACCATCGTCAGCGGCATCCTCGCCACCCCTGAGGCGGCGGGCCTGTTCCGCCGGGCGATCACGCAGAGCGGCAGCGGACTGGGGGCGTTCACCTCCGAGCAGGCCGCCCGTGTCACCAAGGCCGCGGCCGAGGAACTGGGCATCGAGCCGCACACCGACGCCTTCGCGGACATCTCCGACGAGCGCCTGGTGGAGGCCGCCTCCCGGCTCGCGGGCATCGACCTGCGGACCGAGACGCACCACGATCCGCTGATCGGCCTCAGCCCCTTCAGTCTGGTGCTCGACACACAGCCCGCCGTGTCCGTCGGCGCCGGCCTGAGCGCCGACGTCGACCTGCTCGTCGGGACCAACACCGAGGAGGGAAACCTCTACCTGGTCCCCGTCGACAAGTACGCGATCTCGACCGCCGACGATGTCGACGATACGGCGGTGCGCTCACACCCGAAGCCCGCGCAGCTCGTGGAGACGTACCGCAACACCCGCCCCGAGGCGTCCTTCGGTGGGCTGCGGTCGGCCATCATGGGTGACGCGCTGTTCGGCGCGGGCAGCTGGGCCCTGGTCGGCGCACATGCCGCCCACCCCCAGTCCGCCACGTTCAGCTACGAGTTCGCCTGGCGTTCCCAGGCCCTGGGCGGAGACCTCGGCGCCACCCACACGATGGAACTCCCCTTCGTCTTCGACATCGCGGAACTTCCGCAGCTGGCGGGTGAGGGCGTCCTGCTCGGTCCCGACAAGCCCCCCGTGGACCTTGCCACCCGCACGCACGAGGCCTGGATCCGCTTCGCCAGGACCGGCAACCCCGGCTGGGACCAGTACGACACCACACGCCGGACCACGATGCGCATCGACGCCGAGTGGACCCAGGTCGACGACCCTCGCAGCCAGGAACGACAGGCCTGGGCCTGCCTCCCTCGCACAGACGGCTCTGTGCGCCCTTCCGCCAAGGACACACCATGAGAACCGTCATCACCACCGAGAACGCACCCACTCCGGCAGCCCCGCTGTCCCAGGGCATCCGCAAGGGCCCGATCCTTCAGGTCTCCGGGCAACTCCCGTTCGACCCGACCACCGGCGCGGTCGTCGGCACCACGGTCGCCGAGCAGACCACGCAGACCCTGCGCAACGTCACCGCCGTACTCAAGGCGGCCGGCGCCGGACTGGAAGACGTCGTGATGCTCCGCGCCTACCTCACCGACCCCGCCCACCTGCCCGAGCTGAACGAGGCGTACGCGGCGGCCGTCGGCGAACCTTTCCCCGCCCGCACCACCGTTTACATGCAGCTCCCTCCGGGGCTGCTCGTGGAGATCGACGCCCTGGCAGCCCTGGACGACTGACTCGGCTACAGGGCAAGGCCGGTCCGGCGTGGCCCACGGGACCGCGCCGGACCGGCCTCCATCCCTGGACAAGGAGGGAGACACGAGGGATGGTCACCTGTCGAGAGCGTGCGTCAACCTGAGGGTTGCACCGGTGAACCTGCTGGACGTCTTGTGCTCCCTGTCGGGGCACCCTGCACCGCCCTCCGGTCCTCATCCGGCACGGCGCGTCTACGGGCGCGTACTCCACGCAGCGGCCTCGCTGCCGCTGGGCGCGCTGCAACCGGGCGACGTGAGCGTTGCCACCGAGGTGCGCGCCGGCCTCCTGAACGCCCACGTCCCGCCCCTGTCGGACGCGGTCGCCCGTTGCATCCAGCACACGGTCGACGACCTGGGCCCGCCGACCTGTGAACGCTGGCACGCTGTACCGCCATGACCCGCGACGACCTCGCGTGGGGTGCCACCGCATCTCCGGCGCGGGAACGCCTCGAACAGCCGGACTCTCTGGACGACATCGCCGCGCAGGTCATCGTGGACGAAATCGCCGCACGGACCCCGTGCCGGTGGGGTGACGTTCAGCGATAGTTGGGCATGTCCGGTGCCCGTGCGGGGCACGGGGGCGAGTACTGCTCGGGGCTCGGATGGCCGTTTGTCCTTGGGCTGCCTCTGGCAACATAGCTGTATCGCCTGTCCGGCCAGGATGGCCTGACGCGACGGTGAGCGGCGGTTCGCGCACCTTGCCCGCGGGGCTCAACTCCAGGACCAGCCAGGAGGCGGCCAGCGGTACCGTCATCACCCACATTGTGGGACGAATACCATTGGCCGACCCTGAAGGGCCGCCCGGTGCAGACTGCCGGCCCGCGACGAGTAGGCTGATCGTTCGGCATCGGACAGGGGAGGTCGGCGTGGACTATGGCGACAAGCTCTTCTGGCTCTCGGTCGTGATTCAACGCAAGTACGCGCAGATCTGCGCCGAGTTCGACCTGACCCCCTCGCAGGCCACGCTGCTCTGCGCAGTCAGGAACGAGCCGCGGCAGATGGCTGACCTCGCCGCGGCGTTGGGTATGACCAAGAACGCATTGAGCCAGCTGGTCGATCGCACCGCGCGGCGCGAGTTGGTCGGCCGGGCAAGCTCGGCGCAGGACCGACGGGTCGTCATGCTCAGTGCGACGCCCACGGGGAAGGTGCTCGGCGAGGCCGTTTACGCCGAGGTCGCCAAGCGCCTGCCCGAGATCGCGAGGAACCTCGACGCCGACGACCAGCGCGACTTCGAGCGCGTGGCCACCGCCATCGTGGACACCTCGGACCTCTCTTCGCCCGCCTCGAACCGACCCGTCACACCGTGAGGTCCCGCTGCCCCCGCACCTTGACGAAGTTCATGCCGTGAACTAGTTTCGTTCATGCCGTGAATTAGTGAAGGGTGGCAGCGATGAGCACACAGACGACCGGCACGATCGCGGTCTTCGGCGCGACGGGGCAACAGGGCGGGGCGGTGGTCGACGCGCTGCTGGACCACAAGGCGCGGGTGCGGGCTTTGGTCCGCAACCCGCAGTCCGACCGGGCTCAGGCGCTGGCCGCCCGCGGCGTCGAGCTGGCGGCCATCCGGGCCGACGACCCGGCGTCGCTGGTCGCCGCGCTGGCGGCGGTCGAGGGGTTCTACTTCATGACCCCGGAGGCGAACAGCCTCGAAGAGGTCGAGGCGGAGATCCGCACCGGTACCGCGCTCGTCGACGCGGCGGTCGAGGCGGGCGTCCCGCACGTCGTGTTCAACTCGGTCTTCGGAGCGGACCGGGAGTCGGGTGTGCCGCACCACGACTCGAAGCACCGGATCGAACAGCACCTGCGGAAGTCCGGCCTGAGGGCCGCGATGGTTCGCGCGACCGCCTTCATGGAGAACTTCGCGAGCGTGATGGCACCGAGCCTGGAGCATGGGGAGATCGTGCTGAGGCTGCCGCTGCCGGAGGACGTCGCCCTGAAGATGATCTCGGTCAGGGACATCGGCCGGGTCGCCGCCGCGCTCCTGCTCGACATCGCGGAGGCGCCCGGCGGAGCCGTTGAGCTCGTCGGCGACGAGCTGACGGGCCCCCAGATCGCCGCGGCGTTCGGCGCGCGCGCCGGGCTCCCGGCACGGTACGAGGTCCTCCCGTTGCGCGTGCTTCCCAGCGACCTCGACAAGGCGATGTTCCGCGAGTTCGCGAAGGCGCAATCCCCCTCGGACCTCGCGGTGGTGCGCTCGATCGAGCCGGCCGCCCTGGACCTGGTCGAGTGGATCCGAGCTACCGGCTGGACCGCGCCCACAAACGTGGCTGGTTCCTGAGCCTCCGGCCGCGATGAACGCCCCGTGATCTGCCGCGGGCCCTGGCTTCACTGTCCGGAGAAGGACTGCCCGGGCTCCCCCTGAGGCTGTCCCACCGCCTGGACCTCTCGCCCACCATGCTGTTCGCACGAACCGGCCTCCAGACGTCGCGAGGCAGCTACACCACGGGCCGGCTCCTCCTGGGCCTCGAACACCTCAAGACATTCGCCCAGCCCACTCAGCTCACGCCCGTCGAAGCCGCGCGCCTCACCCTCGAACCCGACACCGAGCGATACGCACCGATCGCCCTGCCCCTGCACCCGTGCCCCCAACCGGTTCCTCCCCTACGACCTTTGGGTGTTCACCAGCTTCACTCGGTACTGCCCTCACTGCCTCGCCGGAGACGGCTAGGTGATCCAGCAACGACACGGCGGCCCCTGGATAATCCGATGGCGCCTACCGGGTACCGGTGGAGAGTTCGGCGGGTCAGTCCGGCCCGCTCCGCGATCTGCGTCACCGTCACAGCGTCGTAGCCGTGCTCGCCGAAGGTCCGCGCGCTGTCGACGCCTGTCCGTTCGAACTCCCCGGCGGGCCCGCCACTCGTACGGTGTCTGTCCCGCCAGCGGCGGTGGCAGCGCAGTCGGTCGGGCTCTGGTCGTAGCGTCTGCGGAAGGCGCGGGCGAAGTGACCGCTGTCGGCGAACTGCCAGCGGGCGGCGATTTCCGTGATGGTCATACGCCGGTGCGGTGTGAGGAGGGCGCGGCGCGCCTCGTCGAGGCGGCGCTCTCGGATGTAGGCGCTCAGCGACTGGCCTTCATGGGCGAATGCCCGTTGGAGAGTGCGGGCGGAGACGTTGAGCCCTCGTGCGAGAGCCGCGGGGGAGAGGCCGGGATCGGTGAGCCGCCGGTCAGCCAATTTCCGAGCCGCTTGGGCCAATGCCGGTGACAGCAGGGGCTCCACGTCGTCGAGGCCGCCCTCTACAACGGCGCGGGCCAACTCGACCAGGGTTTCGCGGGCGGCATGGACCCCGGCCGCTCCGAGGCCGCCCAGCATCCGGCCCACCATGGTGGCGTGCGCGGTCAGCAGCCGAACCTCCGGACTGTCGGCCGGACCGGAGGCCGTTCTGCCCCCGTTGTGCCGGATCTCGGCAGCGGGGAGGACGAGTACCTGGGCGGTGGAGCCTGCTTCCGCGGAGAAGTAGGTCAACTTCCCCGTCTGGGCCAGTAGGTGGCCGGCCTGCGTGGTGTGCTCGATTCCTCCTGGCTCTCCGAACCGCCAGGTTCCCCGGTGGACGATCCAGAGGCGTATGTGATCGTCGGTCCCGACCTGTCTGCCCGCCGTCCGGAGTGCGGCAGCGTTCTCGAAGCGGTTGAACATCGCGTCCCGCACCTGGAAGGCTTCGGACCGCGCCGCGAAGGTGGCCGTGGTCGTCCGGTCGAAGGGCGCCAGCGCGAAGGCCCCGCCCAGCCGGGTCTGCCACTCGTACGCGAAGTCGCTGAAGGCGTTCGCGCCGCTCAGGCTCACCGAGAGAGTGCTGTTCATGGGTGTCGCGAATCTCCGTTCAAGCTGTCGCGCCGATCCGAGCCTCTGGCGCCGAGCCCTTTCTACAATCTTGACAAGAACTGCAACAAAAGTAAGAGGTGGCGAATTGAGCACGATCGCAATCGTCGGCGCAGGCCCGCAGCTGGGCCGGTCGATCGGCCGGCGGTTCGCGGCTGAGGGCTTCGACGTGGCGCTGATCGCCCGTAATCGTACGAGGCTGCAGGCGGTAGCCGATGATCTGGCCGACACGGGCGTCCGGGTCGAGGTGTTTCCCGCCGACGTGACGGATCGGCCTGCTCTGCACGCGGCGTTGACTGCGGCCGAGGAGCGACTGGGGCCGATCGACGTGCTCGAGTATTCACCCGCGCCGACCCCGGCCGATCTGCGCCGCGCGCCGCTCGTCGAGGCCACGAAGGTCACCGTCGAGTCGGTTCTGGCCCAGCTGGATCTCTACCTGCTCGGCGGCGTCGCGGCGGTGCAGCACGTCCTGCCCGGCATGCTGGAGCGCGGCACAGGTACGGTCCTGGTCAGCAGTGGCGCAGGTTCGGGGCCGCTGATCGCCCCGCACGTGGCGAACGTCCAGGTCGCCACCGGTGGGATGCGCAACTGGATCCTCAACCTGCATGCCGCGCTTTCCGGCACCGGCGTCTACGCCGCGCACGTGGCGATCGCCGCCTTCATCGGCCAGGGCGGCCACGCTTCCCAGCCCCAGACGATGGCCGACGCCTACTGGCAGCTGCACACCGGGCGCACCGAAGCCGAGCTGGTCATCCAGGACCTGCCGGATGACTACCTGGAAAAGGGCCTGGCGGACAAGTTTCTCGAGTCCTGAGACTTCCCACCGCTCCCCGACGGAAGCGAGTTCTGCAACACGTCCTCGCCGGCGGCCGTCCAGGAGGCGGTGTAGATCGGACCGCGGCAGTGTTCTGGTCGCCGTCTCCCGACGCGCTCCCGGCCGACCTCCGTCTGCGCGAGCTCAGTTGATGCTTTCGACGATGCGGGGTATCCGCAGGTCAGCTGGCGTATTCAGGTGTGCCCCTTGCCTTCAAGGGGCACACCACCCCGCCGCTCAGATGTCCCGGAAGATCTCGATCTGCGCCCCGATCGAGTTCAGCCGCTCGGCCAGGTCCTCGTAACCGCGGTTGATGACGTACACGTTGCGCAGCACGGACGTGCCCTCGGCCGCCATCATCGCCAGCAGGACCACCACGGCGGGGCGCAGGGCGGGCGGGCACATCATCTCGGCGGCGCGCCAGCGGGTGGGGCCCTCGACCAGGACGCGGTGGGGGTCCAGGAGCTGGAGGCGGCCGCCGAGGCGGCTGAGGTCGGTGAGGTAGATCGCGCGGTTGTCGTAGACCCAGTCGTGGATGAGGGTCTGGCCCTGCGCCGAGGCCGCGATGGCCGCGAAGAAGGGGACGTTGTCGATGTTCAGGCCCGGGAAGGGCATGGGGTGGATCTTGTCGATGGGCGCCTCCAGCTTGGAGGGGCGCACGGTCAGGTCCACCAGGCGCGTGCGGCCGTTGTCCGCGAAGTACTCCGGGGTGCGGTCGTGGTCGAGGCCCATCTCCTCCAGGACCGCCAGCTCGATCTCCAGGAACTCGATGGGGACGCGGCGGACCGTCAGTTCCGACTCGGTCACCACGGCGGCGGCGAGCAGGCTCATCGCCTCGACCGGGTCCTCGGAGGGGGAGTAGTCCACGTCCGCGTCGATGACCGGCATGCCGTGCACGGTCAGGGTGGTGGTGCCGATGCCTTCGACCCGCACGCCCAGGGCCTCCAGGAAGAAGCACAGGTCCTGGACCATGTAGTTGGAGGAGGCGTTGCGGATGACGGTGACGCCGTCGTGCCGGGCGGCGGCGAGGAGCGCGTTCTCGGTGACCGTGTCGCCCCGCTCGGTCAGCACGATCGGGCGGTCCGGGCGCACCTGACGGTCGACCACCGCGTGGTAGTGGCCCTCGGTCGCGGCGACGTCCAGGCCGAAGCGGCGCAGCGCGATCATGTGCGGCTCGATGGTCCGGGTGCCGAGGTCGCAGCCGCCGGCGTAGGGCAGCCGGAAGCGCTCCATGCGGTGCAGCAGCGGGCCGAGGAACATGATGATGGAACGGGTGCGGACGGCGGCCTCGGCGTCGATGGCCTCCATGTCCAGCTCGGCCGGCGGCACGATCTCCAGGTCGGCGCCGTCGTTGATCCAGCGGGTGCGGACACCGATGGAGTTCAGCACCTCCAGGAGCCGGTAGACCTCCTCGATGCGGGCGACCCGGCGCAGCACCGTGCGCCCCTTGTTGAGGAGCGAGGCGCAGAGCAGGGCCACACAGGCGTTCTTGCTGGTCTTGACGTCGATGGCACCCGAGAGGCGCCGGCCGCCGACCACGCGCAGGTGCATCGGTCCCGCGTAGCCCAGAGAGACGATTTCGCTGTCCAGCGCTTCACCGATCCGGGCGATCATCTCAAGGCTGATGTTCTGGTTGCCGCGCTCGACGCGGTTGACGGCGCTCTGACTGGTGTTGAGCGCCTCCGCAAGCTGTGACTGGGTCCAGCCGCGGTGCTGCCGGGCGTCACGGATGAGCTTGCCGATGCGTACGAGGTAGTCGTCTGCCATGAGGTTGAGGCTATCTCAGATATGAGATGGCGCCTCTCGGGGGGTCCGTCCGGGTGACGGGACGTCAACGGCGGCCTCAGCGGCGCTTGCCGGCCGTGGTGCGGCGCCATCCGAAAGGCCCGGGCAGGTCCATCGACGTCGTACGGCGTCCGGTGCTGCTGCGGGTGTGGCGGGGGCCGTTCGCGCCACCGGTCGTGATGGACCACGAGCGTTTGTTGATGTTCAGCCGCACCCCGGGGAGGATCCGGAAGCTCTTGCGGAACGTGAGGGGCATCGTGCCTCCTTGCCGAGTCGCGCCGGGAACACCCTCCCGGCGCAAGTCGGATACCCCCGTCCGGCGTAGTGATGGCTCTCCGGGTCACCCGGGATGGGGCGCACGCCACACCGCGCCCGGGCATGACCAGCCCGCCCCCATGTACTAGAGTTATCTCGACATCGAGATATCTGTCGAGGCGCACCGCGGCCGCCACCTGGTAAGGGTTACCTAACTTAGCCCTACCTCAGCGGAATGGCCAGGGCGGCGTGGCGGCAGGATGCGGTGGTACGCGCACTTAAATGAAGGAGACTGTCGTGTCGGCGAACAGCTTCGACGCCCGCAGCACACTGCAGGTGGGCGACGAGTCGTACGAGATCTTCCGGCTGGACAAGGTCGAGGGCTCCGCGCGCCTTCCCTACAGCCTGAAGGTCCTGCTGGAGAACCTGCTCCGTACCGAGGACGGCGCGAACATCACCGCCGACCACATCCGCGCCCTCGGCGGCTGGGACTCGCAGGCCCAGCCGTCGCAGGAGATCCAGTTCACGCCGGCCCGCGTGATCATGCAGGACTTCACGGGCGTGCCCTGCGTCGTCGACCTCGCCACCATGCGTGAGGCCGTCAAGGAGCTGGGCGGCGACCCGAACAAGATCAACCCGCTCTCCCCGGCCGAGATGGTCATCGACCACTCCGTCATCGCCGACAAGTTCGGCACCAACGACGCCTTCCAGCAGAACGTCGACCTGGAGTACGGCCGCAACAAGGAGCGCTACCAGTTCCTGCGCTGGGGCCAGACCGCCTTCGACGACTTCAAGGTCGTCCCGCCCGGCACCGGCATCGTCCACCAGGTGAACATCGAGCACCTGGCCCGCGTCGTCATGATCCGTGACGGCAAGGCCTACCCCGACACCCTGGTCGGCACCGACTCGCACACCACCATGGTCAACGGCCTCGGTGTCCTCGGCTGGGGCGTCGGCGGCATCGAGGCCGAGGCCGCGATGCTCGGCCAGCCGGTCTCCATGCTGATCCCGCGCGTCGTCGGCTTCAAGCTGACCGGCGAGCTGACGCCCGGCACCACCGCCACCGACCTGGTGCTCACCATCACCGAGATGCTGCGCAAGCACGGCGTCGTCGGCAAGTTCGTCGAGTTCTACGGCGAGGGCGTCGCCGCCACCTCGCTGGCCAACCGCGCCACCATCGGCAACATGTCGCCGGAGTTCGGCTCCACCGCCGCGATCTTCCCGATCGACGACGAGACGCTGAACTACATGCGCCTGACCGGCCGCAGCGACCAGCAGGTCGCCCTCGTCGAGGCGTACGCCAAGGAGCAGGGCCTCTGGCTGGACCCGAAGGCCGAGCCGGACTTCTCCGAGAAGCTGGAGCTCGACCTCTCCACGGTCGTCCCCTCCATCGCCGGCCCGAAGCGCCCGCAGGACCGCATCGTCCTCGCGAACGCCGCCGAGCAGTTCAAGCAGGACGTGCGCAACTACGTCGACAGCGTGGACGAGGCGGGCCAGGAGTCCTTCCCGGCCTCCGACGCCCCGGCCGTCGCCCCCAACGGCGGCCCGTCCAACCCGGTCCCGGTCACCGCCCCCGACGGCACGACCTACGAGCTGGACCACGGTGCGGTGACGGTCGCCGCCATCACCTCCTGCACCAACACCTCCAACCCGTACGTCATGGTCGCCGCCGCGCTGGTGGCCAAGAAGGCGGTCGAGAAGGGCCTGACCCGCAAGCCGTGGGTCAAGACCACCCTCGCCCCGGGCTCCAAGGTCGTCACCGACTACTTCGAGAAGGCGGGCCTGACCCCGTACCTCGACAAGGTCGGCTTCAACCTCGTCGGCTACGGCTGCACCACCTGCATCGGCAACTCCGGCCCGCTGCCGGACGAGGTCTCCAAGGCCGTCAACGACCACGACCTCGCCGTCACCTCGGTCCTCTCCGGCAACCGGAACTTCGAGGGCCGCATCAACCCCGACGTCAAGATGAACTACCTGGCGTCCCCGCCGCTGGTGGTCGCCTACGCCCTCGCGGGCTCGATGAAGGTCGACATCACCAAGGAGGCGCTGGGCGCCGACCAGGACGGCAACCCGGTCCACCTGAAGGACATCTGGCCCACCGAGGCCGAGGTCAACGAGGTCGTCGCCAGTGCCATCGGCGAGGACATGTTCTCCAAGTCCTACAGCGACGTCTTCGCGGGCGACGCCCAGTGGCAGGCGCTGTCCATCCCCACCGGCGACACCTTCGAGTGGGACGGCGAGTCCACCTACGTCCGCAAGCCCCCGTACTTCGAGGGCATGGGCATGGAGCCGGCCCCGGTCGAGGACATCTCCGGCGCCCGGGTCCTCGCCAAGCTGGGCGACTCGGTCACCACCGACCACATCTCCCCGGCCGGTGCGATCAAGGCCGACACCCCGGCCGGCAAGTACCTGACGGAGCACGGCGTCGAGCGCCGCGACTTCAACAGCTACGGCTCGCGCCGCGGCAACCACGAGATCATGATCCGCGGCACGTTCGCCAACATCCGCCTGCGCAACCAGATCGCGCCGGGCACCGAGGGCGGCTACACCCGCGACTTCACCCAGGCCGACGGCCCGGTGTCGTTCATCTACGACGCCTCGCGGAACTACATCGAGCAGGGCATCCCGCTCGTCGTCCTGGCCGGCAAGGAGTACGGCTCGGGCTCGTCCCGCGACTGGGCGGCCAAGGGCACCGCGCTCCTGGGCGTCAAGGCCGTCATCGCCGAGTCCTACGAGCGCATCCACCGCTCCAACCTCATCGGCATGGGTGTCCTGCCGCTCCAGTTCCCGGAGGGCCGGACCGCGGCCTCCCTCGGCCTGACCGGCGAGGAGACCTTCTCCGTCTCCGGCGTCACCGAGCTGAACGAGGGCACCACCCCGCGCACGGTGAAGGTCACCACCGACACCGGCGTGGAGTTCGACGCCGTCGTCCGCATCGACACCCCGGGTGAGGCGGACTACTACCGCAACGGCGGCATCCTGCAGTACGTGCTGCGCAGCCTGATCCGCAAGTAGACGGCACCGCGCAACGGCCGAGGGCCGCACCCCCGTCGCCGGGGGTGCGGCCCTCGCCCTTGCCCGCCTCTCAGAACAGCAGGCGGTACGTGTTCCAGCCGCCGCTGCCGATCTTCACGGGGGACTTGTACGGGGCGGAACCGTTGCCGGTGCCCCGGTACAGGTACAGCGCGCCGGCCTTGTCGCGCGCGACCAGGTCGGTGATGCCGTCGATGTCGATGTCGCCGACGGACACGATGGTGTTGTACGTGTTCCAGCCGCCGCCGATGCGGGAGCGGGACGAGAACGGCGCCTTGTAGTCGCCGGTGCCCTTGTAGAGCCACAGCACGCCGGACGTGTCCTTGGCGACGATGTCGGCCCTGCCGTCGCCGGTCAGGTCGCCCTTGCCGGTGATGTGGGTGTAGGCGTCCCACCCGCCGCCGACCCGGTAGCGCTGGGTCAGCGTGCCGTTGCCGTAGCCGAGGTACAGCCACAGCACGCCGGAGGCGTCCCGGGCGAGCAGGTCGTCGGCGGCGGCGCCACCGACGTTCGCCGGTGAGAAGAGCTGGTCGTAGATCTTCCAGCCGTTGCCGATGAACTCGTGGTTTTCGCTGTTCCAGGGACCGTAATACAGCTGGCCCCCGGACGTGACGTGCCAGATGCCGTCCGAGTAACCGTCGGCGTCGTGGTCCACCTGGGTGATGGCGCGGGCCGACTGCCACCCGTATCCGGACTCCAGGCGGGAGTCCACCCCGCCCTCGCCGGTCGGGTAGTAGCTCCACAGGTCGCCGTTGCCGTCCACGCCGAACAGCGGGTTGATCTGCGCGTCGCCGGGCAGGGCGGACGAGCCGAACTTCGAGGCGTCCGACGGCTTCACGTCGACCTGCGGCCGGGACGCGACCGGCCCCGGCGTGTCCGCGGCGACGGCGCTGCCCGCAGCGGTCGCCACCAGAGCGGCGGTGAGCGCGGCAGCCGTGGCACGCGCCAGGGTGCGACGTGTGTTCAGGCCGGAGCTTTTGGCCACGTGGGTCCTCCATCTGGTCATGTGAAAGGGATCCCGGACGGGTAAGTCCGCGTGATCCCGCGGTACTTCGTGATCCTTACACATGACGTACACGCGTCAAACAGATGTACGGCGGGGAACGAGAGCGGTACAGAACAGGTATGCAAGCGCAACGTGGGGCGTACAACCTTTTGCGGGGTACGCCGGTCACCCGGCGTACCCCGCAGCGTCATCCCGCGCTCACCGTCACGCCAGCAGCTCCACCTCCGCCAGCGTGTGCTCGCCGTCGAGCACCAGCCGGTACTTCGCGTACGTGCCCGGCGACTTGACCGAGAACGCCCGCGTCTGCCGGTCCCAGGCGAAGGACTCGCCGGTGCGCCGGTCCAGCGTCCGCCAGGTCGTGCCGTCGGCCGAGCCCTGGAGCTTCCAGCCGGCCGGTGCCTTCGCCCGGTCCGCCGACGACGTCAGGGTGTACTGGACCGCCTTGGCGCCCTGGCCGGACACCGGCAGGTCCACCGACGTCACGGCCGCCTCGGTCGCCGACGTGTTGTCGAACAGGGCGCCCTCGCCCTCGACGGCGTCCGCGCGCGGGGCCGGCACCTCGTCGTCCTGGGTGATCGACACCGGAGCGGCGTTCTTCCCGGTGCCCCAGGAGGACGGCCGCGGGCCCATGTCGAACTCCAGGACACCGCCCTTGGCGATCAGGTCGTGGGGGAGCGAGGTCGAGGTCCAGCGCTTGCCGTTGACCTTCAGCCCCTGCACGTAGACGTTGGCCGTGCTGTTCTTCGGCGCCTTGACGACCAGCTTGTGGCCGTTCTCCAGGTGCACGGTCGCCTTCTTGAACAGCGGGGAGCCGATGGCGTACTCGCCGCTGCCCATCACCAGCGGGTAGAAGCCGAGCGAGGAGAAGAGGAACCAGGCCGACTGCTCGCCGTTGTCCTCGTCGCCGTGGTAGCCCTGGCCGATGTCGCTGCCGGTGTACAGGCGGGAGAGCACTTCGCGGACGTTCTCCTGCGTCTTGTACGGCTGCCCGGCCGCGTCGTACATGTACAGGGCGTGGTGGGCGACCTGGTTGGAGTGCCCGTACATGCCCATGCGGACGTCCCGGGCCTCGGTCATCTCGTGGATGACGCCGCCGTAGGAGCCGACGAACTCGGGAGAGGCCGTCTCGGGCGTGGACAGGTACTCGTCGAGCTTGTCGCCGAGCCCCTCGCGGCCGCCGTAGAGGTTGGCGAGGCCGCGGCTGTCCTGCGGGGCGGTGAAGGCGTAGCCCCAGCCGTTGGTCTCCGTGTAGTCGTGGCCCCACACGCGCGGGTCGTACGTCCCGGAGTCCACGCGCCACTTGCCCGCCGCGTCCTTGCCCTGGAAGAAGCCGGCCTTCGCGTCGAACATGTTGACGTAGTCCTGGGCGCGGTTCAGGAAGTACGCAGCCTCCTCCTTGTACCGCTTCTCGCCCGTCTCCGCGTAGAGCTTCTCGCCCATCTTCGCGATGCCGTAGTCGTTGAGGTAGCCCTC
Organism: Streptomyces sp. JK94; assembly: GCF_053613315.1. Lineage (NCBI taxonomy): Bacteria > Bacillati > Actinomycetota > Actinomycetes > Kitasatosporales > Streptomycetaceae > Streptomyces > Streptomyces sp. JK94. The sequence continues at coordinate 84,274 of NZ_JBSICH010000010.1, read as the reverse complement.
CAGCGCCCACGACAGGCCCTCGTGCGTCTCGGTGCCGGTGTAGCCGAGGAACGGCGAGGTCGCCATGCCCTTGCGGCCCACGCCCGAGGACGGGGGGACGGTGGTGGCGTTCTTGACGGCCGCGTCGTAGGCCGCCTTCGCGTCGAAGTCGACGCCCTTGACGTAGGCGTCGGCGAAGGCGACGTCCGAGGAGGTGCCGGTCATCAGGTCCGCGTAGCCGGGGGAGGACCAGCGCGAGGTCCAGCCGCCGTCCTTGTAGTGCTGCACGAAACCGTCGACCAGTTCACCGGCCTTGGAGGGCGTCAGGAAGGAGTACGCGGGCCAGGTGGTCCGGTAGGTGTCCCAGAAGCCGTTGTTGACGTACACCTTGCCGTCCACGACCTTGGCGCCGGTCTGCGTCGGGGTGTCCTCCTTGACCGCCTTCGAGAAGGGGGAGGCGTACTTGTACGTGCCGTCGACCTTCTCGTGGCCCGCGTTCGGGTACAGGTACAGCCGGTAGAGGCTGGAGTACAGCGTGGTCAGCTGGTCCTGCGTGGCGCCCTCGACCTCGATCTTGCCGAGGATGCGGTCCCACTGCTTCTGGGCGTCGCGCTTGACCTTGTCGAAGGAGGCGCGCTTCGGGATCTCCTGGCGCAGGTTGTCCTTCGCCTGGTCGACGCCGATCAGCGAGGTCGCGATGCGCAGCGTCACGGTGCGGTCCCTGCCCGCGTCGAACCGCAGGTGGCCCTTGACGCCGCTGGAGTCGCCGCCGGTGACCCTGGAGTCGAACTCGCCGTAGACGAAGAGGCGGGTGGCGCCCGTGGAGAGCCCGGACTTGACGTCCGAGTAGCCCTGGAAGGTGCCGTTCTCCCGGTCGAGGGTCAGGCCGGCCTGGTCGTTGACGTTGTCGAAGATCACGCTCGCGTCGTCACCGGGGTAGGTGAAGCGCATCATCGCGGCGTGGTCGGTCGGCGCCATCTCGGCCTTCAGGCCGTTCTCGAACCGCACGCCGTAGTAGTACGGCCGGGCGGTCTCGTTCTCGTGCCGGAAGGCCAGCTCGCGGGCGTCCCGGCCGGTGTCCGGGGTGCCGGAGGCCGCGGACGGCATCACCTGGAAGGTCTGCCGGTCGCCCATCCACGGGCTCGGCTCGTGGCTCGCGCCGAACGCCTGGAGGGTGGGCAGGTTGTCCGCGTTGTTGCCGCGCGCGTAGTCGTACAGCCAGCTCAGCGAACCGGCGTTGGTCACCGGGGTCCAGAAGTTGAAGCCGTGAGGCACGGCCGTCGCCGGGATGTTGTTGCCGCGCGAGAAGCTGCCGGTGGAGTTGGTGCCGCGGGTGGTCAGCGCGTAGTCGGAGAGGTGGGCCTGCGGCCGCTCGGGCTCGGCCCGCTCGATGGCCACGTCGTCCAGCCAGCCCCGGAACTTCGCCGGGCCCTTGGGGGAGTCGTACGCCACCAGGATCCGGTCGACGGTCCTGCCGGCCGCGACCGAGCCGATCCCCGACTTCACGCTGTTCCACTGGTTGACGTAGAGGATCTTGGCGTCGCCCTGACCGCGCGGCGTCAGCGGGAACCCGTGCTGGTCGGTGGCCTTGAGGTCGCTCAGGTAGGTGCCGTCGGTGAAGGCGAGGTCGACGGAGACGTTCGTGGCGTCGTAGTCGAGGTCGCCGTCCGCCATCGACGGGAAGATCTTGTAGGACAGCTCGGTACGGCGCTCGACCTTCACGTTGACGTCGAAGACCTTGTTGTACGAGTGCGCCCCGCCGTCCGCGGTGTGCCGGCCCGCGTACTTCAGGGCGTGCGTGCCGGTGAAGCCGGCGCCCGCCTTCGCCGTCGGCGAGCCGCTCGGTCCGCGGTCCACGAGGGAGAGCATGTCCTCGGGGACGGGCGTCTCGGTGGCGGCGGTGGCCAGCTGCAGGTCGGCGAGCTGGAGGAGGTCCGCGCCGTTGTTCCTGGTGATCTCCAGCCGGAAGTGCCGGTACTCGGCCGGCTCGGCCAGCTCATAGGTCCTGGTCTGGAAACGCTCTCCGAAGGATTCCCCCGAGCGGGTGTCCAGGGTCTGCCAGGTTTCGCCGTCCGCCGAGCCCTTGAGCGTCCAGTCCGCCGGGTCGCGTTCGCCGGCGTCGTTGGCCGAGGTGAGGGCGTACTTGGCGATCCGGGCCGGCGCGTCCAGGTCGAACTCGATCCAGCCGGTCTTCTCGAACGCCAGCCACTTGGTGGTGGGCTCGCCGTCGGCGAGGTTCTCCTTCACCTCCCCGCCGCCCGTGTTCTCGGCGCTCGCCCGCACCGCGGTGACGTGGTCGGTGACACTGCCCGGTATGCCCGTGCTGTAGCCGCCGTCCACGCCCGAGGACCGCTTCTTCCCGTCCCGGCCCGTCTCCACGGTGCTGAGCCAGTCCGGAGCCGGGTCGTCCGCCTCGAACGAGGACGTGAACTCCCGGTCGGCTCCGGCGGGCGCGCCGGGCCGTGCGACCGCCGCCCCCTGCGAACCCACCGCCACGGCGAAGGCGGTCGTCAACACGACCGCCGGGCCCCATCTGTGCCGAACTCTGTACTGCATGCCCTGGCCCTCCCAGCGCTGCGGACAACGTTGTCAACTGAACTGCGCATGGACCAGTAGGGGTCAAGTGACATGTGATGTCAAGGGCGTTGGTTGTGGCGTTCGGGGCTTATGGAGGGGATTCTTCCGGCAAGTGGTGCACAGGCCGTTCACATTTCCGGGAGGTCTCAACTCGGAAAAGACGTACGGCCAACCTTGCATTCGATCTTGCTCAGCTGACGGAAAGTGGACTATACCTGTCGGCCATCAGGGGGACCCGGGGCAATCGCGCGGCGGATACCGCCGGAGCGCCCGGACAGCACTGCCCGATCCGCAGTACCCGCATTTCCTGCACGACCCAGCGTGACCCGATCGCGGTGCCGGGGAGGATCCGGTTCACCGCCTGAGTCCTGGAGAAGGCGAGGACTTGAGCATGGGATCCACTTCCGCCGAGAACGACGGCAAGGGCGTCGGCCGCCGCGATCTGATCAAGCGTTCCGCCGCGCTCGGCCTGATCTCCGTCCCGACGATGAGCTTCCTCTCCGCCTGCGCCAGCGGCGGCGGGGACGACCAGGAGAAGGCCGAGGCGGGCGAGAAGTCCGCCGAGAACCCGCTCGCGGTCAACGACAGCGCCCGGATGGAGTTCGTCCTCTTCGACGGCGGCTTCGGCAAGGAGTACGCCGAGGACGCCGTGAAGCTGTACGAGAAGGCCTTCCCCGAGGCCACGGTGAAGTTCTCCGCCACCCAGAAGATCCAGTCCACCCTGCAGCCGCGCTTCAACGGCGGCAACCCGCCCGACCTCGTCGACAACTCCGGCGCCGAGCAGATGGACATGGGCGTCCTGGTCGGCAAGAAGCAGCTCACCGACCTCACCCCGCTGCTGGACGCCCCGTCCTACGACGACCCGGACAAGAAGGTCCGCGACACGCTGCGCCCCGGCATCGTGGAGATGGGCCAGTTCGACGGCGACCCGGTCTGGATCCTGTACTACGCCTACACGGTGTACGGCAACTGGTACTCGCGGAAGGCGCTGGACTCGCTCGACGCGGAGTACCCGAAGACCTGGGACGAGATGCTCGCGGTCTGCGCGAAGGCCAAGAAGAAGGGCATGGCCGGCTGGACGTACGCGGGCAAGTACCCCTACTACATCCCCTTCTCGATGTCCCCGATGATCGCCAAGGTCGGCGGCGCCGAGGTGCTCGACGCGATCGACAACCTGGAGCCGAACGCCTGGAAGCACCCGGCGGTCAAGGCGGTCTTCGAGGCCTGGTACGAACTGTACGAGAAGGGCTACATCCTCAAGGGCACCCCGGGCCTGGACCACATCCAGTCGCAGACCGCCTGGGCCAAGGGCGACGCCCTCTTCCTCCCCAACGGCTCCTGGGTGGAGAACGAGTCGGCCAAGGTCATCCCCGCGGACTTCGACCTCGCCGTCTCCGCGCCGCCCGGCATCGACGAGAACGACAAGATGCCCTTCGGCACCATCTGGGCCTCCGGCGGCGAGCCCTTCATCGTCCCGGCCAAGGCGGCCAACGGCGCGGGCGGCATGGAGCAGTTGCGCATCATGCTGAGCGAGGCCTCCTCGAAGAACTTCACCAGCAAGGTGAAGTCGCTCAGCGCCTACAACGGCGGCACCGACGGCATCGAGCTGACCCCGGGCCTCAGGTCCGGCGTCGCGGCGCTGGAGCTGGCCGGGGACAACGTGGTGAACCCGCGCATGCAGGACTGGTACGTGCAGCTGCAGAAGGAGAAGATCGGCGTCTCCTGCCTGGGCGAGATGATGGCCGGCCGGCTCACCCCGGCCGAGACGATCAAGAAGATCCAGGGCTATGCCGACGAGGCCGCCAAGGACTCGTCGATCAAGCACTACAAGCACCAGTGAGGACGTGTCACCAGGGCCCGCCCGGCGCTCCCGCGCCGGGCGGGCCCCGGCGGCGCCACCCGCGCGCAGATCGGGGTCGGTAGCAATGCAGCACGGCAAGTACCGGTTCGTCGTGGGGTTCCTGTCGGTCCCCCTGGGGCTGTACGCGCTCTTCGTCGTCTGGCCGTTCGTCCAGTCCATCTACTACTCGTTCACGGACTGGACGGGGCTGAGCCCCGAGTTCGAGATGGTCGGCCTCGACAACTACTCGCGGATGCTCGACGACGAGATCTTCTGGAAGTCGTTGCAGCACAGCGTGGTGTTCGCCCTGCTGGTGCCGCTGGTCACGCTCGGCCTGGCGCTCTTCTTCGCCTTCATGATCAACGTGGGCGGGCGCAAGCGCAAGGGCGGCCCGGTGGTCACCGGCGTCCGCGGCTCGGGCTTCTACAAGATCGTCTACTTCTTCCCGCAGGTGCTCTCCATCGCGATCGTCGCCCTGCTGTTCCAGTTCGCGTACAACCCGGACAGCGGCGCGGTCAACTCCCTGCTGCGCGGCATCGGCCTGGGCTCCCTCCAGCCGCTGTGGCTCGGCGATCCGAACCTCGCGCTGTGGTGCGTGATGGCGGTGCTCGTCTGGTCGACGGTCGGCTTCTTCGTGGTCCTCTTCTCCGCGGGCATGGCCTCCATCCCGGCGGAGCTGTACGAGGCCGCCCTGCTGGACGGGGCGAGCCGCTTCACCACCTTCTTCAAGGTCACCCTGCCGCTGCTGTGGGACACGGTGCAGTCCGGCTGGGTCTACATGGGCATCCTGGCCCTCGGGGCCGAGTCCTTCGCGGTCGTGCAGATCATGACGACCGGACCCGGCGGACCCGACTACTCGACCACCGTGATGGTCCTGTACGTGTACCAGAAGGCGTTCCGGGACGGTCAGGCCGCCTACGCCACCACCATCGGCGTCGCCCTGCTCGTCGTCACGCTGGCCTTCGCCGCCCTCGTGATGAAGCTGGGCCGGCGCGAGCGGCTGGAGTACTGAACAGATGAAGACGACCGAGACCCCCGCTCCCGTACCGGCCGAGCCGGACGCATCCGTCCGCACGACGCAGGACCCGCCCGGCGGACTCCGGAAGGGGAAGAGGGAGGGGACCGCCCTCAACGTCTTCTCCCACGGTGTCCTCGTCATCTGGGCGATCATGGTCGGCATGCCGCTGGTGTGGGCGGTGATGACCTCCTTCAAGGACGACGCCGCCATCTTCGGCTCGCCCTGGTCGCTCCCCGACAAGCTGAACTTCGACAACTGGTCGCGGGCGTGGTCCCAGGCACACATGAGCGACTACTTCCTCAACACCGTCCTGGTGGTGGGTGGTTCGCTGGCCGGCACGCTGGTGCTCGGCTCGATGGCGGCCTATGTGCTGGCCCGGTTCGAATTCCCGGGCAACCGGTTCATCTATTACTTGTTCGTCGGCGGCATGAGTTTCCCGATCATGCTCGCGCTGGTCCCGTTGTTCTACGTGGTGGACAACATGGGACTGCTGAACACCATTCACGGGCTGATCCTCGTCTACATCGCCTATTCACTGCCCTTCACGGTGTTCTTCCTGACCGCGTTCTTCCGCACTCTGCCGAGTTCCGTGGCGGAGGCCGCGTTCGTGGACGGGGCCTCGCACACCCGGACCTTCTTCCAGGTCATGCTGCCGATGGCCAAGCCGGGTCTGATCAGCGTGGGCATCTTCAACTTCCTGGGCCAGTGGAACCAGTACATGCTGCCGACCGTGCTCAACACCGACCCGGACAAGCACGTCCTGACCCAGGGCCTGGTGCAGCTGGCGGTCAGCCAGGGATACAAGGGTGACTGGTCCGGCCTGTTCGCGGGCCTGGTGATGGCGATGCTTCCGGTGCTGGCGGCGTACGTCGTCTTCCAGCGTCAGGTCGTCCAGGGACTCACGGCGGGTGCCCTCAAGTAACCGCCCGGCCCCGCGTGCGTGCCGTCCCCCGGACCGCCGGCGGCGGCACGCACGCACATGTGTGCGGTCAAGGGCGCCGAGCACCCGGATGCGGTTCAACCTCTTGACGGGAGGCGACCCTAACGGCTCAGCTTAGGGTTCACTAGTTGGACATGGACGGGGCCTCATCGAAGCGGCCCCGCGCGCAGGAGGTCGTCGTGGAGACTCCCGGGTCGCAGTCGTCGCTGCACCGAGCCAACCTGGAAAGGGTCGTACGAGCGGTACGGCTCGCCGGGTCGCTCACGCAGGCGGAGATCGCGAGGACGACGGGGCTGTCCGCGGCGACCGTCTCGAACATCGTCCGGGAGCTGAAGGACGGCGGGACGGTCGAGGTCACGCCCACCTCGGCGGGCGGCCGGCGGGCCCGCAGCGTCTCGCTGAGCGGGGACGCCGGCATCGTCATCGGCGTGGACTTCGGGCACACGCACCTGCGCGTCGCGGTGGGGAACCTCGCCCACCAGGTGCTCGCCGAGGAGTCCGAGCCGCTGGACGTCGACGCGTCCGCCGCCCAGGGCTTCGACCGGGCGGAGCAGCTGGTCAACCGGCTGATCGCGGCGACCGGCATCGACCCGTCCAAGGTCGCCGGAGTGGGGCTGGGCGTGCCCGGTCCCATCGACGTGGAGTCCGGGACGCTGGGGTCGACCGCCATCCTGCCCGGCTGGGGCGGCACCCGGCCCGCCGAGGAGCTGCGGGGGCGGCTCGGCGTGCCGGTGCACGTGGACAACGACGCCAACCTCGGGGCCCTGGGCGAGCTGGTCTGGGGCAGCGGCCGGGGGGTGCGGGACCTGGCGTACATCAAGGTCGCCAGCGGTGTCGGCGCGGGCCTGGTGATCAGCGGGAAGATCTACCGCGGGCCCGGTGGCACGGCGGGCGAGATCGGGCACATCACGCTCGACGAGGCCGGTCCCGTCTGCCGCTGCGGAAACCGGGGCTGCCTGGAGACCTTCGCGGCCGCCCGCTACGTCCTCCCGCTCCTCCAGCCGAGCCACGGCACGGACCTGACGATGGAGGGCGTCGTCCGGCTGGCGCGGGACGGCGATCCGGGCTGCCGCCGGGTGATCGCCGACGTCGGCCGCCACATCGGCAGCGGCGTCGCCAACCTCTGCAACCTGCTCAACCCGAGCCGCGTCGTCCTCGGCGGCGACCTCGCCGAGGCCGGTGAGCTGGTGCTGGGGCCGATCAGGGAGTCCGTGGGCCGCTACGCGATCCCCAGCGCGGCGCGGCAGCTGTCGGTGCTCCCCGGGGCGCTCGGAGGCCGCGCGGAGGTGCTCGGGGCGCTTGCTCTCGCCCTCAGCGAGATGGGCGATTCGACGCTTTTGGACGGAAGCGCAACCAGTGCTCTGTCCGCCGTCACCCCTGCCTTCACTTAGAGCACGGATGGCACCGTTGTCATCTCGTTAAGGATTTACTTCTTGACGTCGCACGTGCGGCCGAGTTGACTTCCAGCCACCTCGGCCGCAACGACGCGGCCTCGTCAGGGAGGTTTCTGAAGTGAACACGCGTATGCGTCGTGCCGCCGTTGCCGTTGCCGCTGGTGCGATGGCCGTCTCGCTCGCCGCTTGTGGCAGCGCCAAGGAGTCCGGCGACAAGGCCGACTCGTCCGACTCCGCCGCCAAGAAGGGCGACGACATCAAGGTCGGTCTCCTCCTTCCGGAGAACCAGACCGCCCGGTACGAGAAGTTCGACAAGCCCTTGATCGAGAAGAAGGTCAAGGAACTCACGAACGGCAAGGGCGAGGTCGTCTACGCCAACGCCAAGCAGGACGCCACGCTGCAGGCGCAGCAGGTCGACACGATGATCACCAACAAGGTCGACGTGCTCATCGTGGACGCGGTGGACTCCAAGGCCATCGCCGGCTCCATCACCAAGGCCGAGCAGGCCGACATCCCGGTCGTCGCCTACGACCGCCTCGCCGAGGGCCCGATCGACGCCTACACCTCGTTCGACAACGTCACCGTCGGCAAGACCCAGGGCGAGGCCCTGCTGAAGGCGCTGGGCGACAAGGCCGAGGGCGGCCAGATCGTCATGATGAACGGCTCGTCCACCGACCCGAACGCCGGCCAGTTCAAGGAGGGCGCCCACTCCGTCCTCGACGGCAAGGTGAAGATCGGCCGCGAGTACGACACCAAGGAGTGGAAGCCGGAGAACGCCAACGCCAACATGGAGGGCGCCATCTCCGCCCTCGGCAAGGACAAGATCGTCGGCGTCTACTCCGCCAACGACGGCATGGCGGGCGGCATCATCACCGCCCTCAAGGCCGCCGGCATCGCCGACATCCCGGTCACCGGCCAGGACGCCGAACTCGCGGGTGTGCAGCGCATCGTCACCGGTGAGCAGTACATGAGCGTCTACAAGTCCTACCCGCAGGAGGCCGAGGTCGCCGGCGAGATGGCCGTCGCCCTCGCCAAGGGCGAGTCGCTCGACTCCATCGCCAAGGACAAGGCCGACAGCGCCACCACCAAGGACATCCCGACCGTCCTGGTCCCGGTCGTCTCGCTGACCAAGGACAACATCGCGGACACGGTCGTCAAGGAAGGCTTCTACACGATCGACGAGATCTGTGGCGGCAAGTACCAGGCGGCCTGCGACGAGATCGGCCTGAAGTAGCCGGCCCCGCCTCCCGTACCGCCTGAGCGCGTACGGGACCGGCTGCCCGCAAGCTTCCTCCGGCGCCCCGCACCACACAGCCCCGCAAGCTACGCGGGGCGCCGGACGGAACACCCCCAACCTTTCTGCACAACCTCCCGCCGGGTCAGGCGGCGAAGGAGATGGTTCACGTGTCCGCTACGCCCGTGCTGGCGTTGCGCGGGGTCTCCAAGCGATTCGGTGCCGTCCAGGCGCTCACCGACGTAGAGCTTGAGGTCCACGCCGGTGAGGTGGTCGCCCTGGTGGGCGACAACGGAGCCGGAAAGTCCACGCTGGTCAAGACGATCGCCGGCGTGCACCCCATCGATGAGGGCGCCATCGAGTGGGACGGCAGGGCCGTCTCGATCAACAGGCCGCACGACGCCCAGAACCTCGGCATCGCGACCGTCTACCAGGACCTCGCGCTGTGCGACAACATCGACGTCGTCGGCAACCTCTACCTGGGCCGGGAGATCCGCAAGCGCGGAGTCCTGGACGAGGTGGAGATGGAACGCCGGTCCCGCGAGCTGCTGGACACGCTGTCCATCCGCATCCCCAGCGTCCGCATCCCGATCGCCTCGCTCTCCGGCGGTCAGCGCCAGGTCGTGGCGATCGCCCGCTCCATGCTCGGCGAGCCCAAGCTGGTCATCCTCGACGAGCCCACCGCCGCCCTCGGCGTCGAGCAGACCGCCCAGGTCCTCGACCTCGTCGAGCGGCTGCGGGAGCGCGGTCACGCCGTCATCCTCATCAGCCACAACATGGCCGATGTCAAGGCGGTCGCCGACAAGGTGGCCGTCCTGCGCCTCGGGCGCAACAACGGCGTCTTCGAGGTCAAGTCGACCTCGCAGGAGGAGATCATCTCCGCCATCACGGGCGCCACGGAGAACGCCGTGACCCGTCGTGCGGCGCGCACCAATGGGGAGATCAAGAAGTGAGCATCGACAAGACCTCCGCCCCCGCCGCGGACAGCGCGGCGGAGAACCCCGACGCCGCTCCCGCCGCCACCGCGGTCGACCCGCGGCTGCTGGTGCGCGAGCAGGGCTTCGCGGGATACCTCGGCGAGTTCAAGCGGAAGATGAAGGGCGGTGACCTCGGCTCCCTCCCGGTCATCGTCGGCCTGCTGGTCATCTGGGCCATCTTCACCAGCCTGAACTCCAACTTCCTCACCGCCGGCAACTTCTCCGACATGTCGGTCGCCATGGTCGGCACCGGCATGATCGCCGTCGGCATCGTCTTCGTCCTGCTGCTCGGCGAGATCGACCTGTCGGTCGGCTCGGTCAGCGGTGTGGCGGGCGCCACCTTCGCGGTGCTGAGCGTCACGCACGGGATGAACGAGATACTGGCCATGGTGCTGGCCGTCCTCACGGGCACCGTGGCCGGCGCCATCCACGGTTTCTTCTTCGCGAGGATCGGTGTCCCGGCCTTCGCCGTGACGCTGGCCGGCCTGCTGTTCTGGCAGGGCTTCATGCTGCAGATCCTCGGCAGCAACGGCACCATCAACCTGGACGCCGACGGTGTGGTCGTCAAGCTGACCAGCTACTACTTCACCGACGTGGCCGCCGCCTACGGCCTGGCGGTCGTCGTGACCGCGGGCTACTTCCTCACCGCGTTCTTCGACAACCGCCGCCGTGCGGCCGCGGGGGTGCCGTCCCGCCCGCTGAACGAGATCATCGTGCGCACGGTGCTCCTCGCCGTGCTGGCCTTCGTCGTGGCGATCGTCTTCAACCAGTACAAGGGCCTGCCGCTGGCCGTGGTGATCTTCCTCGGGTTCCTGCTGCTCACGGACTTCGTGCTGCGCCGCACCGCCTACGGCCGCAAGGTCTTCGCCCTCGGCGGCAGCGTCGAGGCGTCCCGGCGTGCCGGTATCAACGTGGAGCTGATCCGGATCTCGGTCTTCGCGATCGCCGGCACCTTCGCCGCGATCGGCGGCCTCTTCGTCGCCTCGAAGATCGCCTCCGCCAACCAGGGCGCGGGCACCGGTGAGTTCCTGATGAACGTCATCGCCGCGGCCGTCATCGGCGGCACGTCCCTCTTCGGCGGCCGCGGCCGTACCTGGGACGCGCTGCTCGGTGTGATGGTCATCATCTCGATCCAGTACGGCCTCGCCCTGGAGGGCATCGCCTCGCCGGTCCAGTACATGATCACCGGTGGCGTGCTGCTGGCGACCGTCGTCATCGACGCGGTCACCCGCAAGACGCAGAAGACGGCCGGCCGCGCGTAGGCACCCCTCGCGCCCGTCGCAGCCGCACCACCGCCCGCCCGGGCCGCGTCCCGGGCGGGCGGTTCGCCGTCCGGGGCCCGGCGCCGTCCGGGGCCCGGGGGGCGCCCGTCGTACGGAATCCGGGCATCCGTCGTACGGCCGTTCGGGGAAGTCGTAGAACGGACCGCCGATGGGTAAGGCCGAACGCGTGACGTACGACGCACCGCCCGGACACGTTCCGCCACGGCGGAACATTAGACTCGACAAGCCCGGCAACAGCTCTACTGCAAGGAGGCACGGGTGCCGCTGCTGACCCGCATCACGGGACCGCGCGATCTGGACCGGCTCAGCCTGGAAGAGCTGGACCGGCTGGCAGAGGAGATCCGCACCTTCCTCGTCGACGCCGTCTCCAAGACCGGCGGCCACCTGGGCCCCAACCTCGGCGTGGTGGAACTCACCCTCGCCCTGCACCGCGTCTTCGACTCGCCGAGCGACAAGGTGCTCTGGGACACGGGACACCAGTCCTACGTGCACAAGCTGCTCACGGGCCGGCAGGACTTCTCGCGGCTGAAGATGAAGGGCGGCCTGTCCGGCTACCCCTCGCAGGCCGAGTCCGAGCACGACGTCATCGAGAACAGCCACGCCTCCACCGTCCTCGGCTGGGCCGACGGCATCGCCAAGGCCAACGAGGTCCTCGGCCACGACCGCCACGTCGTCGCGGTCATCGGCGACGGCGCGCTCACCGGCGGCATGGCCTGGGAGGCGCTGAACAACATCGCCGCCGCCAAGGACCGACCCCTCGTCATCGTCGTGAACGACAACGAGCGCTCCTACGCCCCGACCATCGGCGGCCTCGCCAACCACCTGGCGACCCTGCGCACCACCGACGGCTACGAGCGCTTCCTGGCCCGCACCAAGGAGGTCCTGGAGCGGACTCCGGTCGTCGGCCGCCCGCTCTACGACACCCTGCACGGCGCCAAGAAGGGCCTGAAGGACTTCATCGCCCCGCAGGGCATGTTCGAGGATCTCGGCCTGAAGTACGTCGGCCCGATCGACGGCCACGACATCGAGGCCCTGGAGTCCGCTCTCACCCGCGCCAAGCGCTTCGGCGGCCCGGTCATCGTGCACTGCCTCACCGAGAAGGGCCGCGGCTACCAGCCCGCCCTGGCGGACGAGGCCGACCGCTTCCACGCCGTCGGCAAGATCCACCCCGACACCGGCCTGCCCATCTCCACCTCCGGCGCCGACTGGACCAGCGTCTTCGGCGACGAGATGCTCGAGCTGGGCAAGGAGCGCGAGGACGTCGTCGCCATCACCGCGGCCATGCTCCAGCCGGTCGGCCTCGACAAGTTCGCCAAGGCGTTCCCCGACCGCGTCTACGACGTCGGCATCGCCGAGCAGCACGGCGCGGTCTCGGCGGCCGGCCTCGCCCACGGGGGAGTGCACCCGGTCTTCGCCGTGTACGCCACCTTCCTCAACCGCGCCTTCGACCAGGTGCTGATGGACGTGGCCCTGCACCGGTGCGGCGTCACCTTCGTGCTGGACCGCGCCGGTGTCACCGGCACCGACGGCGCCTCCCACAACGGCATGTGGGACATGTCGATCCTCCAGGTCGTCCCCGGCCTCAGGCTCGCCGCCCCGCGCGACGCCGACCAGGTCCGCGCCCAGCTGCGCGAAGCCGTCGAGGTGGACGACGCGCCGACCGTGGTGCGCTTCTCCAAGGGCGCCGTCGGCCCCGCCGTACCGGCCGTCGGCCGCGTCGGCGGCATGGACGTGCTGCGCGCCCCCGGCACCGACACGCCCGACGTGCTCCTGGTCTCCGTCGGCGCCCTCGCACCGATGTGCCTGGAGGTGGCGGACCTGCTGAACAAGCAGGGCATCTCCACCACCGTGGTCGACCCGCGCTGGGTCAAGCCCGTCGACGAGGCCATGGCCCCGCTCGCCGAGCGCCACCGCGTGGTCGTCACCGTCGAGGACAACTCGCGGGTCGGCGGTGTCGGTTCCGCCGTCGCCCAGGCCCTGCGCGACGCCGGCGTCGACGTACCGCTGCGCGACTTCGGCATCCCGCCGCGCTTCCTCGACCACGCCTCCCGCGCCGAGGTCCTGGCCGAGATCGGACTCACCGCACCGGACATCGCCCGCCAGGTGACCGGTCTGGTCGCCAAGCTCGACGGACGGTACGAGCGCACCGGCGCCGAGGCGGACCCGGTGGAGGCCGCGCGCGACTGACGTACGGCCGGACGGGCAGGTTCACCACTCGTTGCGGTGGGGAAACCTGCCCGTCCGCGTGCGTCCGCTCACGCCCGGGCATGCGCAGTACGCCCCCTCTCGATCATGTCGGGGACGACGCGTCGGAGGTACCCGTGAGCAGCAGTCTCTTCAGGACCAAGAAGATCGAGGAGTCCATCCGTGACACGGAGGAGCCCGAGCACGCGCTCAGGAAGTCCCTGTCCGCGCTGGACCTGACCGTCTTCGGGGTCGGCGTCATCATCGGCACCGGCATCTTCGTACTGACCGGCACCGTCGCCAAGAACAACGCCGGGCCCTCCACGGCCCTGGCCTTCGTCGTCGCCGGTGTCGTGTGCGCGCTCGCCGCGCTCTGCTACGCCGAGTTCGCCTCCACCGTCCCGGTGGCCGGCTCCGCGTACACCTTCTCCTACGCCTCGCTCGGCGAACTGCCCGCCTGGATCATCGGCTGGGACCTGGTCCTGGAGTTCGCGCTCGGAACGGCGGTGGTGGCCGTCGGCTGGTCGGGCTACATCCGCTCGTTCCTGGACAACGCCGGCCGGCAGTTCCCCGAGGCCCTCGCCGGCCGGGACGGGGCCGACGGCTTCGGCTTCGACGTCCTCGCCGCCGCCCTGGTGCTGGTGCTCACCGGCGTCCTCGTCCTCGGCATGAAGCTCTCGGCCCGGGTCACCTCGGTCGTGGTCGCCATCAAGGTGGCCGTCGTCCTCGTCGTGATCATCGCGGGTGCCTTTTTCGTCAAGGGCTCCAACTACGACCCCTTCGTGCCGAAGTCGCAGCCGGTGGAGGCGGGAGCGGGCCTCGACACGCCGCTCGTCCAGCTGATGTTCGGCTGGGCGCCCGCCAACTTCGGCGTGATGGGCGTCTTCACCGCCGCGTCGGTCGTCTTCTTCGCCTTCATCGGCTTCGACGTCGTCGCCACGGCCGCCGAGGAGACGAAGAACCCGCAGCGCGACATGCCCCGCGGCATCCTCGGTTCCCTTTTCATCTGCACCGCGCTGTACGTCGCCGTGTCGATCGTCGTCACCGGCATGCAGCACTACAGCGAGCTGTCCGTCGACGCCCCGCTCGCCGACGCGTTCAAGTCCACCGGTCACCCCTTCTTCGCGGGTGTGATCAGCTTCGGCGCCGCCGTCGGCCTGACCACGGTGTGCATGATCCTGCTGCTCGGGCAGACCCGGGTGTTCTTCGCGATGAGCCGGGACGGGCTGCTGCCCCGCTTCTTCTCCCGCGTCCACCCGAGGTTCCGGACCCCGTACCGGCCGACCGTCCTGCTCGGTGCGGTCATCGCGGTCATCGCGGGCTTCACCAGCCTCAGCGAACTGGCCGAGCTGGTGAACATCGGCACGCTGTTCGCGTTCGTCATCGTCGCGATCAGCGTGACCATCCTGCGCCAGAGCCGCCCCGACCTGCCCAGGGCCTTCCGCACCCCCCTGGTTCCGGTGCTGCCGATCGTGTCGGTGGGCGCCTCGCTGTGGCTGATGCTGAACCTGCCCGCCGAGACCTGGGTCCGGTTCGGCGTCTGGATGGCGCTCGGTGCCGTCGTGTACTTCCTGTACGGCCGCACGCACAGCCGCATGGCCCGCGGCGCGGAGACACCGGAGGGGGGTCCGTCGAAGCCGTCCGGTGGAGACACCGTGTAGTGGCCGTGGCCGTGGCCGCGTCGCCGTCGTCCCTTCGGCTCCGTACGTCCCTTTCCGGGGAGTGCGGGGCCGCCCCGCCCTCACCCCCGTCGCCGAGCGTCAGGTCGGCCGGACCGTGCGAGGCCCCGCCACCTCGGCGCCCAGCTCCGCCACCCGGCGGCGCAGCTCGCGGTCGGCCGTCACGACCAGGACCGGACGGTCACCGGCGGCCCGTTCCACCAGCCCGACCATGTGGTCGTCCCCACTGCCGGGGGCGGACTCCACCAGGACACCGGGGACGGACTCCACGCCGCGGGCCGCGCCCTCGACGACGAGGACGACCTCCACCGGCCCGGCCCGCCCCGGCACCCCGTCCGCCGCCAGCCGGTCCTGCAACCGCTCCGCGGCTCCGTGCCGGTCCCGCCACCAGCCGTCCGGCACCGACCCGACGACGTTCGCGGCGTCGACGATCACGAGCAGGGGTGCGCTGTCGTCCATGCCGCCAGGGTCGCACGACGGCCCCGTGCCGGGTGGAACCCGCCCGACGCGGAACCGGTGGACCCGCATACAGTGTCCCGGTGAACGGCGACTGGCTTCTCCTCGGCCGCGACGGCCGCCTCAGTGTCTACCTCCCGTCGGACGACGCCGCCCTGTGGCGGGCCGAGCGCGTGCCCGCCGGGCCCTGGGAGTCCCCGCGCCGGATCGGCGGCGAACAGGAGCTGCGCCCCGGACTCTCGGTCGGCCGGGGCACCGACGGCTACGCCCATCTGGTCGCCTGGCGGCCCACCGGGGCCGGCCGCTCCGACCTGGTGCACACCACGCACTTCCGCCCGCTGCTCGCGCCCCTGGACTGGCAGTCGGCCGGCCACCCCAACAAGCAGGGCGACCGCACCGGCACACCGGCCGTCGCGGTCGACGTGCAAGGCCGCGCGCACGTCTTCGTCCGCAACGGGGGCGGCGGCCTGAGCATGGTGGCCCAGAAGGAGAAGGGCGGCTGGGACCCCTGGCGGGACCTGAAGGGGCGCGGCATCCAGGAGGAGCCCGCGGCCGTGACGGGGGAGTCCGGGCTGGTCGAGCTGTACGCGGCCGTCCCCGGCGGCATCCTGCACTGGCGCCAGGAGAGTCCGGGCGCGCGGCCGGTGCCGGGGGAGGGCGCCGACGTGGCGGTCCGCCCGGGCTCCCTGCGGGCGCTGGCCACCTCCGAGGAGCGCACCACCCTGTTCTTCACCGACGACGACACGGGTGAGCTGTGCGCCTGGCGCCCCGGCGAGCAGCCGAGGCCGCTGGTGACGGCCGCCGGTCCCGGCCCCGTCGCCGCAGTCCGCTGCGTCATAGACGGCCACGACTGCACCCTCGTCGCCCAGCGCTCCACGGGAAGCGGCCGGGTCGCCTTCGCCGCCTACCCCTCCGAGCAGGAGGCGACGGGCGCGCAGTGGACGGAATCGGGTCCCGCGTTGCCGGCCGACGCGGTGGTCTCCCTGGCGCTGGA
The DNA here is from genome assembly GCF_053613315.1 of Streptomyces sp. JK94. Classification (NCBI taxonomy): domain Bacteria; kingdom Bacillati; phylum Actinomycetota; class Actinomycetes; order Kitasatosporales; family Streptomycetaceae; genus Streptomyces; species Streptomyces sp. JK94. Next base: position 67,719 of record NZ_JBSICH010000010.1, on the reverse strand, counting down.
CGCCGAGGGCCGGCTCGTGGCGGCCTCGCTCTGCCCCTCCACCGGCGCACTCCGTCTCACCCGCCGCAAGGACGAACCCGGTCTCGCGCTGGGTCCCTGGCAGACCGTCTGACGGCCCTGCCAAGGCTCCGCGAGGGCCCGGTGACCACGGCACGGGGAACGGGTCAACGGACGGACCCGGACCGGGAGGTGTTCGCCGTGGAGGCGGCGGGCCACGAGTCCCCGGCCGCCCCGGTCCCCTTCGCCGTCGCGCACGCCGTAGCGGGCGCGGTGCCCTACCGGCTGCTGACCGGAGCCACGGCGGCACAGGGAGAGGGCCCCCGCTTCGGTCGGGGGCCCTCTCACCGTCGTACGGAGCGTGCGGACGAGGACTACGCGGGCACGCCGGCCACGCCCGGCTCCAGGAACCGCTTCCCGTTCACCCGCTCGGCGACGCCCTCGCGGTCCAGGTACGGCGTGATGCCGCCCAGGTGGAAGGGCCAGCCGGCGCCGGTGATCAGGCAGAGGTCGATGTCCTGGGCCTCGGCCACGACGCCCTCGGCCAGCATCAGGCCGATCTCCTGCGCCACCGCGTCCAGGACGCGGTCGCGGACCTGCTCCTCGGTGAGGACGGTGTCGCCCTGCTTGAGCAGCGCGGCGACCTCCGGGTCCAGCTCCGGCCTGCCGCTGTCGTAGACGTAGAAGCCGCGCTTGCCCGCCTCGACGACCGCCTTGAGGTTCGGGGAGACGGTGAAGCGCTCGGGGAAGGACCGGTTGAGCGTCTCGGAGACGTGCAGACCGATCGCCGGACCGACCAGCTCCAGCAGCACCAGCGGCGACATCGGCAGACCGAGCGGCTCGACGGCCTTCTCGGCGACCTCGACCGGGGTGCCCTCGTCGATGACGTTCTGGATCTCGCCCATGAAGCGGGTCAGGATGCGGTTCACGACGAACGCCGGGGCGTCCTTCACGAGGACCGCGGTCTTCTTCAGCTTCTTGGCGACGCCGAAGGCCGTGGCCAGCGAGGCGTCGTCGGTCTGCTCGCCGCGGACGATCTCCAGCAGGGGCAGGATCGCGACCGGGTTGAAGAAGTGGAAGCCGACGACCCGCTCGGGGTGCTTGAGCTTCGACGCCATCTCCGACACGGACAGCGAGGAGGTGTTGGTGGCGAGGACCGCGTGCGCCGGGGCGACCGCCTCGACCTCCGCGAACACCTTCTGCTTGACGCCCATCTCCTCGAAGACCGCTTCGATGATGAAGTCGGCGTCCGCGAAGCCCTCGGCCTTGTCCAGCACGCCACAAACCAGGGCCTTCAGCCTGTTCGCCTTGTCCTGGTTGATCCGGCCCTTGCGGAGCAGCTTGTCGATCTCGGCGTGGACGTAGCCCACCCCCTTGTCGACCCGCTCCTGGTCGATGTCGGTCAGCACGACCGGCACCTCCAGGCGGCGCAGGAAGAGCAGCGCGAGCTGGGAGGCCATCAGGCCGGCGCCGACGACGCCCACCTTGGTGACCGGACGGGCCAGCGACTTGTCCGGGGCGCCCGCGGGGCGCTTGCCGCGCTTCTGCACCAGGTTGAAGGCGTAGATGCCGGCGCGCAGCTCGCCGCCCATGATCAGGTCGGCGAGGGCCTGGTCCTCGGCGTCGTAGCCCTGCTGGAGGTCGCCGTTCTTGGCGGCGGCGATGATGTCCAGGGCGCGGTAGGCGGCCGGGGCGGCGCCGTGCACCTTGCCGTCGGCGATGAAGCGGCCCTTGGCGACGGCCTGGTCCCAGGCCTCGCCGCGGTCGATCGCCGGACGCTCGACGGCGATCTCGCCCTTGAGGACGGATGCCGTCCAGATCAGCGACTGCTCCAGGAAGTCCGCGCCCTCGAAGATCGCGTCCGCGATGCCGAGCTGGTGGACCTGCTCGCCCTTGAGCTGCTTGTTCTGGTTGAGGCTGTTCTCGATGATGACCGAGACGGCCTTGTCGGCGCCGATCAGGTTCGGCAGCAGCGTGCAGCCGCCCCAGCCGGGGACCAGGCCGAGGAAGACCTCGGGGAGGGAGAAGGCGGGGAGGGCCGCGGACACCGTCCGGTAGGAGCAGTGCAGGCCGATCTCCACGCCGCCGCCCATCGCGGCGCCGTTGTAGTAGGCGAAGGTCGGCACGGCCAGCTTCGCCAGCCGCTTGAAGACGTCGTGGCCGCCCTTGCCGATGGCCAGCGCGTCCTCGTGCCGCTTCAGCAGCTCGACGCCCTTGAGGTCGGCGCCGACCGCGAAGATGAACGGCTTGCCGGTGACGCCGACACCGACGATCCCGCCGTCCGCGGCCTCCTTCTCGACCCGGTCGATCGCGGCGTCGATGTTCGCCAGCGACTGCGGGCCGAGCGTGGTCGGCTTGGTGTGGTCGTGGCCGTTGTCCAGGGTGATCAGGGCGAAGCGCCCGGCACCCAGCGGCAGGTCGAAGTGGCGTACGTGCGCCTGGGTGACGACCTCGCCGGGGAACAGCTCGGCCGCACCCTTCAGAAGCTCTGCGGTGGTGCTCACTTGTCCCCCTCGAAGTGCGGGTTCTCCCAGACGACCGTCGCGCCCATGCCGAAGCCGACGCACATGGTGGTCAGGCCGTAGCGGACGTGCGGCTGCTCCTCGAACTGGCGGGCCAGCTGCGTCATCAGGCGGACGCCCGACGAGGCCAGCGGGTGGCCGAAGGCGATGGCGCCGCCGTACTGGTTGACGCGCGCGTCGTCGTCGGCGATGCCGTAGTGCTCCAGGAAGGCGAGGACCTGGACGGCGAAGGCCTCGTTGATCTCGAACAGGCCGATGTCGTCGATGGTCAGGCCGGCCTGGGCCAGGGCCTTCTCCGTCGCCGGGATCGGGCCGTAGCCCATGACCTCGGGCTCGACGCCCGCGAAGGAGTAGGCGACCAGACGCATCTTGACCGGGAGGCCGTTCTCCCGGGCGAAGTCCTCGCTCGCGATGATCGAGGCGGTCGCGCCGTCGTTGAGACCGGCCGCGTTGCCCGCGGTGACCCGGCCGTGCACGCGGAACGGCGTCTTCAGGCCCGCCAGGTTCTCCAGCGTGGTGCCCGGACGCATCGGCTCGTCGGCGGTGACCAGGCCCCAGCCGGTCTCGCCGGCCTCCTCGTTGGTGCGGCGCACCGAGACCGGCACCAGGTCGGCCTGGATCCTGCCGTCGGCGTACGCCTTGGCGGCCTTCTCCTGGGAGCGCACGGCGTACTCGTCGGCGCGCTGCTTGGTGATCGTCGGGTAGCGGTCGTGCAGGTTCTCCGCGGTCATGCCCATGAACAGGGCGGACTCGTCGACCAGCTTCTCGCTGACGAACCGCGGGTTCGGGTCCACGCCCTCGCCCATCGGGTGGCGGCCCATGTGCTCGACACCGCCCGCGACGGCGACGTCGTACGCGCCGAAGGCGACGGAGCCGGCCACCGAGGTGACGGCGGTCAGGGCGCCCGCGCACATGCGGTCGATCGAGTAGCCCGGGACCGAGGTGGGCAGGCCCGCCAGGATGCCGGCGGTGCGGCCGATGGTCAGGCCCTGGTCACCGATCTGCGTGGTCGCGGCGACGGCGACCTCGTCGATCTTCTTGGGGTCGAGACCGGGGTTGCGGCGCAGCAGCTCCCGGATCGCCTTCACGACCAGGTCGTCGGCGCGGGTCTCGTGGTAGATGCCCTTCGGGCCCGCCTTGCCGAACGGGGTGCGGACGCCGTCTACGAAGACGACGTCCCTGACGGTACGAGGCACGATGGCTCTCCTCCAGGGTGCGGGATGGCACTGCTGCGGCACGCATGCGCTGAGCGCGCGCTCAGGCCCATGCTACTTATGGGTAACGTAGCTGCACAGTCCCCCCGGCCGGAGCGGTGAACGTCACACCGCCCGGCCGCCGCTCCACCCTGGATCTTGGCCGGAATTCGCCGCGCCCCGGCTACGACACGCCCTCGGTCAGCGCCGCCACCAGTGCGGGCGTCACCTGCTCCACCTGCCAGGGCCGGGCCCCGTGTCCGGTGAGGGCCGCCCCCACGGACTCGGCGTCGACCGTCGCCGGGGGCTCCCAGCAGACCCTGCGGACCGTGTCCGGAGTGATCAGGTTCTCCTGGGGCATGTTCAGCCGCTCGGCGAGCGCCGTCACCGCCGCCCGCGCGGCGGACAGCCGGGCCGCGGCGGCCGGGTCCTTGTCGGCCCACGCCCGCGGGGGCGGGGGGCCGGTCACCGGCTGGCCGGGCTGCGGCAGCTGCGACTCGGACAGGCTCCTGGCCCGGTCGACCGCCGTCTGCCACTGCTCCAGCTGCCGGCGGTTGACCCGGCCGAAGCCGTTCAGCGCGGCGAGCGCGTGCGCGTTGGGCGGGAGGGCGAGCGCCGCCTCCACGATGGCCGCGTCCCCGAGGACCTTGCCCGGGGAGACGTCGCGGCGCTGCGCGATCCGGTCCCGGGTCTGCCACAGCTCCCGCACGACGGCGAGCTGACGGCGCCGGCGCACCTTGTGCATGCCGGAGGTGCGGCGCCACGGCTCCTTGCGGGGCTCGGCCGGCGGGGCCGACGCGATCGCGTCGAACTCCTGCCGGGCCCACTCCAGCTTCCCCTGCCGGTCCAGCTCCTTCTCCAGCGCGTCGCGCAGGTCGACGAGGAGTTCGACGTCGAGCGCGGCGTAGCGCAGCCACGGCTCGGGCAGCGGGCGCGTCGACCAGTCGACCGCCGAGTGGCCCTTCTCCAGGACGAAGCCCAGTACGTTCTCCACCATCGCGCCGAGCCCGACCCGCGGGAACCCGGCGAGCCGCCCGGCCAGCTCGGTGTCGAAGATGCGGGCGGGCACCATCCCTATGTCGCGCAGGCACGGCAGGTCCTGGGTGGCGGCGTGCAGCACCCACTCCACGCCGGAGACCGCCGCGCTCAGCCCCGACAGGTCGGGACAGGCCACCGGGTCGATCAGCGCGGTCCCGGCGCCCTCGCGGCGCAGCTGCACCAGGTAGGCGCGCTGGCCGTAGCGGTAGCCGGAGGCGCGCTCGGCGTCGACGGCGACGGGGCCGGTCCCGGCGGCGAAGGCGGCGGTCACCTCGGCGAGGGCGGCCGCGTCGGCGATCACCGGCGGAACGCCCTCGCGCGGTTCGAGCAAGGGGGTCGGCGCCTGAGTCACAGAAGATCCGGCGTCGTCCGGAGGGGCGCCTCCGGTGGTTCGCAGTGATGGGTCTGCTGCGGTTTCGTGGGCGTCGGTCACCTGTCAAGGGTATCGGTGGATCGACGGCGCCCGCCGACGGAACGTTCCGTCGGCGGGCGCCGGGGGGTCGTAAACCGGTCAGGTCAGTGAAAGATCGGCTTCACGGAGGGGCGGGGCGGGGGACGAGGGGGCGGGGAACGGTGGCGGCGGGAGGGGCGGGGGAGCGGTCGGACGGGGTGCGGTCAGTGGATGATGCCGGTGCGCAGCGCCACGGCGACCATCCCGGCGCGGTCGCCGGTGCCGAGCTTGCGGGCGATGCGGGCCAGGTGGCTCTTGACGGTCAGGGCGGACAGGCCCATCGAGACGCCGATCGCCTTGTTCGACTGGCCCTCCGCGACCAGTCGCAGCACCTCCACCTCGCGGCCGGAGAGCTCGCGGTAGCCGCCCGGGTGGCTCGGGGCGCCCGGGGGGCGGCGGTGCAGGCGGGCGGCGGCGGCGCCGATGGGAGCGGCGCCCGGCCGGGTGGGGAGCCCGACGTTGGTACGGGTGCCGGTGACGACGTAGCCCTTCACCCCGCCGGCGAGGGCGTTGCGTACGGCGCCGATGTCGTCGGCGGCGGACAGGGCGAGCCCGTTGGGCCAGCCCGCCGCGCGGGTCTCCGACAGCAGGGTCAGACCGGAGCCGTCGGGGAGGTGGACGTCTGCGACACAGATGTCGCGGGGGTTGCCGATGCGGGGACGAGCCTCCGCGACGGACGAGGCCTCGATGACGTCGCGAACACCGAGCGCCCACAGATGGCGGGTGACGGTGGAACGGACGCGGGGGTCGGCCACGACCACCATGGCGGTCGGCTTGTTCGGGCGGTAGGCGACCAGGCTTGCAGGCTGCTCGAGGAGAACGGACACCAGGCCTCCTGGGGTGCGGGACGGGGCCGGCTCGTGGGGGTGAAGCCGGGACGAACCGTGCTTTCAAGGTCACAGTCGTCTTCGGCACCGGACCCGTCCGCCTTTAGAGAAAGATCACGATCTGGTGAGTAACAATCCGAGCAATTCGGACACGCGGTCGATCATTCGAAGACCGAACGGTTCCGTACTTTGTCGATACGGGCCCGAAAGTGGCCGTGTCGACAAAGTGACGGAACGTTTCCCGGGCCGGGTGGGGCCCGGGTGAACGGCAGAAGGGAGGGGGAGGGGGAGGGGCGGCCCTAGGGTGACTGCGGGCCGCGGCGCTGCGGCAGCGTGACGATCGACGCGTCGCCCGGCGCGGCCGGCGGCAGACCCGCGACCTGGGCCAGCAGGTCGCACCACGAGGCGAGATGGGCGGCGGTGTCCGGGACACCGCCCAGACCCTCGCGCGGTGTCCAGGACGCCCGGATCTCGATCTGCGAGGCGGACGGCCGCGCCGAGAGCCCCCCGAAGTAGTGGGAACTCGCGCGCGTGACGGTGCCACTGGGCTCGCCGTACGTCAGCCCGCGCGCCTGGAGGGCACCGGTGAGCCAGGACCAGCACACGTCCGGCAGCAGCGGATCCGCGGCCATCTCCGGCTCCAGCTCGGCCCGCACCAGCGTCACCAGCCGGAAGGTCCCCCGCCAGGCGTCGTGCCCGGCCGGATCGTGGAGCAGCACCAGCCGCCCGTCCGCGAGGTCGTCGTCGCCGTCGACGACCGCGGCCTCCAGCGCGTACGCGTGCGGGGCGAGCCGCTGCGGTGCGCGCGTCGCCTCCACCTCGATCTGCGGCCGCAGCCGCGTCGTACTGAGCGCCTCGACGGCGGCCGTGAAGGCCGGGGGAGCCGCGCTCCCCGTATGCCGGGCCTCCTCCTCGGTACCCTTCTGTTCGTCCATTCCGCCAGCGCCGTCCGACAGTCGTCCCTGAGCCGCAGCCATGCGGGGAAGGTTAAGCGGAAGAGCGCCGCGGCGCAGGGAGGGACACCCGCGTGCGGGCGCGATGTCCGGATCGCGCGGCCTCGCGCGGTCGCCCCCGCGCCGCCCGCGCGCGTGCCCACCCGCGGTCGGGCGCGGTGCGGGGGACGTGCGAGACTGGCCGGTGTGAGTGCCAACCAGAGCCCCGCGGGCAAGCAGCCGACCGCCACGTACGACTCCGCGTTCCTCAGGGCGTGCAGGCGTGAGCCGGTGCCGCACACCCCCGTGTGGTTCATGCGGCAGGCCGGGCGCTCGCTGCCGGAGTACCTCAAGGTGCGCGAGGGCATCCCGATGCTCGAGTCCTGCATGCGGCCCGAACTGGTCGCCGAGATCACCCTCCAGCCGGTGCGCCGGCACGGCGTGGACGCGGCGATCTACTTCAGCGACATCGTGGTCCCGCTCAAGGCCATCGGCATCGACCTCGACATCAAGCCGGGCGTCGGACCGGTGATCGAGAACCCGATCCGCACCCGCGCGGACCTGGCCCGGCTGCGCGACCTGACCCCCGAGGACGTCTCCTACGTCACCGAGGCGTTCGGCCTGCTCACCCGCGAGCTGGGCGCCACCCCGCTGATCGGCTTCGCGGGCGCGCCGTTCACCCTCGCCAGCTACCTCGTGGAGGGCGGCCCGTCCCGCAACCACGAGCACACCAAGGCGCTCATGTACGGCGACCCGCAGCTGTGGGCCGACCTCCTGGACCGCCTGGCCGACATCACGGGCGCCTTCCTCAAGGTGCAGATCGAGGCGGGCGCGAGCGCCGTCCAGCTCTTCGACTCCTGGGTCGGCGCCCTCTCGCCCGCCGACTACCGCCGCTCGGTGATGCCCGCCTCGCGCAAGGTCTTCGAGGCCGTCGCCGGGTACGGCGTGCCGCGCATCCACTTCGGTGTCGGCACCGGAGAACTCCTCGGCCTCATGGGCGAGGCCGGTGCGGACGTCGTCGGCGTCGACTGGCGCGTCCCGATGGACGAGGCCGCCCGCCGTGTCGGCCCCGGCAAGGCGCTCCAGGGCAACCTGGACCCGGCCGTCCTCTTCTCCACCACGCAGGCCGTCGAGACGAAGACCCGCGCCATCCTGGACGCGGCGGCGGGACTGGAGGGCCACGTCTTCAACCTCGGCCACGGCGTCCTGCCCGCCACCGACCCGGACGCGCTGACCCGGCTCGTGGAGTACGTGCACACGCAGACCGCTCGCTGAGGGCACCCCGCGGCTCCGCCGGGCCCGGCGGCAGCGGCTCGGACTCCACCCGGGTGAGCGCGAGGCCACTCTCCCCGCCGGAGTTCAGCGTGTTCCGTCCGGTTCCGTCCGCGGGGTGGCCGACAGAGCCCGGAGCAGGTCGGTCATCCGGCGATCGGCCCGGGCCACTTGGCTCTCGTCCAGCGAGACCCCCAGCGCGAACCGGCCCTCGCCCCGGTCGGCGTAGAACAGGGCGCCCTCCTCGACGTCCAGGACGACGCGGGTCAGCCGGCCCGGCACCACCGCCCGCAGGGACTGGTTGAGGCGGGCGACGACGTAATGCAGGCGCTCGCCGAGCCCCACGTAGCGGGTGCGCCGCTCGTCCCTGCTCAGAATGCGGAAGAAGCCCGCCAGCTCGGGGTCGTCGAAGATGTCCGCGGTGAGGTGGCCGATGCCCGGATCGAAGTAGCCGGCGTAGTGCAGACCGTCGACGGACACCGTCTGCGCGCACCGCGCCAGCACCGGGGGGTCGGACGTTCCCCAGTCCCCCTCCCTGACCAGGTGCGGTTTCTTGGTGCCGGCCCAGGCCGCTGCCGCCGGGGGCGGTGACGCGGTCCCGTACCCGCCCGGTCTGAGGCCGGGGAGGCCGAGTTCACCGCGGAACGCGGCGACGAGATCGGCCATGGCGCGGTCCCCGGAGTCGATCGTGTCGGCACGCAGGGAGAAGCCGGTCAGGTACTCGTCGGCCCGGAAGTAGTAGTGGAAGACCGCTCCGTCGCCGAACTTCAGGACACTGCGGACGAGTCTGCCGCTGTCCACCGAGCGCAGCACGTGGTCCATCCTGCCGAGGACGTAGTGCAGTTGGCGTCCGACCCGGGTGAACCGCCTGCGGCGGTCCGCCGGCTCCCCGCCGGCCGCGGGGCCGTCCGGCGGGAGCGGCAGCCGGTCCAGGATGTCCGCGGAGTAGTTGAAGACGCCCCAGTGGTACTCCGCGACATGGTGCAGTCCGTCCTCGCTCAGCGCGGAGGCGCAGAGGTCGACGAACACGTCGCTGTCGTCGGTGACGTGGTCCGCGCGGCGCAGGTGGGGGCGGGGCTCCGGGCCCCGTGCGTCCGGTGCCCCGGGTCCCGGCCCCGCCGGTGGGTCCACCTCTCGCGCGTTCCCCGGCGCCGCCGTCGTCCGTTCGTCGCTCATCCCGCCTCCCGGCCCCCCGTGTTCAAGACGTCCGGCCACCTCGCGCGCAGCAGTGCGCTCAGGTTCTGGACGAGTGGACTTCCCTGCCCCGGTGTCCGGCCCGACCGCACGGCCTGCGCCGCGGCGGCGTCGTACGGCAGCCGCACGAGGGGCGCACCGGCTCGGGCGGGGTCCGCCACGGCACCGGCGGGTCCGCCCCGCGGGCTGTTGCACACCCAGCCGAGCACCTTGCCGCTCAGTCCCCGGTCGGTCAGCCAGGCCATGAGCCCGGCCGCCTCCCGGCCGCCCTCCGGCTCGCGCTGCCCGACGAGGACGAGGTGCTCGACGCGGTGGCACACCTCCTGGGTGACGGCGGTCCTGCCCACCCCGCAGTCGACGAGCAGGCAGCCGCCCAGCTCCATCAGGCGCTCCACGGACGTGCCGACGACGGCTTCCAGCGTTCCGTCGGCCGGCAGGCGCTCGCCGGGCTTCTCCCCGGGGCCGAGGGGGAACAGGGACATGTCCTGACGCAGCCCGTCGCCGGTCCGCACATGACGCAGCCGCCGGGACACGGACCGCTCCTCCAGCCCGATGGTGTCCTCGGCGAAACCGAGGAGCCCGTCGACCGGTGCGTCGGACACCGCGTTCCACGACCGGGTCAGCTGGGTGAGGCCACCGGCGTCCAGGTCGGCGTCCATGAGGATCACGGACTGGCCCAGCCGCCCCACCCCCTCGTCGATGAGCAGCCCCGCCGCCGCTGTCAGGAGGGTCGCCCCACTGCCGCGCGTGGTGGACAGCACCGCCACCGCGTGCGGTACTCCGACGGTCTCCGACGCCCGTGCCGTCATCGGACCTCCCTCATCAGATGCCGTTCCCTCAGATCGAGGGGATGTCCAGTTCGATGCCGGTCCGCTTCCCCGGTCCCGGCCGGCCGGTCTCGTCCGCGCGCAGGCCCAGGTGCGAGGCCACGGTGCGGGTGAGCGGGTGGTCGGCGCCGTACTTCTGCAGCAGACCCTCGTGCGTGCGCTCGTCCAGCTCCCGCGCCGCCTCGGAGTCACCGGCGAAGACAAGCATGTTGGCATGGTTGAGGGACGCTGTCAGGACGTACGGATGGTGCGGATCGACGTTCAGTCCGTCCCGTAGCCCGCGCAGGCCGCGCTCGCTGAGTTCGACGGCCGGCTCAAGCTCGGCGTCCCGCATGCACAGCGCGAGGTTCACCTCGCAGATGCGCGTGAAGAGATGGTCCTCGTCCCAGCTCCGGTAGGCCGCGAGGTTCTGCTCGGCCAGCGCCACGGCCTCCCGCGTCCGCCCGAGGAGGCGCAGGTCGGCGGCGAGCCCCACGCGCGCCGCCAGTGCCTCGGGATGCAACTCGCCGCCGTACGCGGTGAACCCCTCGCTCGCCCGCAGATCGCACTTGCGGGCGGAGTCCAGCCTGCCCCTGGCCGTCTCGGCGGGCTGCCCGGGCTCCAGCACGGCGATGTGCCGCAGGGTCGAGGCCAGGGCCGCCGACGCCCGCAGCGTGGTCACGTCGGACCAGCCGAGGCCGCCCTCCTCGTCGCCGGTCAGCCGGTAGACGTCCTGCAGCCGGGTCAGCGACGGCGTGAACTGCCCGGACTCCCGCAGCCGGGTGCCCACGTGGACCGCGGTGCGCAGGGTCAGCGGATGGTGCTTGCCGAGGACCCGCACCCGGCGGTCGTACACCTCCTTGTGCGTCTCCAGGGAGTCGGCCGTGAGACCGACCATGGCCAGGGAGAGCCCGAAGTTGCTGGCCGCCATCAAGGTGAAGTGGTGGTCGGGCCCGGACTTGGCGCGCAGCACCTCCCTGGTCGAGAAGTCCTCGGCGACCGCCTCCTGCGGCCGTCCCAGGGCGCGCAGTTCACCGCCCCGGCCCAGGGCACTGCGCAGGGTGAAGGTGCCGTCCAGCCCGTCCACTGCGCGCAGTCCGACCAGAGCGGCCGCGTTGATGCGGTTGGCCTCGGCGAACCGGCCCGCGTCGGTGTGGATGTTGGCCAGTTCCACCCGCAGGCGCAACAGGAGCAGCCGTGCCGTGCGGTCCGCGCCGGCCGAACCGGCCGTCCAGGCCGCCTCCAGCGCCGTCGCGAGTGAGAAGGCGGAGTCCAGACGCTGGCTGCGGCGCCGGTAGCGCACCTGGTTGACCAGCCAGCGGCGCACGTCGAGGTCGTCGTCGCCCGCGGCGCCGGACGGTTCGACGTGTGCGTCCAGCTCCGCGTAGCGGGCGTCCATGGTCTGGTCGTCCACGTGCTCGTCCGGGGGCGAGTACGCGGCGAGTGCGCGCCGCACGCCCGCCGCGATCTCCCGTTCCTCGTCGGGGGACAGATCCTGGCGCCGGGCGGCCAGGATTATCCGCGCGGCCGTCAGCCGCTTGCCGTTCTGGCTCTTGCGCGCCTGTGACCGGGCGGTGAGCCCGCGCACCGCGAAGCCGAGCTGACGCGTGCCCTCCTCGTTCCCGGGGAGCCCGAGGAGGCCCAGGAAGGCCGGTGACTCCAGCAGTCCCCAGCCGACGCCGTCCGGCGACAGCCGTGTCATCAGCCCCAGCAGGCGCACCGCGACCGGCTGCTCCTTGCCGAGGTCCTCGATGACGGTCTGCCACACCGCCAGGGGGCTGGCCAGGCCGTCGGCCAGCCGGGCCCCGACCCCCCGCGTCAGGTCGTCCACCGCCTCCGCCACCGGCCGGCCGGTGCTGTTCAGGTAGGCGGCCATCTGGTCCAGCAACTGGGGGAGCGGCTCGACCAGGCCGACCAGCCGCAGGGCGAGGTCCGTGGAGAGGTCCTCCGTCTTGTGGAGCAGGTAGCGCAGGGCTTCGTCCGGGGACGGGGGCTCCACCCGGATCCGCCGGGCCAGCCGGCCCCAGTCCGGGTACTCGGAGGTGATCAGGACGTGCACCCGCGGACTGTTGATCAGCAGGCTCTCGACGGCGTCCGGGTGGCGCGCGTCGTCGTACACGAGGAGCAGGCGCTGCGGTCCGGCGTCGCTCCCCTCCAGCATGTCGCGCAGGGAGTCGACCGCCCGCGGGGAGTTGTGCCGCGCGGCGCCCAACCGCTCGCTCAGCCGCACCAGTTCGCGCTCCACCCCCTCGGCGCTGCCGGCCGGCATCCACCACACGGCGTCGTAGTCGGCCGCGAACCGGTGCATGTACTCGAGGGCGTACGACCGCTTGCCCACCCCGGACGGCCCGTGCAGGACGACCGGCTGTGCCGCCCGCCCGGGCACCAGGTCGTTCCTGAGCTTTCGGAGGTACTTCTCACGGCCGAGGAACGTGGCGTTCCGCTGGAGGGGGACGTGCCACAACTGGGGGCGCCGCCCCGGGAACCGGGGCCCCCGGTCGCCCCGGTCGGACCAGGTGGCCGGAGGCCGGCTCTCGGGCAGGAAGTGCGCGAGCAGGGCACCGCGCGCCGCGTCCTCCTCCAGGGTGTAGAGCTTCGGGCCGGGCCGGTCCCGGAAGGGCGGCTGGACCTCCACGTCCTCCAGCCACACCACGTCGATCCGCGCCTTGTTGTTGAGGCCGCCCTGCTTCGGCATGCGCCGCAGGTGGGCCAGCCTGGTGAGCCGGTCGGAGGAGACCATCGCGGCCGACATCAGGACCAGGACGTCGCCCGGGGCGTCGGTCCCGGCCGGGGCGGAGCCGGCGGGCGCGGAGCCGGCGGGGACCTCGAACTCGCAGGCGACACCGTTGGCGGTGAGTTCGGCGCGGATCCAGTCGGCCCAGGCCCGGTCCCGGGGGTCGTACACGAGCTGGACGGTCCGGCGCGACACCGGCACCTCGGCGTACTCCCGGGCGTAGCGCCTGCGGTCGTCGCCCGTGACGGGGGCGAAGCGCAACTCCGGGTCACCGGTGATCTGCTGGGCGAGGCGTTCGTACGCCAGCTTCTGCAGCGACGGCTCGTGGTTCTCCAGGGCGAACGGCAGGAGGGTCTCCTCGTAGGCGACGCTCGACAGGTGCCGTACCTCCACCTCGCGCCAGTACTGCTCCTCCGTGCCCAGCAGGATCGGGCCGGTCGCACCGTCGAACTGGTCCCGGGCCCGGAGCCTGCGGCGCTCGGCCCGCTCGCGGTCGGACTCCTCCACCCGCATCGGCACCGGCAGCACCCTGATCCGGCCGTCGGACTGCTCCCGCACCTGCCGGGCGACGGCGGCGGAACCCTCGATGGACTGGTTGCTCAGGTTGAACCCGACGACCACCACGTCGGGCAGGACCAACGTGCACAGGCTGGCGTTGTCCGAATGGCCGGTACGGCTGTCGATGAGGACGTAGTCGTAGTCGTCGCCGCGCAGGCTCCGCCGCAGGGCACGGGCGAAGCGCCGGCCGTGCTGCTCCTGGTAGAAGCGCGCCCAGTCGAAGGTCGCCACCTCGCGGCTGTACTGGCCGTCCTGCCGGCCGGGGCCCAGGAAGTCGATGCGGCCCTCGGGGTGGGCGAAGCGGTAGGTGAGCGGATCGGCGTGGTTGCCCATCTGCGTGTGGCGCTCCAGGACTTCGTCCAGCCGTGCCGTGGGGGCGGCCGAAAGGAAGCCGTCCGGAGCGGCCGCCTCCACGGCCCTGCCGTACTCCAGGATCATGTCCACGACGCCGGTCGATCCGCTCAGTTCCGGGTCGCGCAGGAAGGGACGCAGGAAGCGGTGCAGTCCCGGCGACTCCAGGTCCCAGTCGACGACGAGTACGCGGTGGCCGGTGTCGGCCAGGACCCAGGCGACGTTGGCCAGCGCCATGGTGCGCCCGACGCCGCCCTTGTAGGAGTAGAAGGTGACGATGGTCGCCCGGTTCCGGTCTCGAGGGGAACCCGGCGGCTCGGCGCTGCTCATCGATGTCGCTCCAACGTCAGTGCGTCAGCTGTGAGGCCCCCGGAGAATCGGCCGCTCGTCCTCTCCCGGCTGGGAGAACCAGGACCTGTGCGGGGATGCCTCCCGCTCCGGTTGCTCAGAGCGGGACGGTGGTACGGCGTGCGTTGGCTGCCACGTTACCCGCACCGGCGCGAACTGCCTATGAGCGGTACAACCGGTCGAGAACGGAATGTGAGGCATTCCTGACTCGGCCGGGTGCGGGATCGTGTCGGGGTGGAGGTCCTGAGGCGTCATCGCGGGAGGGGAGTGGCGGGCGCCCGCGAGGACCCGTTCCACGACTGCCCGCAGGACGCGGAGATAACCGCCGCGCGCGTGCGGGGCGCGCACCAGGCCGGCGAGACCCGACGCCGTGTAGTCGCCGACCGGGGCGACCACCGTCTCGGGCCCCAGGGGCGGCAGGCCCCTGGTCTCCCACAGGACCTGTACCAGGGCGGGTGAGGGGCGGCCCGTCTGGTCCTGCTCCCAGGCCAGCCGGCGGCGGAAGAGCGCCAGGTCGCGGAGCGTACGCGGGTCCCGGTAGTAGTCCTCGGTCAGCAGCACGACCAGCGCACGGCAGCGCATCGCGGGCGTGGGGCTCCAGGTGTCCGGCCACGGACGGGCGGTACCGGGCGGCTCGGGGAGCACCCCCGTGTACCCGGGGTCGGGGCCGAGACGCCGCCGTATCTCGTCCTGGAGGTCGTTGTGGAAGGCCCGCAGCCAGGGATCGCCCCAGGACGGCAGCGCGTGGCTGATGTAGTAGTAGGGCGTGGCGGGCGGGCGCGATGCCGTCATGCGGTCACTCTCCCGGCTTCGTCTCGTGGAGTGCCGGCGCCGGCGACCGGGCGGACGTCTTCGCGGGGGAGCGGCGCTCCCGCAGGGCCGTGACGCCGTCCGTGATCCGCGCCCGTACGTGGTCGATGAGGAAGCGGAGGTCGGCGCAGTAGCAGGACGGGTTGTCGAAACCGTTGCCGGGATGGTGCCGGTGGGCCCGCAGACCACCGCCGCAGACCTGTACGACGGGGCAGGCCCGGCACTGCCCGCACAGGCCGTCCGGCCCGGCACGCTCCGCGGCGAACCCGGGGTCCGCGGCCGCGCGGTCGAAGTCGTGTGCGGCGATGTGGAGCAGGGACCGTGCGGCGTCGGGCCCCACCGTCTTGAGGATGTCGTTGTACTCGATCAGTCCCGAGGGCTGGATGACGACGACGTCGGCGCCGTAGGGCCCCCACACCTCGCTCGTGCTGGTGCCGCCCAGGTGCAGGTCGAGCAGGGAGTCGAAGAGGCGGACGGACGTCTCCCGCCGGGGAGCGTCGAACCAGCGGTCGAACACCGCGGCGAGCCAGCGCCCGTACGGTGCGGTGCCGGCGCCGCGGGGCCGGGGTGGCGGGAACTGCCAGGTGGCGTGCGGCAGCAGCAGGTCCAGGCGGGGCGGCTCGTGGGCCAGCAGCGCCTCGTACGTCTCCACGGGGTCGGCCTCCGCGTCGACGACGCACAGAAGCCCGCCGTACAGCCTGCGGTAGCGGGGCAGCCGCAGCAGGGAGAGCCCGCGCGCCACCTCGGCGTACGTACCCCGTCCGGCCCGGTCGGGGCGGTGCCGGTCGTGCGATCCGGGGGTGCCGTCGAGGCTGACGCCGACCGTGACGTCGTGCCGCAGGAAGACGTCGAGGAAGTCGCGGTCGAGCAGTGAGGCGTTGGTCTGGACGAGCAGGTCGATCCCGGTGGCCAGATCGCGGCAGTCGGCGCGCAGCCGGGTGGCGAACCGCTCCACCGCCGCGCGGCCGGCCAGCAGGGGCTCGCCCCCGTGCAGGACCACCTGGACCCGCTCGGGGGCGTGGCGGCGCACGTGCTCGGCGATCCGGGCGGACAGGCGGCTCATCACGGCCGCGCTCATGGCGCGCGGCTCGTCGGCCCAGCCGCGGTCGCGGTGCTCGTAGACATAGCAGTCCGGGCACCCGAAATTGCAACGGCTGTGCAGCTTTACGACGAACTGGGTGAATGTCGCCGCCGGTTCCCGCGCGGGCGGGACGGTGGGTTTCGGGGCCTCACACCGCACTTTCCCACCTCGGCCGTCTGGGTCCGGCGCCTCCGCCGGCGTTGCGCAACAGGGCCTCGACCAGTGCGGTGCGGGGAAGGAGGTGCAGGTCACGGGCGCTCGGGAGGCTGCCGGGCGGTTCGTCCGCCGGGCAGGCCGGGCCGTGTGACGTGACCGGTGCCGCCTCACGTGCCATCGCGTGCACTCCCCCCGAGCGTTCCGCCTGTCCCTGGGGGACCGCGATGGCATGCTCTCGTCAAACGGGTGAAGCGCGGGAGACCCGTGCTGTTGCTGCTACAGTCCGGGACTCGTGGCTCCCCGGACCGCCCGCCCCCGACTGCGCCGCACCCCGGCTTGCCTGCCGAACAGTCCCCTCATACACCTGTGAGTGTACCCAGCGAGGCCAACCAAGCCTATCCTCGTGGGTGTTGAAGGATGGGAACTGGCCGCGGGAAAGTCGCCGCCGACCGACCGAGAGTCTTTCGTGGCCGAGTCTGCGCGAATGTCCGTACCGCCTGAGCGACGGCGGCAGTCTGTGAGGGGCGCGTGGATCCAGCCGCTTTCTTCTATACGAGTTGCGTCCGTGCCGACGGGTGGCCCGCGCTCACGCGTTTCCACACCGATCTCGAGTACCAGCTGAGGACCCAGGAGGGCTTCGGCGTCAGCGGTGTCCTCGGCGCCCTGATGGACCCCGAGTCCGCCCGCGAGAGCCAGGTGACCAGGGCCGGTGTGATGATCGCCCTCTACTCCCCCCGGTTCTTCAGGGACCGGGGTGCGGGCATCGAGTGGGCCGTCTTCCGTTCCCGCATGCGGCACCACGAGGACACCACGGGCGCCCCGGCCCGGAGCTGTCTGATCCCGCTGTGCTGGAAACCGGTGCCGGACGCCCAGGTCCCGGAGCCGGTCCGGGAGTCGGTGTCCTTCCCCGGGGCCTTCGAGTGGCTCCGGACGGACGGCCTGGAGTCGCTGGCCGCGTCGGCGAACCCGGCGGACGAGGAGCGCTACTACGCCCTGGTCGAACAGTTGGCCAAATCCATCGCCGACGCCGGGCGCAAGGAACTGGAAGAACTGGACGTGGCCGACGCGCTGGCACTGGAGGCGGCCTTCGGCACCGAACTCGTGCCGCAGCCCCGGCAGCCCGTCGGCGCCACCTCGCCGGCCACGCCCGCCACCCTGCGGCCCGGCGGCGCGGAACCCGGGTCGCGCTCGGTGGCCATCAGCTACGTCGGTGCCGACCAGCCGTGGGCGGACTGGGTGGAGGACGTCCTCAAGGACGGGGGGTACCACGTCGTGCAGCAGCGCTGGCGAGCCAGCCGCGAGACGCTGCCCGAGGCCGTGGCCCGGGCGCGGGGCGCGGCCGGACGCCTGCTCGTGCTCTTCTCCCGCGACTACTTCGGCGCCGGCAGCACCTCGCCCACGGACTGGGCGGACGCCTTCACCGAGCCGGCCGCCGAGTCGCCGCCGCCGGTCCTCGTGCAGATCGACACGGCGCCCCGGCCGCTGCTGGTGCGCGACGCCCACGTGGTCATGCTGGCCGGGTCCGATCTCGCGGTGTCCGTGCAGCGGATCCTCCGGGAGGTGTCCGCGGTCGTCACCCGGCGGTCCCCGGGCCGGGGGAGCAGCCTGTGACGTCGGCCGGCCGCCTGACCACGGGACTGCCCGAGATATCGAACCTCGTCCCGCGTGTCGCTCCGTTCGTCGGCCGGGACGAGGAGATCGCCGAGGTGTTCTCCCTCCACACCGAACACCCGGCCGTCCTGCTCCACGACCCCCTGGACCGTCCGCTCGGCTACGGTACGTCGCAGATGGCCGTCGCCTACGGGCACACCTACAGCCAGCGGTACGAGATGGCCTGGACGTTCGACTGCGCCCGGGAACAGGACCCGGCCCGGCTGACGGAGCGGGTGCGACAGGCGCTCGACAGCCTGTGCGAGGCGTACGAGACGGCCCGTGGCGAGCCCCTGAGCGGCCCCTTCGCGGTCAACTGGCTCCTCATCTACGACAACGTCGCGGACCCGGACGCCGTCCGGGACCTCTTCCCCGAGGGCAACGCACGCATCCTGGTCACCTCGCGGGCCGCCGGCACCTGGGACGAGCGGGCCCGGCTCCAGGTGGGGCCGGTGGACCGCGCCGAGGCGGCGAAGATCTTCAAGGAGGTGGCGACGCTCGACCAGCGCAACGCGGACCGCCTCGCCGAGGCGTTCGACGGGCACCCGGGCCAGCTCGTGCGGGTGGCCGAGGAGATCCGCGCCGGCGCCATCACCCCCCAGCAGTTCCTCACCCTGGCCGACATCGTGCGGATGGCGCCCGAGCCGGACGGGCACCGGGCACGGTCCCCGGTCTCGGTGACGCGCAGGTCCGACGACCCGGGTCCGGACCGGACGAGCCTGCGGACCCTGATCCTGCGCTCCCCCGTGTGCCGGGACGCCGGCAGCTACCGGAGCTGGATCGCGGCACTGCGCGAACACACCGACGTCTTCCTGGACGACCGGCTGACAGCGGAACTCTTCATCCCGGAACGGGTGGACGGGCTCCTGGACATCGCCTTCGGCGAGAGCGGGACCCCCGACTTCCTGCGCGCCCTGGCCACCACCGTCGAGGCGACCGCCGACGCGGCGAAGACCGGTCAGGAGACGGCCCGCGGCATCCGGGAGATCGTCGAGGCGGCGGCCGCACGGTGGAACCCCGTCTGGCTGCCGCCGCCCAGGCCGGCCGCCGTCCCCGCCCCGGCCGAGGACGCGTCGACATGCCTGTTCTTCGTGAGCTGGGTCAACCGGGAGGACCACGCGCAGGAGGCACTCGCCTTCCACGAGATGCTGCAGAAGGCGGTCGCGGCCAGACGCGGCAAGTGCGAGCTGAGCACCGGCTACATGGACTACAGGACCAAGCAGGGCGCGCAGTGGGAACCGCGGCTCATCGAGGCGATCCGCACCACCCGGCTGCTGGTGCCCTTGATCACCACGGACTACTTCACCAGTCCGTGGTGCCGTCGTGAGTGGGCCGTGATGATGGAACGCATCCGCGGCGTCGGAGCCGAGGTGGGCGGTGAACCCATCGCGATTTTCCCGGTGTTCTGGGTGCGGCCGTTGCCGCAGTACAAGCTGCCGAAGGACTTCACGGACTTCCAGTACCGCGCGCTCGGGGGACCGGACGGCGAGTTCGTCGAGGACGTCTACGACCTGTCGGTGGCCCGCCAGAAGGACTCCCTCCACGACTACGTCCAGAACCTCGCCAAGCGCATGGTCGAGACGGCGGCCGAGTCGCCGCTGCCCCACCTGCCCAGGAAGCAGGTGATGGAACTGCCGCTGGCCTTCCCCGAGGCCAACGGCGAAACCCGCTGACCGCCCCCGGCGGCGCCGGCACCGGTGGCGGGCACCGGTGCCGGGGCGACGGCCTAAGGTCGACCCATGACACGCCCCGACCCCGCCGCCGGCTGCGCCTTCTGCCGGATCGCCGCCGGCACCGCCCCCGCGCGGCTGATCGCCGGCACCGGAGCCACGCTGACCTTCCTGCCGCTTCGGCCGGTGCACCCGGGGCACGTCCTGGTGGCGCCGCGGCGGCACGTGCGCGACATCTGGGAGGCCGACGAGGAGACGGCCGCGGCGGTGGGGGCGGAGGTGCTCCGCGTGGCGCACGCGGTACGGGCAGCCCACCGCCCCGACGGGCTGAACGTCATCCAGTCCTCCGGCGCCGCGGCCACGCAGACGGTGCCCCACCTGCACGTCCACCTGGTGCCCCGGTTCGAGGGCGACCGCATGCCGCACCTGTGGCCCGAGGAGGCGGAGACGGACCCGCAGACGCTGGACGACTCGGTGCGGCGGATCCGCGCGGCGCTGCCGGCCCCGACGCCCTGAGGCCGGCCGTCCCCGTGCCGCGTCAGCCGACGAGCAGCAGGGCGAACACCTGGGTGGCGACGAGCCCGCCGTAGAAGAAGGACAGCGTGGGTGACACGGCCGCCTTCACAACGCCCGCGGGCTCGCGGCCCTGGGCCACGTCCATGGCGAACGGCTCCACGGTCGCGTCCGGGCGCCGTACCCGGTCGTACAACCGCCGGAACAGCCGTTCCTGGTGGAGGAAGTAGGCGTCGAGGAACCAGAAGGCCGTGATGGGCACGAAGTTGACCAGGGCGACGGACGCGTCGTCGTTGCCGACCGCGAAGGCGAGCAGCGCGCCGGTGACCGTCAGCGACCAGCCCTTGATCAGGAACGAGTTGTTGCCCATGCGGGCCACCACCATCTGGATCAGCTCCAGATGCTTGATCCGGCCCTCGCCCAGCACCGGACTGTCCCCCGTCGTCATCGGTTCCCCCAAGCCGTAGACCGTGTGCTCGGGAGCTTACCCACCGGGGCCGCCGGGCCGACCGCGCCCGCCTGACCGGGTGCGGCCCGCGCGGCCTCGACGGGGGTGGACGCCGTGCCGTAGCGGCCGGGACGGCAGCGTGCCGACGAGGAGAGCGACCGCACGGGCCAGGTTCGCCACGGTGCCCGCGGCACGGACGGCACATCGGCGCCTCCCTGAACGCCCGCTCCCGGGTGCGCGTATGTCCTCTCAACCGCCCGCGGTTCGGGGAAGGCGGGACGCGGGGACGACGTCGACGTGAGGAACAGGCATGAACGAACGGGTCGGTCCGGCTCCCGCGATGCACGCCCTGCCCGACGGCGAGGCCGAGATCGCCCTCGTGCTGCGCCTGCCCTGGGAGGACGTCGCCCGGCTCGGCCAGGAGGCCGGACGACTAGCCGCCCGGATGCAGCGGCCGGTGACACTGGACGAGGCGGTGAGCCACCGGCTGCGCTCCGCGCGGGGCGCGGCGCACGCCCGGCCGGCCGGTGAGCGGCCGCCCGCGGTGAGCCCCCCGGCGCCGGTGAGCACACCGGGGCCGGCGACCACCCCGGCATCGGTGTCGTCCCTGCCCTCGCGGCCCCCGGCGGAGCAGGCCCGGCAGGCCGCCGACCGGATCGACGGGACGGCGTAGCGGGTCGCCGGGACGGCGTGCTGGGTCGCCGGGACGGTGTAGCGGGTTGTCGTCTCGCCGGGACGGCGTGGCGGATTGTCGGCACGGTGTGGCGGCCGGCCTCAAGCCTCCTCGGGCCTCCCCGGGTCTCCTCAGACCTGGTGCCCGACCGCCCGCGCGGCCTTGCGGGCGGCCACCAGTACCGGGTCCCAGACCGGTGAGAAGGGCGGCGCGTAGCCGAGGTCAAGGGACGTCATCCGTTCCACCGTCATCCCGGCCGTGAGGGCCACCGCGGCGACGTCGACCCGCTTGCCCGCGCCCTCGCGGCCCACGATCTGGACGCCGAGCAGCCGGCCGGTGCGCTGCTCGGCGAGCATCTTCACCGTCATGGGGGAGGCGCCCGGGTAGTAGCCGGCGCGGCTGGTGGACTCGACGGTGGCCGTCACGAACCGCAGCCCCGCGCGCAGCGCGTCCTTCTCGCGCAGCCCGGTCCGCGCGATCTCCAGGTCGCAGACCTTGCTGACCGCCGTGCCGACCACGCCCGGGAAGGTCGCGTAACCGCCGCCCGCGTTGGTGCCGATGACCTGCCCGTGCTTGTTGGCGTGCGTGCCGAGCGGGATGTGCCGCTCCTGGCCGGTGACCAGGTCGAGCACCTCCACGCAGTCACCCCCGGCCCAGATGTCCTCGTGCCCGCGCACCCGCATGCCCTGGTCGGTCAGCAGCCCGCCGTGCGCGCCGACCGGCAGACCGGCGGCCGCGGCGAGCGCGGTCTCCGGGTGGACGCCGATGCCGAGCACCACCACGTCCGCCGGGAACTCGGCGTCCGCGGTGGCCACCGCGCGGACCCGGCCGTCGTCCCCGGTGAGGACCTCGGTGACCTCGGCGTCGTTCACCATGGTGATGCCGAGGCCCTCCATGGCCTGGTGCACCAGGCGGCCCATGTCCGGGTCGAGTGTGGACATCGGCTCCCGGCCGCGGTTGACGACCGTCACCTCGTAACCGCGCTTGATGAGCGCCTCGGCCATCTCCACGCCGATGTAACCCGCGCCGACGACCACCGCGCGACGGCCACGCGTGCGTGCCAGCGTGTCGAGCAGCGCCTGCCCGTCGTCCAGGGTCTGCACCCCGTGCACGCCCGGCGCGTCGACGCCCGGCAGGCCGGGACGGATCGGGCGGGCACCGGTGGCGATTACGAGCTTGTCGTACGGCGTCCAGGACTCCGCCCCGGAATCGACGTCCCGCGCGCGTACCCGCCCGCCGGCGACGTCGATCTCCGTGACCTCGGTGCGCATCCGCAGGTCGATGGCGCGCGAGCGGTGCTCCTCGGGCGTCCGGGCGATCAGCTCGTCCCGCTCGGCCACGTCACCGCCGACCCAGTACGGGATGCCGCAGGCCGAGTACGAGCTGAAGTGGCCGCGTTCGAACGCGACGATCTCCAGTTCGCCGGGGCCCCTCAGCCGGCGCGCCTGCGACGCCGCGGACATCCCCGCGGCGTCACCGCCGATCACCACCAGTCGCTCTCCAGCCCGCCCGGTACCGCTCACAGTGCTCATGCTCATGCTCATGGTGAACACGCTACGGGGGCGGGCATTTCAGTCCTCCGCGCCGGGCCCCTCCCGGCGAGTGGTGCGGGCCTCGGGCGCGGGCCGGGCCGTCGGCAGCGGCGCCGAGGCCGGGGCGGCGCCGGCCGGGGGCGCCACGGGCACCGGCGCCTTGCGGCGCGGCAGCCGGGGCCGCAGCACCCGCACCCACAGGAGCGCCAGCAGGGCCGCCGGCACGGCGAACGGCAGCACCGTGCCGAACGCCACCGCCACCCAGCGCAGCACCGTCACGAACGCCTCCCAGCCGCCGGCCAGCGCGTCCGTGAAACCGGGGTCGTCGCCCCCGTCCGCCCGTTCCACCGGTGTCTCGGACAGGGAGAGGGTGAGGGTGGCCAGGCTCGTGCGGTCCTTCAGGGCCGCCTGCCGGGCGAGCAGCGCCTCCAGCTCCGCCTGGCGGGTGCTCAGCTCGCCCTCCAGCGTCACCACGTCGCTCAGCCTCGTCGCCCGCTCCATCAGCTCGCGCACGCGGGCCACGCTGGCGCGCTGCGACTTCACCCGGCTGTCCACGTCCACGACCTGGTCGGTGACGTCCTCCGCCTCGCCCTGCGTTCGATGAGCCGGCCGGCGCCCTCCAGTTCGTCGAGCACCTCCTCGTAGCGCTCCACGGGCACCCGCAGGACGACCTCGGTCCGCTCGTGGCCGTCCCCGTCCCGGGTGGTGGTCTCGTCACCGACGTACCCGCCGGCGTTCTCGGTCGCGGTGCGGGCCGCCTCCAGTGCCTTCGGGGCGTCCTCGACCTGCACGGTCAGCGAGGCCGTGCGGATGACGTGGGCGGGGGCGGCCTGCGGCGGCGCGGTCGCCCCGGCCTTGCCCGCCTCGCCGCCCGCGGCACCGGACCGGTCCTCGCCGCGGCCCTCCGCCCGCACACCCTCCTGGGGCGCGGCCGCCCCGGCGTCGCCCGCGCCCGAGTCGGAGCCGCCGTCCGCACCGCTGCATCCGGTCAGGACGAGGGCCGCGGCCAGCACCAGGCCGGCCAGGGCGTGGGCGGGTGGCACGGAGCGCCGCGCTGGACGTCGTGCGTGCATGGTGGGTACCCCCCGGGAACGTGACGGCTGATACTCCTTCGACGCGCGGAACCGGACGAACGCCGACGCGGAACGGTCCCGAACAGGTCACGGTCCGGACTCGCCGGGGACCCCGCGGGCGGCTCGGCCCGGCGGTGGCACCGCCGGTGCGGTCTGAGACGCTGGGGGCATGTACGCAAGCGAGACCCCCGCGGGCGAGACCCCCGCGGACCCGGGGCATGTCGTCGTCGTCGGAGCCGGCATCGCCGGACTGGCCGCCGCCCACCGCCTGCTGGCGCGCGGCGCGCGGGTGACCGTGCTGGAGGCGTCGGGCCGCGTCGGCGGCAAGCTGCTGCCCGGAGTAGTCGCCGGAGTACGCGTCGACCTCGGCGCCGAGTCCCTGCTGGCCCGCCGCCCCGAGGCCGTGGGGCTCGCCCGCGAGGCCGGTCTCGCCGACCGCCTCCAGCCGCCGGCCGCCGCATCGGCCTCCCTGTGGACCCGCGGCGCCCTGCGGCCCATGCCCAAGGGCCACGTCATGGGCGTTCCCGGCACCGCGACCGCACTGGCCGGTGTCCTCTCCGAGGAGGGCCTCGCCCGCATCGAGCGCGACGCCGAACTGCCCCGCACCGAGATCGGCGACGACGTGGCGGTGGGCGAGTACGTGGCGGCGCGCCTCGGCCGCGAGGTCGTCGACCGCCTCGTGGAACCGCTGCTCGGCGGCGTCTACGCGGGCGACGCGTACCGCATCTCGCTGCGCTCCGCCGTGCCCCAGCTCTTCGAGGCGGCCCGCGCCCACACCTCCCTCACCGAGGCGGTGCGCGCCCTCCAGGGCCGGACGGCCACCTCCCCGCCGAGCGGACCGGTGTTCACGGGCATCGAAGGCGGCGTCGGCACCCTCCCGCTCGCGGTCGCGGAGTCGGTGCGCGCGCGGGGCGGCGAGATCGTCACGCACGCGCCCGTGACGGAGCTGCGCCGCACGGCCCCGGACGGCTGGCGGGTCGTCGCCGGCGACCGGGTGCTGCACGCCGGCGCGGTCGTCGTCGCCGTCCCCGCCGGCCCCGCCGCCGCGCTGCTGCGCGCCGAGGTCCCCGCCGCCGCGGCCGAGCTGGCGGCCGTCGAGTACGCCTCCATGGCCCTGATCACCCTCGTCCACCGCCGCTCCGACGCCGCCGCGCTCCCCGACGGCAGCGGCTTCCTCGTGCCGCCGGTGGAGGGGCGCACCATCAAGGCGTCCACCTTCGCCTCCCGCAAGTGGGGCTGGATCGCCGACGAGGACCCGGACCTGGTCGTCCTGCGCACCTCCGTCGGCCGGTACGGAGAGACGGAGATCCTCGACCGCGACGACGCCGGCCTGGTCGCCGTCTCCCGGCACGACCTGGGGGAGGCGACGGGCCTGACCGCCGAGCCCGTCGCCACCCGGGTCACCCGCTGGCAGGACGGCCTGCCGCAGTACCCGGTCGGCCACCACGCGCGCGTGGCCCGCGTCCGCGAACACGTCGGCAGGGTCCCGGGCCTTGCCGTGTGCGGCGCGGCCTACGACGGTGTCGGCGTCCCGGCCTGCATCGCGAGCGCCTACGCCGCCGTGGACCGGCTCCGGGGGGACCCGCGGGGTGTGGAGGCGCTCACCGCCCACCCGGTGCGGAGTCCGCACGGGGGAGCGGGAGAATAGGGCCATGAGTGACGACGCCTCCACCCCCGCAGCCGAACGCATCCCGAACAAGGGCAAGCTGGCCAAGGACCTCAACGAGGTCATCCGCTACACCCTCTGGTCCGTCTTCAGACTCAAGGACGTGCTCCCCGACGACGCCGCGCGCGCAGGCTACGCCGACGAGGTCCAGGAGCTGTTCGACCAGCTCGCCGCCAAGGACGTGACGGTCCGCGGCACGTACGACGTGTCCGGTCTGCGCGCCGACGCCGACCTGATGATCTGGTGGCACGCCGAGACCGCCGACCAGCTCCAGGACGCGTACAACCTCTTCCGCCGCACCAGGCTCGGCCGCGCGCTGGAGCCGGTCTGGTCGAACATGGCGCTGCACCGCCCCGCCGAGTTCAACCGCGCGCACATCCCGGCCTTCCTGGCCGACGAGACGCCCCGCGACTACATCAGCGTCTACCCGTTCGTGCGCTCCTACGACTGGTATCTGCTGCCCGACGAGGACCGCCGGCGCATGCTCGCCGACCACGGCAAGATGGCCCGCGGCTACCCGGACGTGCGCGCCAACACGGTCGCCTCCTTCTCCCTCGGCGACTACGAGTGGATCCTCGCCTTCGAGGCCGACGAGCTGTACCGCATCGTCGACCTCATGCGCCACCTGCGCGCCTCCGAGGCCCGTATGCACGTCCGCGAGGAGGTCCCCTTCTACACGGGACGGCGCAAGGACATCGCCGAGCTGGTGGCCGGACTCGCCTGAGCAGGCCGCCGCCCGCCCGGTCAGGCCGCCGGCGCCGCGGCCGATCCGGCCCGCGGCTGCTTGGCGGGCCTCGGCTCCGGCGCCGGCCTCCCGGCGCACGACTCGTCCCGCGCCGGAAGGCCGCCGTCCAGCAGGTACGCCTCCAGGTGGCCGTTGACGCAGGAGTTCGGGCCGCCGCCGATGCCGTGCGTCCCGGCGTCCCGCTCGGTCACCAGCACCGAGCCCGACAGCCGCCGGCGCAGCTCCAGCGCGCCGGCGTAGGGGGTCGCCGCGTCCCGCTCGGCGGCCAGGATCAGCGTCGGCGGCAGTTCGCCCGGCCCGGTGCGCACGTCGAGGGGCCGCTGCCGGGGCGCCTGCCAGTAGGCGCACGGCAGGTTCGTCCACACGTTGTCCCACGTCTCGAACGGTGCCCGGCGCGCCAGCCGCGTGTTGTCCCGGTCCCAGACCTCGAAGTCGGTCGGCCAGGAGGCGTCGTTGCACTCGACGGCCGTGTACACGGCGTTGGAGTTCTCCGCCCCGGCCACCCCCTCCTCGGTGCGCGTGCCCGCCTGGTCGACCAGCGGCTGCGGGTCCCCCTTCAGATACGCCGACAGCGCCTCGGCGCGGTGCGGCCAGTAGTCGTCGTAGTACCCGGCCCGCAGGAACGCCCCCTGCAACTGGGCCGGTCCCACCGTCCCGCCCGCCGGCTCGGCCGCGAGGCGCGCGCTCGCCTCCTCGTAGCTGTTCTGCACCCGCCTCGCCGTGTCCCCGAGCCCGTACACGGCGTCGTGCTCGGCCATCCACTCCTTGAAGTCCGTCCAGCGGTCCTCGAAGGCCTCGGACTGTTCGAGGTTGTTGCGGTACCAGATCCGCCCTGGGTCAGGGTTCACCACCGAGTCGAACACCATGCGCCGCACGTGCGAGGGGAACAGCTCGGCGTACAGGGCCCCGAGGTAGGTGCCGTACGACGCGCCCATGAACGTGAGCCGCCGCTCGCCCAGTGCGGCCCGCACGACCTCCAGGTCACGGGCGTTGTTGAGGGAGTGGTAGTGGCGCAGCGCCTCCCCGGTCCGCTCCGCGCAGCCGCGCGCGTACGCCTCGGCCTCGCCGGCGCGCTCCCTCTTGTACGCGTCCGAGGGCTGCGCCGGAGCCGGCCGGGGCCCCTTGAAGAAGTCGCCGGGGTCCTGGCAGGACAGCGGGGCGGAGGGCGCGACCCCGCGCGGGGCGTATCCGACGAGGTCGTACGCCGCGGCGATCCGCTTCCACTCGGGCACCATGCCGACCAGCGGGAAGTACAGCCCCGAGGCGCCCGGACCGCCCGGGTTGTAGAGCAGTGCGCCCTGTCCGGGCACCTTGCGCCTGCCGTCGTGCGGGTCCTTGTGCGTGGCCCGCACCCGGCTGACGGTCAGTCGGATCCGCTCCCCGTCGGGGCGCGCGTAGTCCAGGGGCACGGTGACCGTGCCGCAGCGCACGGCCTCCGGCAGTTCCTCCGCCTTCGGGCACCGGCCGAACCGGATGCCGGCCGCCGCCGCGCGCTCGGCGGCCACGGCGGTGCCGCGTGCCTGCGCGGAGCCGGGCCCGGCCGGGTCTGCCTGGGCCGGGGCGGCGGTCAGGGCGGACAGCAGCAAGGACCCGGCGGCCGAGTAGAGGGCGGCAGCTCGCATCGCGTATCCCTTCCATGCACACGGTGGTGACACAGGGGATGGTTGGCGCGGCGACCGGGCGGGGCAAGCACCGCCCGCGGGTGTCGGCTCCGAGCGCTCCCGTACGCCCCCGGCGCGTCAGGCCCGCGGTTCGCCGTGCCCCTCGGCGTACTCGCCGGCGTACCGCTCGCGGTGGGCGGAGGCCGCGCGCGGGTCCGGTTCGCCGACCGCGTCGCGCACCGCGCATTCCGGGACGCAGTGCGGTGGGTGAATGACGTTCCGTCAGAAGGTGCCGGGATGGTTCAGCGGCGCAGCAGGACCCGCCCGGTCGCACGGGCCCAGCGGGCCCCGGGGCGCTCCGACCGCGGCGCCGGACCCGACCGCTCCAGCCACCACCGGCGCAACGCGCGGCGCGCCTCCGCGTCCCGCGGGCGGCCGTCCAGGATCAGCCGCTCGACGAAGTCGAGGGCGTCCCGCCGGTATCCGCCGGTCATCGGACGGCGCCGGGCGTGGGCGAGGAAGGCCGGCCGGTACCCCGCGCCGAGGATCACCGGCAGTTCGGGCGCGACCTTCGCGACCACGTCGGCCCGTTTCGCGGCGAGCGCCCGCGCCTGCACGCCGAGCCGTACCCGGTCGAACCCCTCCGGCACGGGGGTCCCGGCGACCAGTGCGGACAGCAGCGCGGTCTGCGCGAGGGCGAGCCGCTGCCGTGCGGCGTCGGCGGCGCCGGACCCGCCGTCCGCGGTCCGCGGCGTGGCGGCCCCGCCCCGGCCGGGCTCCACGGCCACCGCCCCGGCCTGGCGTGGATCTCCGCCCGCCGCCCCGCCCCGGGGGTCACCGGCAGCCCGGGCGCGTCCTTCGCCGCCTTCGCGACCGAGCCGGCCGGTATCGCGGCGACGGCCCCTGTCCACCGCCACGCGGATCGCCTCCACCTCGTCCTCCAGCACCCGCGCGTCGGGGAAGTTCTCGTCGCGCTCCAGCAGGACGCCCGGTGGCGCCACGCGTGAGGCGAGGTCGGTGAGGATGTCGAGGACCGGCCGCGGTACGGCGTGGGCGTGACTGTCGTGCCAGATGCCGTCCCGTTCGAAGCCGCCCGCGACGTGGACGTAGGCGAGGGCTTCCAGGGGGAGTCCGGCGAGCGCCTCGGCGGGGTCCTCGCCGCGGTTGACGTGGTTGGTGTGCAGGTTCGCCACGTCGATCAGCAGCCGCACCCCCGTCCGGTCGGCCAGCTCGTACAGGAACTGCCCCTCCGTCATCTCCTCGCCCGGCCAGGAGACGAGCGCGGCGATGTTCTCCACGGCGAGCGGCACCGGCAGCGCGTCCTGCGCGATGCGCACGTTCTCGCACAGCACGTCCAGGGCGTCGCGGGTGCGCGGCACGGGGAGCAGGTGCCCCGCCTCCAGCCGCTGGGACGCGGTCATCGGCCCCCCGGCCCGGACGAACGCGATGTGCTCGGTGACCAGCGGCGCCCCCAGTGCCCGCGCCCGCTCGGCCAGCGCCGCCAGGCGCCCCGCGTCCGGCCGTTCGGCGTCACCGAGGCCGAGCGAGACGCCGTGCGGCACGACGGTCACCCCGCGCTCGCGCAACCGCAGCAGCGAGTCGGGCAGATGCCCGGGGCAGAGGTTCTCGGCCACGGCCTCGACCCAGTCGATGCCGGGCATCCGTTCGACGACGTCCGCGATCTCCGGACGCCATCCGATCCCGGTCCCCAGTCGTGCCACTTGCTCCATGGTCCGTCCCCCTCCTGCGAACATGCCGGGGGTATCGCCCTCCCGGCTCCGCCCGAACCTCCGGCAGGGCAGGTTCAGAGCAACATCTGAGGTTCGCGAGGGCGTCGCCCCGCCGGCGCGGGGCGAGCCGCGCCGGGAACCGGGGGCGGCCGGCCGGCACCGAGGCGGCGCAGACGGGGCGGACGGACCCCGCACGCTCGACGTCGCTCCGTGCCCCGGCGTACGCCACGACCGGGTACGCCACGGCCGGCCCGGCCGTGGCGTACTCGGTCGTCGAGTGGGTACGCCTCGACGGCTACGACGGTCTCGACGGCCACGGCACCCGGGCAGCGGGCGAAGCCCACCGCCCCGGCGACCAGGGAGGGCGGGATTCCCCGTGCACCGGACGGCGTCGCGCGCCTACCGCAACGCCGGATGATCCGCCACCACCGTGCACGACCCCGGCGCGATCTCCGTGTACCCGGCGTCACGCACCACCGGCAGGCCGCCGGCCGTCAGCTCGCGCCAGCGGGCCGCGGCCGGGGTGCGCACCGCCAGCGGGTAGCCCGCGTCGCGCCAGGCGGCCCGCGTCCCGTCGTCCAGCTCCCACCAGGCGAGCTGGGCGCCGTGCCCGGCCTGGGCCATCGCCTTGCCGGCCGACATGTCCAGGTCCGGGTTCATCCACAGCACCGGGCCGCGGTGACCGGCGTCGGACGGCGGCTCCGGGTCGTCGAGGTCGGTGCCGGAGACCTGGAGGCGGGCCAGGTCCTTGGGCCAGCCGTCCAGCGGGACCGGCGGGAAGACCCGCACCTCGGCCGTCCCGCCGGTGACCGTGATGCCGGGCAGCGCCTCGGCCCGCCGCCACTCGGCGCCCCGCGCCCGCCGCACGACCTTGCGGATGCGCGCGTCCTGCCAGTCCCGCATCGCCCGCGCCCACTCGCCGTCGCCGGACGACCGCTCGTCACCGAGCAGCGTCAGCACCGCCCGGGCCGCGGTCTCCAGCGCGTCGGTGCGGGGCGGGGGCGCCGCCCGCTCGATGCGGACGACCAGCGGCAGCACGAACTGCGGCGCGAGGTCGCGGTCGCCGGGCTCGGGGCGGAGGGGACGGTCGGGGACGGACGTCGTCGGATCGTTGCTCACGCCCGCCAGTCTGCCAAGCCCCGCGGACGCGGGAGGAGGGCGGTCAGCCTGAACAGGCCGTCCGCTGGGCCTCCTGCCACTCGCAGACGGGGCAGAAGGTGATGCCCTTGTACGACTCGGGATACTCCGTGGGCTCCCGGCACAGCACGCACTCGGCGTACGGCGGGCCGTCGGCCCTGGGGGGCCGGGTCGCGTCGATCAGGCAGTAGTCGTGGGGGCCGGAATCGTCGTCGCTGCTCATCCTTCCAGCGTAGGCCCGTCAGCGGCGGCCGTTCGCGGCGCCGATCAGCTCCGAGACCCTCACGAAGCGGTAGCCCCGGCGGCGCAGCTCGGGCACGACCGTCCGCACCACCTCCTCGGTCACCGGGGCGGCGCTGCGGGTGCAGTGCAGGACGACGACCGACCCCGGCCGCACCCCGTCCAGTACCTGGCGGGCCACCGCGTCCGCGTCCGTCGCGAACGCGTCCCCGCCCACCACGTCCCACTGCACGGCGGTGACGCCGGAAGCGGTCAGTGCCCTGAGGGCGGCCTGGTCGTAGCAGCCGCCGGGGAAGCGGAAGTACGGCATCGCGTCCGGCACCCCGGCCTTCCTGAACGCCGCGTACGCCCGCTCCACGTCGGCCCGCATCCGCTCCTCGGACACGGCCGGCAGGCCGTAGCAGTCGTCGGTGTAGGCGTAGTGGCTGTAGGAGTGGTTGGCGATCTCGAACCGCGGGTCCCGGCCGATGGACCGGGCCTCGGCCGGGTACTCCTCCGCCCACCGCCCGGTCATGAACACCGTGGCCGGCACGTCCAGCTCCCGCAGGGCCGCGATCAGCTGCGGATTGTCGAACCGTTCACCGGCCGCCGCCCGTGGCCCCTGGTCGGCGGTCATGTCGGCGTCGAAGGTGAGGGCGACCGTCCTGCCGTCCGCGCGCGGGCCGTGCTCGAAGACGGGGGTCAGGCCCGCGGGGCCGGGGGCGAGCGTCGGAGGCCGGGACGGAGCCGGCTCCGACGGGCCGGCGGAGGGCGCGGACGGGGCCGGTCGGGGGGCCTGCGGGTCCTCGGCGGTCCCGCAGGCGGTGAGGGCGGCGCCCAGGACGCACAGGGCGGTGGCACGTCGTACGAGAGTGATCACCGTACGAACGTATGAGTGTGCGGTTCGGTGAGTACGGCTGTGCCGGGCGACGTGCCCGCGAGGTCACCCTCCCGGGCCCAAGCGGTGCGTCGCTCAGATGTCCCGCCGTTCCAGCGGCTTCGTCGCCGGGCCCTCGATCACCGTGCCGTCCGTGTCGAAGCGGGAGCCGTGGCAGGGGCACTCCCAGGCGCGTTCGGCCGCGTTGAAGTCGACCAGGCAGCCGAGGTGGGTGCAGCGCGGCGAGAGGGCGTGCAGCGCGCCGGCCTCGTCCCGGTAGACCGCGAGCCGGTCACCGCCCGCCCGGACGACGGCGCCCTCGCCCGGCGGCAGGGCGTCCACCGGCGGCGCGGGCCGCAGCCGGTCGCCGACGAAGTGACGGGCCACCTCGGCCTGCGTCTTGAGGAACGCCGGCGCCTCGCGCACCGCCGTGCGCAGTCGGCGCGGGTCGTACAGCCCGCTCCACGCGCACTCCTCACCGGTGATCTGCGCGGTGAGCAGCCGCCCCGCCATCATGCCGCCGCTGAGCCCCCAGCCGCCGAAGCCCGTGGCGACGTACGTGTGGTGGGCGCCCGGGTGCAGCGGGCCCACCATCGGCACGGTGTCCGTGGGGTCGATGTCCTGCGTGGCCCAGGCGTACGTGAGGTCGGCGCCGGGGAAGTGCTCGCGCGCCCAGGCGGACAGGTGGTCGAAGCGTTCCCGGGTGTCGCCCGTGCCGGGGGTGAAGTGCTCCCCGGTCACGATGAGCAGCCGGCGCCCCGCGTCGTCCAGGGGGGCCGTGCGGACCGACCGCGTGTTCTCGTCCGGCGTGATGTACATGCCGTCGACGTCGCGGCCGGCCTCGATGCTCCCCGCCACCACCAGCTCCCGGCGCGGGGAGAGACGCGCGAACAGCAGGGCCCGGTCGAAGATCGGGTAGTGCGTGGCCACCACGACGTCCCGGGCGGTGACCGTCGCTCCCGCCTCGGTCGACACGCGGCACGGCTCCCCCTCGTCCAGGCCGTGCACGGTGGTGCCCTCGAAGATCCGCCCGCCGTGCGCCTCCAGGTCGTCGGCGAGGGCCAGCAGGTACTTGCGCGGGTGGAACTGGACCTGCCCGGTGACCTCGACCGCGCCCGCCACCGGGAACGGCAGCCCCGTCTCCGTCACGAACGACGCCGGCAGCCCCGCCTCCCTCGCGGCGGCCGCCTCCCGGCGCAGCTCGTCCACGCGGCCTTCGTCGCGGACGTACGTGTACGCGCTGCGGGTCTCCCAGTCGCAGTCGATGCCCAGCTCGGCCACGATCCGGGCGGCGCGCTCGATCGCCTCGGACTGCGAGCGGGCGTACAGGCGGGCACCCTCGGGGCCCCGGGTGCGGCGCAGCTTGTCGTAGACCAGCGAGTGCAGGGCCGTCAGCTTGGCGCTGGTGTGGCCGGTGACGCCGGCGGCGACCCGCCCGGCCTCCAGCACCGCCACGCTGCGTCCGGCCCGCGCCAGTTCCCAGGCCGCGCTGAGCCCGGCGACGCCGGCGCCGATCACGGCGACATCGACGTCGAGATCCTCCGCGAGGGCGGGGCGCGGCGCACCGCCCGGTGCCGTCTGAAGCCAGTACGAGCCCTTGACCTGCGCTTTCTCCGTCATGCGGCTCCGAGTACCCTGTCGCTGCGGCTTCAGTGACCGGGCGGTGCGCCCGCCGGGCGGAGCGTGTGCCACCGAATCCTTTCGGCAGAGCGAGCAGACCGTCGGGGTCGGGGATCAGCGGGCCGTAGCCGGTGCGGCCGGGGAGTGCGCGGCGGCGGTGCCGGCGAAGAGTCAGCAGAGGGCTCCGGTGAAGGCGATGCCTGCACCGAGGGCGCCCGTGCGGGCGAGCACCTGACGTCGTGTTGCGGACATGGGCGACCTTCCTGCTGGCGGACAGGACTGTGACCGCTGTGTCCGCCACCTGTCCGGAGGGCCGGGAACCACGCGCGTAGAACGTGTCCTGCGGTGTCTCACGGCGGGCGCGGGGCCGCGCGCGTCCCGGACGTCCCCCGCGGGGCCCCGGCACCCCGGCCGCTGCGGCTCCGTCGGTGGCGGCGCCGAGCGCCGCGCCCCTGGCCCGGGACGCCCGGCGCCTCGTCCGGGGCCCGTGCACCCGCATGTCCGGCACCCGGTCCGGGGCCCGTACCGCCGAACGCCCGGCACCCGGTCCGGGGCCGTACCCCGGACCGGGTGCCGTCGCCGCTGCGACGGCCCGCACGCACGGACGGGCGGTCGGCGCCCGGCCGGACTGCACGGCCGTCTGTGCCGGGCCGGGCTACAGGGCCGTCTGTGCCGGGCCGGACTACACGGCCGTCTTCGCCGGTTCCGTGACCTTCACGGGGTCCGTGCCGGTCGCGCTGTGCCGCTCGGCCCAGTTCTCCAGCGCGGTGCGGCAGGCGTGGTCCAGGTGGTGCAGACCGGACAGGTCCAGCTCGACCGGGCGGTCCTGCGGCAGCGCCTCCAGGCTCTCCAGGAGCTTCGGGAGCCGCAGGAAGGTCGCGTTGCCCGACAGGTGCGCCTGGACGGGGCCGGCCCCCTTGTCGATGATCTCGAGCTTGAGGTGCGAGGCCTCCCAGGCGGTCTTGGCCACGGACAGGGCCAGGCCGATCAGCACGCCCTCGAACATGTTCACGACGACGATGGACACGGCCGTGACGACCAGGATCAGTGCCTCGCCCCGGTGCCTGCGCCACAGCGACACGAGGCCGCGGAACGGGATCAGCTTCCAGCCCGCGTGGACCAGGATGCCGGCCAGCGCGGGCAGCGGGATCAGCGCCAGCGCGGACGGCAGCAGCGCGGCGAACAGCAGCAGCCACACCCCGTGCAGCACCCGGGACGCCTTGGTCCGCGCGCCGGCGCCCACGTTGGCGGAACTGCGCACGATGACCGCCGTCATCGGCAGCGCGCCGAGCAGACCGCACACCGTGTTGCCCGCGCCCTGCGCCATCAGCTCCTTGTTGTACTCGGTGCGCGGGCCCCTGTGCAGCCGGTCCACCGCGGCGGCGCTGAACAGGCTCTCCGCCGAGGCGATCAGGGTGAAGGCGACGATCGTGCCGAGGACGCCGATGCTCGCCAGCTCGCCGAAGGCGCCGGCTCCGGGCGGCTGGACGGAGTCCAGCAGGCCGTTCACCTCGACCGTGGCGACCGACAGGCCGAACACCGCCGTCACCGCCGTGGCCAGGAAGACCGCGGCCAGCGCGCCGGGCACGGTCCGCGCCCGTCCGGGGAGCCGCTTCCACAGCACCATCACCGCGACGGTGCCGGCGCCGAGGGCGAGCGAGGTGAGCGCCTCGGCGCTGCCCAGCGCGTCGACGGCGGCACCGGGCAGTCCGGTGATCTTGTCGAGGCCGGAGGCGGGCGCCGCCAGCCCGGCCGCCGAATACAGCTGGCCGGCGATGAGCACGAGGCCGATGCCGGCCAGCATGCCCTCGACCACGGACAGGGAGATCGCCCGGAACCAGCGCCCCAGCTTCAGGGCGCCCATCGCGAGTTGCAGCAGACCGGCGGCCAGCACGATCACGCCGAGCACGGGCAGCCCGTACGCGTCGACCGCGCCGAAGACCAGCACGGTCAGGCCGGCGGCCGGCCCGGACACCTGCAGGCTGCTGCCCGGCAGCAGGCCGGTGACGATGCCGCCCACGATGCCGGTGACGAGGCCGAGTTCGGCCGGGACACCGGAGGCGACGGCGACGCCCACGCACAGCGGGAGGGCGACCAGGAACACCACGAGCGAGGCGGTGAAGTCCTGCCGCAGATGGGGGAACCTTCGGGAGGTCTCGGATATGGCGTTCACGCCGGCGCTCACAGGGTCTCGAAGGTGTCGGTGTCCGCGCGGTGTTCGCGTACGACCCCGGTGTGGACCTCGTAGTACCAGCCGTGCATGCGCAGCCGGCCGTCCGTCAGCCGCCGCTCCACACAGGGGTAGGAGCGCAGCCGCAGGAGCTGGGCCAGGACGTGGTGCTGCACGGCCGCGGCGACCGTCGGGTCGGCGGGGTCGCACGGCTTCGGTTCGTCCGCGGCGTGCGCCAGCCACTCGCGCACGGCGGGTACGGCGGTCAGGTCGTCGCCGCGCACCAGCGCGCCGACGGCGCCGCAGTGCGAGTGGCCGCAGACGACGATGTCGGTGACGCCGAGCACTTCCACGGCGTACTCGATGGTGGCCGCCTCGCCGGAGGGGCGTCCGGCACCGTAGGGCGGGACGATGTTGCCCGCGGTGCGCAGCTCGAAGAGCTGGCCGGGCCGGGCACCGGTGATCAGGGCGGGTACGACCCGGGAGTCGGAGCAGGCGATGAACAGGACTTCGGGCGACTGGCCTTGGGCGTGCCCGGCGAACTCCTCAGGGCGCTGTCCGAACGTGCGGGCGTTGTCGATGAGGGGCTGCATGATGCGGTGATTCCTCCTGGCGCGCCGTGGGGGGCGCGTCGGACGGGCAGGACAGGGGTGAAAGGGGCTACGGGCCCTCAGTGACGGAGGACCTGGAACGTCGCCGGGGAATGGTCCGGCGCCGGTCTCGACCGGAGCCCGGTCGCACGGCCGGGTATGGCCGCCTCGGGCACCAGCGGGCCGCGCTCCCGCAGGAACGGGTGTTCGGGTGCCTCGTGCATGGGCGCGGTGGTGGTGCGGTGCCGGTCGAGGACGTGCGGGGAACCGTTCGGGTTCCCGGACCGGCCGGCGCCGTGGCAGGTGACGGTCGCGTCGTGCGACGCCGCGCCGGAGGGGGTATTTCCGGAACAAGCGTTGGCCATGGCATCGCGGTTTGTATGCGCGGATGCGAAGGGTGTGCCGAGTGCGAAGACCGCCAGGGCGATCAGGAAGGCGGAGAGGAGCGGAACCATGGACCGGGCCGTCGTGCCTCGCACCATATGCCCCCTCTCCAGGCAGTTCACGCCAACGGCATATGCCGGCACATGGTCTGCGCGAGGTCAACGCAGTGCCAACACATGGTCAATGCACGGTCAAGAAACACGTTAACCCTGCAGAGAGCTTTGCAGGGTTAACGTAGCGTTACGTGCTGAAGAGAGCCTGAAAATAGCGGGTGAGTTGGCGGGAACAGGCCGTTCCGGCCGCTCTCAGGGCGTGTCGACGAGGCGTGCCGCGTCCCGGGCCAGCGCGGTGAGCCGCGAGATCGCCCGGAAGTACTTCTTGCGGTACCCGCCCTTCAGCATCTCCTCGCTGAAGAGCCGGTCGAAGGGCAGCCCGGAGGCCAGCACCGGCACCTCGCGGTCGTAGAGACGGTCCGCCAGCACCACGAGGCGGAGCGCCGTCGACTGGTCCGGCACCGGGCGCACCCCGGTGAGGCAGACGGCCGTGACGCCGTCGGTCAGGGCGCCGTAGCGGCTGGGGTGGACGCGGGCGAGGTGGTCGAGGAGGGCGGAGAAGTCGTCCAGGGAGGCACCCTCGGCGGCCTGCGCCGCGCGGGTCACCTGCTCGTCGGAGTACGGGGCGGGGGCCTCGGGCAGACCGCGGTGGCGGTAGTCCTCGCCGTCGATGCGCAGGGCGCGGAAGTGGGCGGACAGGCCCTGGATCTCGCGCAGGAAGTCGGCCGCCGCGAAGCGGCCCTCGCCGAGTTTGCCCGGCAGCGTGTTGGAGGTGGCGGCGAGCGCCACGCCGGCCTCGACGAGCCGGCCGAGCAGGCTGGAGACGAGGACCGTGTCGCCCGGGTCGTCGAGTTCGAACTCGTCGATGCACAGAAGGCGGTGTTCGGAGAGGGTGCGCACGGTCTGCTGGAAGCCGAGGGCGCCGACGAGGTTGGTCAGCTCCACGAAGGTGCCGAACGCCTTGCGGGAGGGCTCGGCGGGGGTGGCGTGCCACAGGGAGGCCAGCAGGTGGGTCTTGCCGACGCCGTAGCCGCCGTCGAGGTAGACGCCGCGAGGGCCGGCGGGGGTCTTCGGGGCCCTGCTCCGGCCGAGGCCGAAGAAGCCGCGCCGGCCGGCGCGGCCGGGGGTCTCGCCGCCGAGTCCCGCCGCGAAGCCCTCCAGGACCCGGACGGCCTCGGTCTGGCTGGGCTGGTCCGGGTCCGGGATGTACGTGCTGAAGCGGACCGAGTCGAAGCGGGGCGGGGGCACCATCTCGGCGACCAGGCGCTCCGCGGGGACCTCCGGTTCGCGGGCGCACAGGGACAGCGGGGCGGAGGCCGCCCCGGCTATCGGGGTGGGGCCGGAGGGCGTGGAACCGGAGGCGGCGGAAGAGGGCGGCACGGTGGTCCATGGTAGAGCCTGTTCGCGGGGCCGCCTTCATGCGCAGGGTCGTCCCCGGGCGCCCCGTGCCCCCGCGCCCCGACGCCCGCGCGGACCCGGTCCCGGTCGGCACGGTTCGGGAGGCGGCCTCGTGGAACACTGCACCGCATGCGACGCCTGTTCCCCGTGACCGATCAGACAGCCGGCCCGGACCCCGACGCGGCCGACCGGGAGTGGAGCCCGGCCGAGCTGGCCGCCGCCTACGCCTATCCCGAGCCGGACGGGCGGTCCCGGGCGTGGCTGCGGGCGAACATGGTCTCCACCCTCGACGGGGCCGCCCAGCACGACGGCCGCTCCCAGCCCATCTCCAGCGCGGCCGACATGCGGATCTTCGGCACCCTGCGCGCCCTGGCGGACGTGGTGGTCGCCGGCGCCGAGACGGTGCGCCAGGAGGGGTATCGCCCGGCACGTGCGCGGGCCGAGTTCACGGAGCCGCGGCGGGCGGCCGGACAGCTCCCCGCGCCCGCGATCGCCGTGGTCAGCGCCGGCCTGGAGCTGGACTTCTCCCTGCCGCTGTTCACCTCGCCGCTGGTGCCCACCCTGATCCTGACCGGCGCCGCCGCGGCGCCGGACCGGGTCTCGGCGGCCGAGAGGGCCGGTGCCCGGGTGGTGATCGCGGGCGACGGCGTCGGAGTGGACCCCGCCCGCGCGGTCGACGAGCTGGCCGCCCTCGGCCACACCCGGCTGCTGACCGAGGGCGGCCCGCGGCTGCTGGGACAGTTCGTCGCGGCCGGGGTGCTCGACGAGCTGTGCCTGACCGTCTCGCCGATGCTCACCGCGGGGGACGCGCAGCGGATCGCGGGCGGGCCGTCGGTGGAGGTTCCGCGGCGGTTCGTCCTCGGGTCCCTGCTGGAGGAGGAGGGCTTCCTGTTCAGCCGGTACCGGCGGGCCTGAGGGGCACGGCGGAATTCCCCGTTCCGCATAGTCCGCGCCGGGCACACGGAATCCGGCAGTACCCGTGCGATCACGGGGCAGGATGGTTTCCGCAGGGTCCGGTACGGCCCACGGAGGGTGGGCCTGAAGGGTCCTCGAAGGAGAAGGGGCGCCTGAGTGTTCACAAGCGTTTTGATGATCGAGAAAGCCCTGACGTCCGCCGACGTGGAGTTCGTCACGTCCTTGCACGGCGAGGAGGCCGTCGCCTTCCACGTGCTGCTCCAGCCGCGCGGCGACCAGGCGGACAGGCTGCTGAGAGCCGTCGACGACGTCGCGCTCGGCGAGTTCGACGAGGCCGTGCGCGAGGGGGAGACCCCCGAGGGGCAGGAGGCGCAGAGCGTCGGGCAGCGGGCCCTGGAGGTGTCCCTCACCGCCCTGCGCTCGTCCGGGGCCGGCGCCGAGGGCCGCCTGATCGAGGACCACCCGCTGGACGAGCTCAAGACCCTGGTCGTGGAGACCGGGGCCGACGAGGTGATCGTCCTGACCGACCCGCACTACGTGGAGGAGTTCTTCCACCGGGACTGGGCCTCGCGGGCCCGCCACAAGGTCGGCGTACCGGTCCTGAAACTGTTCTCCCACAGCAAGGCATAGGCTGGGTCCGCGCCCCCGGCCAGGGGGCGCGCCCACCCGGCAGAGCACCCTCGTACACCCGTCGCACCCCTGGGGAGAACAGCGCATGGCACCCGGCCTTCCTACCGCCATGGACCGACCGCACTTCATCGGCATCGGCGGCGCCGGAATGTCGGGCATCGCCAAGATCCTCGCCCAGCGCGGCGCCGAGGTGGCGGGCAGCGACGCCAGGGAGTCCCCGACCGCCGAGGCCCTGCGCGCGCTGGGTGCGACCGTGCACATCGGGCACGCGGCGGAACACCTCGCCGACGACGCGAGCTGCGTGGTCGTCTCGTCGGCCATCCGCGAGGACAACCCGGAGCTGGCCCGCGCCGCCGCCCTGGGCATCCCCGTGGTGCACCGCTCCGACGCCCTCGCCGCCCTGATGAACGGTCTGCGCCCGATCGCGGTCGCCGGCACGCACGGCAAGACCACCACCACCTCCATGCTGGCGGTCTCCCTGTCCGAACTGGGCCTGGACCCCTCGTACGCCATCGGCGGCGACCTGGACGCGCCCGGCTCCAACGCCCTGCACGGCGACGGCGAGATCTTCGTCGCCGAGGCGGACGAGAGCGACCGCAGCTTCCACACGTACGCCCCCGAGGTCGCCATCGTCCTCAACGTCGAACTCGACCACCACGCCAACTACGCGTCGATGGACGAAATCCACGCGTCCTTCGAGACCTTCGCCT
Organism: Streptomyces sp. JK94; assembly: GCF_053613315.1. Lineage (NCBI taxonomy): Bacteria > Bacillati > Actinomycetota > Actinomycetes > Kitasatosporales > Streptomycetaceae > Streptomyces > Streptomyces sp. JK94. The sequence goes on along the minus strand of NZ_JBSICH010000010.1, from coordinate 27,445 downwards.
CGAAGATCGTCCCCGGCGGCACCCTGGTGATCGCGGCCGACCAGGAAGGCGCCCGGGAGCTGACACGACGGCTGGCCGGGTCGGTGCGGACGGTGACGTACGGGGAGTCCGAGGACGCCGACGTGCGCATCCTGTCGGTCGTCCCGCAGGGGCTGAAGAGCCGGGTCACCGTAGTGCTGGACGGCACCGAGCTGACCTTCGGCGTCTCCGTCCCCGGCCGCCACTACGCGCACAACGCGGTCGCCGCCCTCGCCGCCGGCGTGGCCCTGGGCCTCCCGGCCGCCGAACTGGCCGCCGCGCTGGCCGCCTACACGGGCGTCAAGCGGCGGCTCCAGCTCAAGGGCGAGGCGGCCGGCGTCCAGGTGGTCGACTCCTACGCGCACCACCCGACCGAGATGACGGCGGACCTGGAGGCCATGCGCGCCGCGGTCGGCGACGCCCGCATCCTCGTCCTCTTCCAGCCGCACCTGTTCTCCCGCACCCAGGAGCTGGGCAGGGAAATGGGCCAGGCCCTCGCCCTGGCGGACGCCTCGGTCGTCCTCGACATCTACCCGGCCCGCGAGGACCCGGTCCCGGGCGTCACCAGCGACCTGATCATCCAGGCGGCCCGGGCCGCGGGCGCCGACGTCACGCCGGTGCACGACAAGGCGGAGGCGCCCGCGGTGATCGCGGGAATGGCGAAGGCCGGTGATCTCGTTCTCACCATGGGCGCGGGCGACGTCACCGACCTCGGTCCGCGCATCCTGGAAGAGCTGTAGAGCATCGCGAACCGTAAGGGGCTGAGGACTTATGTCGTACGACGTCGAGAAGCCGGACGAGCAGTGGCGCGCGGAGCTGGCCCCGGCCGAGTACGCCGTACTGCGCCAGGCCGCCACCGAGCCCGCCTTCACCGGTGAGTACACCGACACCAGGACCGAGGGCGTCTACTCCTGCCGCGCCTGCGGCGCCGACCTGTTCACCTCGCAGACCAAGTTCGAGTCGCACTGCGGCTGGCCGTCCTTCTTCGACCCGAAGGACACGGACGCGGTCGAGCTGATCGAGGACCGGTCGCACGGAATGGTGCGCACGGAGGTGCGGTGCGCCCGGTGCGGGTCGCACCTCGGGCACGTGTTCAAGGGCGAGGGCTATCCGACCCCGACCGACCAGCGGTACTGCATCAACAGCGTCGCGCTGCGGCTGGCGCCCGCCGAGGGCTGAGCCGGCCGGTCACCGGGCGGCGGCCGGGAGCGTCACGGTGAACACCGTCGCGCCCGGCCCGCCGCCCAGCGCGATCGAGCCGCCGTGCGCCCGCACCAGCGAACCGGCCACGGCCAGCCCCAGACCGCTGCCGCCGCGGTCCCGGCTGCGCGCCTTGTCGACGCGGTAGAAGCGGTCGAAGATCCGTTCCCGGTCGGCGGCCGGCACGCCCGGCCCCGTGTCGGCGACGGCGACGCGGGCCGCGCCGGCCGTCACGGACACCGCGACCGACACCTTCGTGCCCGGCGGCGTGTGCACGGCCGCGTTGGTCAGCAGGTTGTCGAGCACCTGCCGGATCCGCTGCGGGTCCAGGCGCAGTCTCACCGCCGCGGGAGCGGCCGTCACCGTCAGCGGATGCTCCGGGTGCCCGGCGCGGAAGGCGTCGGCCGCCTGCCGGACCAGCTCCGTCAGATCCGCGTCCTCCCAGCGCAGCGGCGTCTCCACCTCGTCCGCGTCCAGCCGGGCGAGCAGCAGCAGGTCGTCCAGCAGGACACCCATCCGCGCCGCCTCGGCACGCAGCCGGGCCAGGTGCCGCTCCCGTTCCCCGGGCTCGTTGGCCGCCGCGTACTGGAACAGGTCGGCGTAACCGCGCACCGACATCAGCGGGGTGCGCAGTTCGTGCGAGGCGTCCGCGACGAACCGGCGCAGCCGCTGCTCGGCCTCGGCGCGCACCGCCAGCGAGTCGTCGATGTGCTCCAACATCGTGTTGAACGCGGTCCGCAGCTCCGCCACCTCCCGCCCGCCGTCCCGGCCGTCCGCCCGAAGCGGCAGCCGCGCGGCCGACTCCGTCAGGTCGTGCGAGGCGATGCCGTGCGCCGTGCTCGCCATGTCGCTCAGCGGCTTCAGACCGCGCCGCAGCATCCGCCGCCCGGACACCACCAGCGCCAGCAGCGCGAGCCCGAAGGCGACGACCTGCACCGTGATCAGCTGATCCACGGTGTCCTCCACGTCCCCCATGGGCGCGGCGCTGACCAGCACCACCCCGGGCTCGACCTCGCAGGCCCGCAGCAGGTAGGGGCCGTGCCCGTCGATCCGCACGGTGCGGGTGAGGTCCTGGCCGGAGCGCGCCATGGTCTGCGCCAGGGCGGTCAGCGCACGGCTGTCGGCCGGCACCTCGGCGGGCGCGCGCAGGTCCGCCGAGCCGCCGGAGACGTCGTAGACGGCCGTGTACCAGCCGTAGTACGGCTTGCGCCGGACCGTGCCGTGCGCCGCCGCGTCCTTGGTCTGCACGACCTGCGCCAGCTTCATCTGGTCGGCGAGCTGCCGCTCCAGGTAGTCCCGCATGTACGCGGTCAGCGCCGTGCCGACCACGGCGAACACCGCCAGCGACAGCACCCCGAGGCCCAGCGCCAGCCGGGTCCCGAGCCGCAGCCCGCGGGAGGCGCGCCACAGCCGCCGTATCACCGGGCCGCCTGCCGGATCACGTATCCGAAGCCGCGCACCGTCCGGATCAGCGGCTCACCGGTGTCGTCCGTGTCGCCGAGCTTGCGGCGCAGCCGGCTGACGACGAGTTCCACGACGTTGGACCGGCCGCCGAAGCCGTACTCCCACACGTGGTCCAGGATCTGCGCCTTGGTCAGCACGGTCGGCGACTTGCGCATCAGGTAGCGCAGCACCTCGTACTCGGTCGGGGTCAGCGGCACCCGCCGCTCGCCGCGGCGCACCTCACGGGTGTCCTCGTCCATCGTCAGGTCCCCCACCCGCAGCACCGCCCGCTGGAAGCCGGGCCCGGCGCTGCGCCGCAGGACGGTCCGCAGCCGGGCCATCAGCTCCTCCACCGCGAACGGCTTGACCAGGTAGTCGTCACCGCCCCGGGTCAGTCCCGCCACCCGGTCGGCCACGCCGTCGCGCGCGGTGAGGAACACCACCGGCACCATCGTCCCCGAGCGGCGCAGCCGGTCCAGGACGCCGAAGCCGTCGACGTCCGGCAGCATCAGGTCGAGCACCACGATGTCCGGACGGAACCCGGCGGCCAGCCGCAGTGCCTGCTCGCCGGAGTTCGCGGTGACCGCCTCCCAGCCCTCGTAGCGGGCGACCGTGGCCACGAGATCGGCGATGGGCGGGTCGTCGTCCACCACGAGGAGTCGTACTTTTTCCACCCGCCCATACTGCGCCACCGGCCGCCCGCACCCCACACCGCGCGGGCCGCCGAACCGAGATCGATAAGTAGTCGAAAGTCGCCCGACAGGAAAAAGACAGGTCGGGCGGGTGAAGCTCGGTTCCGTGACCACAGCTCCAAGCGTCCCCCGCCGCCAGCCGCCCCCCACACCGGCCCTCCGCCCCAAGGCGGTGGCCCGTACCGGCCTGTACGCCGTCCTCGCCGCCAACGCGGCCGTCGTGGCCGTCCTCTTCGCCCGGGCGGGTTTCGCCTCCAACACCCTGATCGTCCTCGGCCGCCTCACCGGCCTGTACGGCGCCCTGCTCATGGCCTTCCAGCTCGTCCTGGTCGCCCGGCTGCCCTGGTTCGACCGGCGCATCGGCATGGACCGGCTGACGTCCTGGCACCGCTGGACCGGATTCGGCGTCCTGTGGACGCTCCTCGCCCACGTCTGCCTCATCACCTTCGGCTACGCGGAGTCCTCCACCCTGGACCCCCTGAACCAGCTCGTCGACCTCGCCGAGACCGTCGAGGGCGTGCTGCGCGCCCTCGTCGCCCTCGCGCTCCTCACGGTCGTCGGCGCCGTCTCCGCGCGCGCCGCCCGGCGCAGGATGGCGTACGAGACCTGGCACTTCGTCCACCTCTACACGTACGTCGCGGTGGTGCTGGCCTTCACCCACCAGGTCGCCGCCGGTACGACCTTCACCTCCTCGCCGGCCGCGAGGACGTACTGGTACGGGGTGTGGGGCGCGGCCCTCGGCGCGGTCCTGCTGGGCCGGGTCGTGCTGCCGCTGCGGCGGAACCTGCGCCACCGGCTGCGGGTCACCGCCGTCGTGCCGGAGAACGACCACGTCTTCTCCGTCCACATCACCGGCCGCGACCTGGACCGGCTGCCCGCCCGGGCCGGCCAGTTCTTCCTGTGGCGCTTCCTGACACGGGACCGCTGGTGGCAGGCCAACCCGTTCTCGCTGTCCATGGCACCCGACGGCCGCCGGCTCAGGCTCACCGTCAAGACCGCCGGCGACGGCACCGCCGCCCTGCGCCACCTGCGGCCCGGCACCCGCGTCTTCGCCGAGGGCCCCTACGGCGCCTTCACCACCCTGCACCGCACCCGTCCGGACACCCTGCTGATCGCCGGCGGCGTCGGCGTCACCCCGATCCGGGCCCTGCTCGAGGAACTGCCCGGCCACGTCGTGCTCGTCCACCGGGTGGCCACCGAGCGCGACGCCGTCCTCCACGACGAGCTGCGCGACCTCGCCCACGCCAAGGGCGCCGAACTGCACCTGGTCACCGGGCCGGCCGTCCCCGACAAGCTGGGCCCGCGCGACCTCGCCGCACTCGTGCCCGACGTCGCCGACCGGGACGTCTACGTCTGCGGGCCGCCCGGCATGACCAGCGCGGTGCTCCGCACGCTGCGCGAACTGGGTGTGCCCGGGGCGCAGATACACGCCGAACGCTTCAGCCTGGCCGGATGAGAGGAACCACCCACCGTGAAGCGCGCACTGCCCGTCCTGGTCCTGAGCGTCGCCGGTCTCGTCCCGGTCTGGCGCTACGCCCCCTCCGACGGGACGGCGGCCACCTCGGCCGCCGCTTCCGCGCCGTCCGCGGCGCCGTCCGCGGCGGCCGACGGCTCCACCGTCGTCACCGGCTCCACCGTCGACACCGACAAGGGGCCCGTGCAGGTGGAGGTGGTCTTCCAGGACGGGCGGATCACCGCCGTACGCATGCTCCGGCAGCCCGACCACCCGCAGACCGAGGCCGCGGTGCCCCGGCTGATCGAGGAGACCCTCGAAACCCAGAGCGCCGACATCGACACCGTCTCCGGCGCCACGCTCACCAGCGACGGGTACCGGCAGTCCCTCCAGGCCGCCATCGACGCGCAGGGCGCGGGTGCCTGAGGTGCGGCGCGTCGAACACGTCATGGGCTTCCCGGTCTCGCTGCGGGTGGACGACGCGGAGGTGCCCGAGGAGGCGGCGGACGCCGTCTTCGCGTGGCTGCGTGAGGTCGACGCGCGCTTCAGTCCGTTCCGGTCCGACAGTGAGGTAGCCCGGCTGGACCGGGGGGACACCACCCGGGTCAGCGCTCAGCTGCGGGAGGTGCTCGACCTGTGCGAGGAGTACCGGCTCGCGACCGGCGGCGCCTTCGACGTCCGGCTGCCGGGCCGGGGCCTGGACCCCTGCGCGGTGGTCAAGGGCTGGTCGGTGCAACGGGCGGCCGGTCTGCTGCGGGCCGCCGGCGCACGGCGGTTCTGCCTCAACGCCGGCGGTGACGTCGTCGCCGCCGGCGGCCCCTGGCGGGTGGGCGTACGGCACCCGGAGCACGCCGGCCGGCTGTGCACCGCCCTGGAACTCGTCGACGGGGCGGTCGCGACCTCCGCCCGCTACGAGCGCGGCGACCACATCGTCGACGGGCGCACCGGACGCCCGGCGACCGGACTGCTCAGCCTCACCGTCGTGGCGCCGACCCTCACGGAGGCGGACACCGTCGCGACGGCCGCGTTCGCGATGGGCGCGGAGGGGATCGCGTGGGCCGCCGCACGGGAGGGCTGCGAGGTCTTCGCGGTGGACGCGGAACGCCGGGTGCTGCGCACGGCTGGGCTGCCCGTGGCGGGGTAGGGGCCGCACGCGGTGGCCACGGTTCGGCTTCACCGGACGTCTAGACTCTCCCGGCAACGAACCGTAGCGACCTGGCCAGCACTTTCCGCCCACCCGAAGGGTATTCGGCGTTTTGATACGGATGGATTCAGTCACCAAGCGGTACCCGGACGGCACCGTGGCGGTCGACCGGCTCTCGCTGGAGATACCCGACCGCTCGATCACGGTCCTCGTCGGACCCTCGGGCTGCGGCAAGACGACGACCCTGCGGATGATCAACAGGATGGTCGAGCCCACCGAGGGCACCATCTCCCTGGACGGTGCGGACCTCCAGCGGCAGCCGGTCACCACGCTGCGCCGGTCGATGGGGTACGTCATCCAGAACGCGGGGCTCTTCCAGCACCGGACGATCATCGACAACATCGCCACCGTGCCCCGCATGATCGGCTGGGGCAAGCAGAAGTCCCGGGAGCGGGCGGCGGAGCTGATGGAACGGGTCGGGCTCGACGCCTCCCTCGGCAAGCGGTACCCGTACCAGCTCTCCGGCGGTCAGCAGCAGCGCGTCGGCGTGGCGCGGGCACTCGCCGCCGACCCGCCCGTCCTCCTCATGGACGAGCCGTTCTCCGCGGTCGACCCGGTCGTCCGCAAGGGACTCCAGGACGAACTGCTGCGTATCCAGGACGAACTGGGCAAGACCATCGTCTTCGTCACGCACGACATCGACGAGGCCATCAAACTGGGCACCATGGTCGCGGTGATGCGCACCGGCGGCCGGCTCGCGCAGTACGCGCCGCCCGCCGAACTGCTGTCGCGCCCCGCGGACGACTTCGTCGAGGAGTTCCTCGGCGCCGACCGCGGCATCCGGCGGCTGTCCTTCTTCCCCTCCGCCGGCCTGGACCTGACGACCGGACCGGTCGTGCGGATCGACGCCTCCGCCGAGCGACTCGCCGCGGCGGACGCCCCCTGCCTGCTGGTGACCGACGCGGACGGCAGACCGCTGGGCTGGGCCGAGCCGCAGGCCCTGGCGGCCGGGGACATCGTGCCGGAGCGGCTGCTGTCCCACGGGCGGCCCTTCCTGCCCGGCACCGACTCGCTGCGGGCCGCCCTCGACTGCGCGGTGCTCTCGCCCACCGGCTGGGCCGTCGCCGTGGACGCCGACGGCCGGGTGACCGGAGTCGTCTCTCAGCAGACCATCGGGGAGGCGATCCGCACCGCCCACCGCGCGCAGACCGCGGACGGAACACGGCCCGCGAGGCCCGCCGCCGTCACCGAGGCCGCCCCGTGAACGGCTTCTTCGACATCCCGAGCGACCTCGACAACACCTACCTCGGCCTGATCGGACTGCACCTGCGCGAGGCGCTGCTGCCGGTCCTGGCCGGGCTGGTGCTCGCGCTGCCGGTCGCCCAGGTCTGCGTGCGGTTCCGCTGGCTGTACCCGCCCGTGCTCGGCGTGACCACCGTCTTCTACGCCATCCCGTCGCTGGCGGTCTTCGTCGTGCTCATCGACTACACGGGCCAGACCGAGCTGACGGTGATGATCCCGCTGGCCGTGTACAGCCTGGTGGTGCTCGTGCCGGCGATCGTCGACGGCGTGCGGTCGGTGCCCGAGGAGACCCTCGCCGCGTCCACCGCCATGGGCTTCGGGCCCGTGCGGCGGTATCTGCAGGTACAGCTGCCGATCGCCGTGCCCGCGATCCTCGCCGGACTCCGCGTGGCCGTGTCGGCGAGCATCTCCCTGGTCAGCGTCGGCGCCCTCATCGGCAACCAGGGCGCCCTCGGCAACCTGCTCGCGGACGCCCAGAAGTACGGCCGCCCCGAACTGGCGGTGAACTCCGTCCTCACCACGGCCGTACTGGCGGTGCTGTGCGACGCGGTGCTCGTCCTGCTCCGGAACCTGCTGACGCCGTGGATGCCGCGCGGCGGCACCAGGCGCCCCAAGGAGACCACCGCGCGGCAGGAGCGGCCCGCATCGAAGAAGGCGGCGGCCCGGTGAACGTACTCGACTTCGTCAACGCCTTCTTCAGCGACAGCGCCCACTGGCACGGCTACGACGGCATCCCGCAGCGCCTGCTGGAACACGTCCAGTACACGCTGCTGGCCCTCGGTCTCGCCGCCGCGATCGGGCTGCCCGTCGGGCTGCTGACCGGGCACACCGGACGCGGCGGCAACGCGGTCGCCTTCGTCGCCACCGCCGCCCGCGCGCTGCCCAGCTTCGGACTGCTGGTGCTGATCGCCGTCGTGGCCGGCATCGGCCTGCTGCCCGTGATGATCCCGCTGGTAGTCCTCGCGGTTCCGCCGATCCTGGTGACCACCTACGAGGCGGTCCGCTCCGTCGACCCCTCCCCGGTGGACGCGGCCCGGGGCATGGGCATGCACGAGCCGGGCATCCTGTTCCGGGTCGAGCTGCCGGTCGCCCTGCCGCTGATCCTCAGCGGACTGCGCTCGGCGGCCATCCAGGTCGTGTCGACGGCCACCATCGCCGCGTACGTCAGTCTCGGCGGGATCGGCCGGTACATCATCGACGGCCTCTACCAGCGCGACTACGAGAAGGTGGTCGGCGGAGCCACCCTCGTGGCGCTCCTGGCGCTCGTCACGCTCGCGCTGTTCTGGGCGGCCGGGCGATTCGCGGTGTCGCCGGGGGTGCGCAGGCGCTGACGACGGGGCGGACACGCGGACACCGGCGTGAAACCGTGACCAGGCCGTTCTTGACTGACCGACAACCGGCTCGTTTGGATCGGTGGATGACTTCTACCGCGCAGAGCAGCAGGTCCAGGACGAGGCACACCGGCGCGGCGGCCGTCGCGCTCACCGCCGCGGCGGCGCTGCTCGCGGGCTGTTCCTCCTCCGACGACACCGCCGACAACCCGCTCGCCGGGGAGAAGGCGGAGGCCGGCACCGTCGTCGTCGGCTCGAACAACTTCGCAGAGAGCACCCTGCTCGCCGACATCTACGGCGAGGCGCTCAAGGCCAAGGGTCTCAAGGTCACGTACAAGCACAACATCGGCAGCCGCGAGACGACGTACGGCCTGATGAAGAACGGCTCGGTCACGGTGCTGCCGGAGTACAACGGCTCGCTGCTGGCCTACCTCGACTCCGGGGCCGAGCAGAAGTCCGTCGAGGCGGTGAACGAGGCGGCGAAGGCGAAGCTGGACGGGAAGCTGACGCTGCTGGAGTCGTCGCCGGCCGAGAACAAGGACTCGGTCAGCGTCAACGCCGAGACCGCGGAGAAGTACGGGCTCACCGCGGAGTCGACCCTCGCCGACCTGAAGGATGTCGCCCCGGACCTGGTGATCGGCGGCTCGCCCGAGTTCCAGACCCGGCAGCAGGGGCTGAAGGGCCTGGAGTCCGTCTACGGCCTGAAGTTCAAGTCCTTCAAGGCGCTCGACGCGGGCGGCCCGCTGACCCAGTCGGCACTGACCAGGAACACCGTGCAGGCGGCGGACGTCTTCACCACCGACCCGACCATCGTCAAGGAGAAGTTCGTCGTCCTGAAGGACCCGGAGAACCTCTTCGGGTACGCGAACGTGACACCGCTGGTCCACGAGGAGGGGCTCCCCGAGGAGGGCGTCGCCGCACTCAACGCGGTCTCCGCCAAGCTGGACACCAAGACACTCCTGGACCTGGACGCCCAGATCCAGCTGGACAAGAAGGACCCCCTGGACGTGGCCAAGGAATGGCTCGCGTCGGCCGGTCTGAGCTGACGCCCCGGTCCGGCCGCCGTCACGGCGCCGCGGTCCCGGCCGCGGCGTCGATCAGCTGGTCGATCAGCGCGACGAGCACGTCCCGGCAGGAGGCCCGCTCCCGCGCGTCGCACAGCAGCACCTGAACGTGCTCCGGCAGCGCCAGGGCCTCGCGGACGTCCTCGGCCGGGTAGGGGTGCCGCCCGTGGAAGCCGTTGACGCCGACGACGAACGGAATGCCCCGCCGCTCGAAGAAGTCGACGGCGGCGAAGCTCGACTCCGGTCTGCGGACGTCGACCAGTACCACGGCGCCGAGGGCCCCGATCGCCAGGTCGTTCCACATGAACCAGAACCGCTGCTGGCCGGGCGTGCCGAAGAGGTACAGCACCAGCTCCCCGCCGATGCTGATCCGCCCGAAGTCCAGGGCCACGGTCGTGGCCCGCTTCTCCTCGATGCCGGCCAGGTCGTCCACGTCCAGGCCCGCCGCGGTCAGCGGTTCCTCGGTGCGCAGCGGGGCGATCTCGCTCACCGACCCGACCATGGTGGTCTTGCCGACGCCGAAACCCCCCGCGATGAGGATCTTCACCGCCTCGGGTGCGGCGGCCGGGGATACGGGTGCCGTGGGCGCCGGAACGGCGCGGTCAGAGCCGGCCAAGGCCGTCCCTCACTTTCTGCAGCAGGTCCAGGTCCGGGGTGGCGCGGGAGACGAGGCGCGGCGGCCGGGCGGTGATCCGGCCCGCCTCCAGCAGGTCGCAGAGCAGGATCACGACCACGCTCACCGGCAGGTCGAGGCGGGCCGCGACCTCCGCGACGGCGACCGGTTCGGCGCACAGCCGCAGGATGCGCAGGTGCTCGGGCTGCGGTCGCGCGGCCCGAGCGGGCTGCGGGTCGACCGCGGTCACCGTCGTGATGAGGGTGAAGTCGGCGCGGCTGGGCCGGGTCCGGCCGCCGGTCAGGGCGAACGGCCGCACGAGCCGGCCCCCCGCGTCGCCTCCGGTCACGTCACTCGCCGGGGGCGCCGGTGGCCCGCGGTGCCGCGCTCAGATGCTCGCCTATCTTCTTCACCAGCATGTTCATCTGGTACGCCACGACACCGACGTCGGCGTTCGGTCCGGTGAGGACGACGAGGTGGGCGCCCGGGCCCGCCGAGGTGAGGATCAGGTAGCTGTTGGCCATCTCGATGAGCGCCTGGCGCACCGGACCGCCCCGGAAGTCCATGCTGACGCCCTTGCTGAGGCTCATCAGACCCGAGGCGGTCGCCGCCAGTCGTTCGGCGTCGTCGCGCAGGAAGCCGGTCGACTTGCTGACGACGAGTCCGTCCTCGGAGAGCACCACCGCCTGGTTCACGTCGGCGACCCGCTCCACGAGTCCGGTGAGCAGCTGGTCCAGCTCGGTGTGCGTGGCGGGGGAGGGTCGGGTCATCGCTGGTCCTTCGTGGGCGGTCGTCGGTCGTCGGTCGGAGTCGAGGGGACGGTGGAGGAGAGGGCCTGCCCGTCGTCGGCGTCGCCCCCGGCGTCGTCGGCCTGGGCCCGCAACGTGCCGCGCTGGAAGCCGGCGAGGGACGAGGCGGCGCGCTCGGCGGTGAAGCCGGCGAAGTCGTCGTCGCCGACGGCGTCCGGGCCGGTGGCGGGGCCCTCGTCGCGGAGTTCGGCGGCGAGGCTCGTCTGCGGCACCCGGCGGGGCAGCGGCACGAGCCCGTCGCCCTGCGCGGCGGTGGCGGTCGCGTCCGGGCCGGGGCGGACCGGCCGCGAGGGCCGTGCCACGACGGCCGGGCGGTCCGTCCCGGAGGCGGAGGACGAGACGCGCGCGGGGGCCTCGGGAGCCCGGGGGGCCTCGGGTACTTCGGGGGCCGCCGGGCCGCCGGTGCCACCGGCCCCGGCGGACGGCTCCGGCACCACGATGTCGTGCGGGATCAGCACGATCGCGGTGGTCCCGCCGTACGGGGAGGACCGCAGCGTCACGGTGATGCCGTGCCGGTGCGCGAGCCGGGCGATGACGAACATGCCGAGTCGCAGGTCGTCCGCGAGCGCCACCACGTCGAACTGCGGCTCCACGGCGAGCTGGGCGTTGAGCGAGGCGTAGTCCTCTTCCGACAGACCGAGGCCGCGGTCCTCGATCTCGACGGCCAGGCCCTTGGCGACCATCGCGGCCCGCACCCCGACCGGGTGGGGGGCGGGGGAGTAGACGGTGGCGTTGTCGATGAGTTCGGCGAGCAGGTGGATCACGTCGGCCACCGCGGGCGGGGCGAGCGCGACCTCCTCGTCGGTGTGCAGCTCCACCCGCTGGTACTCGGCGACCTCCCCGACTGCGCTGCGCAGGATGTCGACCAACGCGACGGGCTCGCGCCAGGTGCGCCGGGGCTGTTCGCCGCTGATGATCACGAGGTTCTCCTCGTAGCGGCGCAACTGGCTTGCCGCGGAGTCCAGTTCGTAGAGGCCCTTGAGGATCTCGGGGTCGGTGTGCTCGCGCTCCAGCGCGTCCAGCTTGCCGAGCTGCATGTTGACCAGGTTCTGGCTCTGCCGGGCGATGCCGAGGATCACCTTCTGGAAGCCCCGCCGGGTGTCCGCGAGTTCGACCGCGGTGTGCACGGCGGTGCGCTGCGCCGTGTTGAAGGCCTGCGCGACCTGGCCGAGTTCGTCCTGTCCGTAGTCCAGCGGCGGGGTCGCGGACTCCACGTCGACCGTCTCGCCCCGTTCCAGCCGGGCCACCACGTCGGGCAGCCGCTCCTCGGCCAGGCTCAGGGTGGCCAGCCGCAGCCCGCGCAGCCGGCGGGAGAGCGAGCGGGTGATGCGCCAGGACATGCCGACGCACAGCAGCAGGGCGACCAGGCCGCCCGCGCTGAGGGAGGCGGCGGTGATCAGCAGTCCGCGCGCCTCGTCGGCGCTGCGGTCGAGCAGTCCGTCCGTCTGCTGCCGGATCAGCGCCGTGTACTGGTCGGAGACCTCGCTCAGGGCGGTGGTCCACCGGTCCCGCGCGTCCGGCAGGTCGATGCGGTCCTCGTCGCCCGCCGCGCGGGCGGCGAGCACCTGGTCCTCGACGGACTCCAGGGTCCGCCACTCGGGGCTGGCGAGGATCCGCTCGGTCTCCGCCTTGGCGCTGCCCCGCAGGGAGGGCACGATCTGATCCTGGACGAGCCAGCGCCGGGTGTGGACCAGTTGGGTGAACCGGGTCCACTCCTGCTCGTCCATCCGGCCGGACGGCCAGGCCAGGGTCAGCCGGGCGTCCTCCTGGGAGGCCAGCTCCGCCGCGTGCTCCAGGGCGACCAGCGGCCCGGCCTGCGAGGTCAGGTCGCCGTCGTCGACCTGGGAGAGCTCCTGGAAGGCGTGGATCTGCTCGTCGATGATCGAGGTGTACTGGTCGAGCGCCTGGTCGGGGGTGATGTCGCTGGGGTCGTCGACCTGGTCGCGGTAGTACTCCAGGCTGCCCACCGAGCCGAGTACCGAGTACAGCCGGTCCGAGATCCGGTCGGGCGCGTGCTCGATCGCGTCGGACCGGCCGACCAGCTGGGCGACCGCCGCGTCCGTCCTCCTGCGCTGGGCGTCCAGCTCCGCCCGGTCGCCGCCGGGTTCGGCCAGCCACGCCGCCGACAGTCTGCGCTCCTTCTGCAGCGCGAGGGCCGCTTCGGTGCCCATGGCCCCGGTGGAACGGCTCAGCTCGGTCTGGGCGCGCAGCCGCAGGCCCTCCGAGAACATCTGGATCGTCGTCACCCCCCACACCGTGGCGAGGGTGACGCCGGGAACCAGGGCCAGGAGGATGAGGGAGAGCCGTATGGAGCCGAGGCGGCGCCGGGCACCTGTCCGTGCAGACATCGTCGTCCTAGGCGATCAGTGGGAGCGGGAGCGGGAGTGGCCGGGGTGGCCGAGGTGCCGGGTGCGCGGTGACGGCTCCGGCGGCCGGGGGACGCGGGCACCAGTCGCCGCCGGCCGCCGGGTTCCCGCCGGGCGGCGGCCTTCCCGCCTGCCGGGTCCGGGCCCGTCGCCGGGCGCCCCGGTCACCGGGTGCCTTCCGCGGCGAAGCGCGCGACCGCGTCGGCGTTCGTCCGGGTCACGAAGGCGGGGCCGGTCAGCACGGGCGCCACCCCGCCGCCGCTGACGTTGCCGTTGGTGCGGTACAGCCAGAGCGCGTCCACCGCCAGATACCCCTGCAGGTACGGCTGCTGGTCCACCGCGAACTGCACGTCCCCCCGCTTGACCGCGGAGACCAGCTCCTCGTCGAGGTCGAAGGTGGCGACGTGGGCGCCGCTGCCCGCCTCGTCGACGGACTCGACCGCGGTGAGGGCGAACGCCGCGCCGTTCATGACGACCTCGTCGATGCTGGTGTCCTGCCGCAGCCGCGCGGTGACCACCGCGCCCACCGCCTTCATGTCGGTGCCCTCGACGTAGAGCATCTCGGTCTCGCCCCCGAAGGTCTTCTTCACGCCGGCGCAGCGGGCCTCCAGCGCGACGTTGCCCCGCTCGTGGATGACGCACAGGGCGTGCCGGGCCTTGAGTTCGTTCAGCTTCTCGCCGACGGCGCGGCCCGCGACGCTCTCGTCCTGCCCGAAGTACCCGAGAAGTCCGGTCGACCGCCAGGCGTCGATACCGGAGTTGAGGCCGACCACGGGGATGCCGGCCTTTCTGGCCTCGGCGACCGGTCCCTTCATCGCCTGCGGTTTGGCCAGGGTCACGGCGATGCCGTCGGCCTTGTCGCGGATCGCGTCCCGCACCAGATCGGCCTGGTCGGCGGCGTCGGCGTCACCGGCGTACGTGAGGTCGAAGCCGTCCTTGGCGGCGGCCGCCTCGGCGCCCTTGCGCACGCGGTCCCAGAACGCGTCGCCCTCACCGCCGTGGGTGACCATCGTGATCTTCATCCGGTCGCCGCCGGACCCGCCCGCGGCGTCGGCGGACGAGTCGTCCCCGTCCCCGCCGAGGGCGGAACAGCCGGCCGCCAGGAGACAGACGGCCGTGGCGAGGGCCAGGGCGTGTCGGCGTCCGGGGGTGGGGACGGGTGGGGGAGCAGTACTCATGGGGGTCGCGGCACCTCGCTGTGCGGCCGAGCAGGAGGAACGGAGAGAGGGGGCCCGGAGCCGCGTGTCGGTACGCCGACCGGGTGAATCTCGCCTGGCCGGAGCAAACCGTGTGTGACGGCCGGTAGTCAAGTGATCCGCGAGCTGCCACGAGCTGTCGGTGCCGCATCGTGATGAACGGGGCGGGTGGGGCACGCCGGCGGGGCCCGCTCCGGTCACGTCGTGCGGGGGACGCCGAGGGCGTCCGGCACGGAACGCCGACCGGACCGTGAACGGACGGGCCGTGCCGCCGTCGGGGAAACGGAAGCCGTGCTGCCGCGGGCGCGGGCGCGGGGGCGTGGGCGTGCGGGGGCGCGGACAAGCCGAACTGACGGTGCGTTATCTTGTACTGGGGGTTAATACAGGCGGCACGGCCTGTTGAGTTCCAGCCCGGGAGAGTCCAGCCGATGGCGAGGCAGCTACGCGCCGAACAGACCCGCGCGACGATCCTCGGGGCCGCCGCCGAGCTGTTCGACCGTCACGGCTACGAATCGACCAGCCTCAGCGAGATCGTGGCCCACGCCGGAGTCACCAAGGGCGCCCTGTACTTCCACTTCGCGGCGAAGGAGGACCTCGCCCACGCCATCATGGAACTCCAGTCCCTCACGTCGCGCCGGCTGGCGGCGGAGCTGGACGGCAAGGGGTACACCTCGCTGGAGGCCCTGATGCGCCTCACGTTCGCCATGGCCCGGCTGTGCGAGGAGGGGCCGGTCCTGCGTGCCGGTCTGCGGCTCGCCACCGGGGGAGTGGCGGTACGGCCGCCGCTTCCGCATCCCTTCACCGAGTGGCGGGAGATCGCCTCGTCCCGTCTCCTGGACGCCGTCCGGCAGTCCGACGTGCACCCGGACATCGACGTCGACTCCGTCGCCCACACCCTGGTCTGCTCCATCGTCGGCACGCGGGTCGTGGGCACCCTCGAACCCGACGCGCGGCAGCCGCGCCGCCTGGCCGGGATGTGGCGCCTCCTCATCCGGGGCATGGTGCCGGTCACCCGACGCGCGCGCTACCTCACCCTGGCGGCCCGCCTGGAGCGGGACATGAGCAACGCCTGACCCGGAGCGGAGCCTTCGGCCGCGCGGGCCTCCGTGCGGAGCCACCTGCCACGGCTTCCCGTCGGGGCTTCCTGCCACGGCTTCCCTTCGGGGCGCGGCCGGATCCGCCGTGCCGCCCGGGGCGCGTGCCACGGTGAGGCGTGTGCCCGCCGTCCCGCCCGGGCCGCGCGCTACGGTGAGGCGCATGTCCGACACCCCGCCCGAGCCCGCCCCCGTCATCCTCGGCGACGAGCCGGGGTCCTTCCCCCACGGCGTGCTGGCCGAACGGCACCCGGCCGTCGTCCGGCAGGTGCGGGAGGCGTTCCCCTACGACCCGGAACGGCGCGGCGCCCTCGACGCGCTGCTCGCGAGCTGCGCCGGCGGTGCCGTCGAGCCGCTGCCCGTCGAGGCCGGCGCCGAGGACCGGCACCGCTGGGCGCAGTGGGGGATGGACCGGTACGCCGGCCGCTCCTGGTTCGAGGTGCCCTGGCTGTGGGCCGAGAGCCACTTCTACCGCCGGCTCCTCGACGCCGCCGGCTACTTCGGCCCCGGCCCCTGGCAGGGCGTCGACCCCTTCCGGCCCGCCAAGCTCGCCGAACTCGACGCCCCCGAGACGGAGGAGGAACTGGCCGCGCTGGACGACCTGGCCGGTCTGCCCGCCGAGGAGCGGCTCCCGGCCCTGCTGCACGGCTCGCTCTGGGGCAACCGCGCCGACCTCGGCTTCCGCCTCTCCGAGGGCGGTGCCCGTCCCGGGGACCGGGTCGGGGCCTTGGTCGCCGACGACGGCGACGCACTCCTGACACTCCTGCCGCCCGCCGGGGCGGACACCCCGGCCCCGGCGACCCTGTGCCTCGTCGCCGACAACGCCGGCCGCGAACTCGTCCCCGACCTGCTCCTCGTCTCCCACCTCCTCGCCGAGGGCCGCATCGGACGGGCGGTGCTGCACGTCAAACCGCACCCGTACTACGTATCCGACGCCACACCCGCCGATCTGCTGGACGCGTTGCACCGGCTCGTGGCGGCGGGCGGAGCGGCCGCCGAGTACGGCGACCGCCTGTGGACGGCACTGGCCGACGGCCGCGTCACCGTCCGCGCCCACCCCTTCTCCTGCGCCCCGCTGCCGTACGCGGACATGCCCGGCGACCTGCGCGCCGAGTTCGCCGCGGCCACGGTCACCGTCCTCAAGGGCGACCTGAACTACCGCCGCCTGGTGGGCGACCGGTGGTGGCCCCCGACCACGTCCTTCGCGGCGGTCACCGCGTACTTCCCCGGCCCCGTCGCCGCGCTGCGCACCCTGAAGTCCGACGTGATCACCGGCCTGGCCGCGGAGACGGAGGCCGCGCTGGAGGCGAGCGGGGAACGGAACTGGCGGACGAGCGGGACGCACGCGCTGATCCAGGTCGGGCACTGAGCGCCCGGCGGTCCGGAGAGGTGCATCGGCGAAAGTTCCCGCGTTCCGCCCCGATTCACGCGATGGTGTGATCATGTGCCGCCCCGCGGATGTGCCCGCGGGGCCGTGGGTAGTGCCCGGCCATGACGCAACAGCCCTTCGAACTACCGCACTTCTACATGCCGCATCCCGCGCGGCTCAACCCGCATCTCGACGAGGCCCGCGCCCACTCGACGACGTGGGCGCGCGAGATGGGCATGCTGGAGGGCTCCGGGGTCTGGGAGCAATCCGACCTCGACGCACACGACTACGGTCTGCTCTGCGCCTACACCCACCCCGACTGCGACGGGCCGGCGCTCTCCCTCATCACCGACTGGTACGTGTGGGTCTTCTTCTTCGACGACCACTTCCTGGAGAAGTTCAAGCGCACCCAGGACCGCGTCGGCGGCAAGGCCCACCTCGACCGGCTCCCCCTGTTCATGCCGCTCGACCTCACCACCGTGATGCCCGAGCCGGAGAACCCGGTCGAGGCCGGCCTCGCCGACCTCTGGACGCGCACGGTGCCGGCGATGTCGGCCGACTGGCGCCGCCGCTTCGCCGTCGCCACCGAGCACCTGCTCAACGAGTCCCTGTGGGAGCTGTCCAACATCAACGAGGGGCGGATCGCCAACCCCGTCGAGTACATCGAGATGCGCCGCAAGGTCGGCGGCGCCCCCTGGTCGGCCGGGCTCGTGGAGTACGCGACCGCCGAGGTGCCCGCCGCCGTCGCCGGGTCCAGGGCGCTCAGGGTGCTGATGGAGACGTTCTCCGACGCCGTGCACCTGCGCAACGACCTCTTCTCCTACCAGCGCGAGGTCGAGGACGAGGGGGAGCTGAGCAACGGGGTCCTGGTCCTGGAGACCTTCTTCGGCTGCACCACCCAGGAGGCCGCCGAGCTGGTCAACGACGTCCTCACCTCCCGGCTGCACCAGTTCGAGCACACCGCCTTCACCGAGGTGCCCGCGACGGCCCTGGAGAACGGCCTGACCCCGGCCGAGGTCGGCGCCGTCGGACTGTACGCGAAAGGCCTGCAGGACTGGCAGTCCGGCGGCCACGAGTGGCACATGCGCTCCAGCCGGTACATGAACGAGGGCGCCCGGCCCCTCGCCGGCTGGCAGGCGCTGACCGGTCCCGGCACCTCCGCCGCGAACGTCGGGACGCTGCTCGCCGCGGCCGCCGCCGAGCGGGCGCGCCCCTACACGTACGTGCCCTTCCAGAAGGTCGGCCCCTCGGTCATCCCCGACATCCGCATGCCGTTCCCGCTGGAGCTGAGCCCCGCCCTGGACGGCGCCCGGCGGCATCTGTCCGAGTGGTCGCGGGAAATGGGGTTCCTCAGCGAAGGCGTCTGGGACGAGGACAAGCTCGCGAGTTGCGACCTGCCCCTGTGTGCCGCGGGCCTCGACCCGGACGCCACCCAGGAGGAGCTGGACCTCGCCTCCGACTGGCTGGCCTTCGGCACCTACGGCGACGACTACTACCCGCTGGTCTACGGCCACCGCCGCGACCTGGCCGCCGCCCGGCTGACCACGGCCCGTCTGTCGGCCTGCATGCCGCTCGACGGTGAGCCGGTCCTGCCGCCGGCCAACGCCATGGAACGCTCCCTGATCGACCTGTGGGCGCGCACGACCGCCGGCATGACGCCCGAGCAGCGGCGCCCGCTGAAGGCGGCCGTCGACAAGATGACCGAAGCCTGGGTGTGGGAGCTGGCCAACCAGATCCAGAACCGCGTCCCCGACCCGGTGGACTACCTGGAGATGCGGCGCGCCACCTTCGGCTCCGACCTCACCCTGGGCCTGTGCCGTGCCGGACACGGGCCGGCCGTCCCGCCCGAGGTCTACCGCAGTGGCCCCGTCCGTTCCCTGGAGAACGCGGCGATCGACTACGCGTGCCTCCTCAACGACGTCTTCTCGTACCAGAAGGAGATCGAGTACGAGGGCGAGGTCCACAACGCCGTCCTCGTCGTGCAGAACTTCTTCGGCGTCGACTATCCGGCCGCCCTCGGCGTCGTGCAGGACCTGATGAACCAGCGCATGCGCCAGTTCGAGCACGTGGTCGCGCACGAACTGCCCGTCGTGTACGACGACTTCCAGCTGACCGACGAGGCGAGAGCCGTCATGCGGGGCTACGTGACCGACCTGCAGAACTGGATGGCCGGCATCCTCAACTGGCACCGGGAGGTTCCGCGGTACAAGGCCGATTACCTGGCCGGGCGCACCCACGGCTTCCTCCCGGACCGGATCCCGGCCGTACCCGTCCCCAGGAGCAGCCCCGTTCCGACGGCCTGACCGGCGTTCAGTCTCACTCGTTCGTGGCTCGTCACGCGCTGGTGCGCCGGGTAGAGCACCAGCCGGAGGCGATCCATGGAACAGACAGTGCTGCGACCCAAGCCGATGCCCGGCCGGGAACCGCGGGCCGGTACCGCGCCCGACGACGGGCGGCGCCCGCACACCGGGCGCCGGCGCCGCCGCCGGCTCACCAGCCTGCTGCTCGGCGTGTGCGCCGCGACCGTCCTGCTCCTGGCGGGTGTGGGGCTCGGGACGGTGGGCGCCACGGTCATCGGCATGAGCGAACTGGCCGAGATGCGGCGGCAGGCGGGGGCGTCGGGTGCGGGGGCGCCGCCGGGCACCCGGGCCGTCCCGGCGCACCCGTCGGGCGGCCGGTCCCCCTCCCCGGCGCCGGCCACCGCGACCCTCGGTGTGGAGGCCGTGGATGACGAGAAGCCGGGGGCCCTCGTGGTGGGCGTCCACGTGCCGGGCCCCGGATACGCGGCCGGCCTGGTCCGGGGCGACGTGCTCCTGACGTTCGGCACGGCCCGCGTGGACTCGGCCGCCGACCTCGCACGCGCCGTGGCCCGCGCCCGGCCGGGCAAGGAGGTCAAGGTCACGGTGCGCCACGAGAGCGGCGGCTACCAGCAGCTGACGGCCGTACCGGGCGTCGTCACGTGACCCGCCCCGCCCGTGCGGGGCCTGCGGCCCGTACGCGTCGGCCGGCGACCTCCGGAGTGCGACCGTACGGAAGGCGGCTCGTGAGCCGCCCCCGGCCCACCCGCCTCCCGGGGCGTCCGCGGCGGCCACCTCGGCGCCGGTCGGACCGCCACGGGTCGTCCGGCGATCCCGCGCCCCGCTCCCGTCCGCGGCTCCCCGAACGCGGGAGGCACGTGGTCCCGGCCCGCTCCCGTTCCGGCCGCCCGGCGCCGGGCCCCGCCGCCCCGTGCTCGTGCCTCACCCGGCCACGGGCGAGGGGCCGCTTCGTGCGAATCGGCTCGCGTCGCCCCCGTGCCAGAGGCAGGATGCTGCCCATGGACCTGCTCTCGCCGCCCAGGGAGGCCCGGATGACCGGCAGCGCACCCGCTGCTCCCTTCACCACCGACGACTACCGGACCCGCATGGAGCGCGCCGCGAACGCGGCCGCCGACGCGGGCCTGGCCGGACTGCTGGTGGCACCGGGACCGGACCTCGTGTGGCTCACCGGTTACGCGCCCACCGCGACCACCGAACGGCTCACCCTGCTCGTCCTCGCCCCCGGCCGCGACCCCGTCCTCGTCGTGCCGGCCCTGGAGGCCCCCGACGCCGAGAAGGCCGTCGGCGCGCCCGCCCTGACCCTGCGCGACTGGACCGACGGCAAGGACCCCTACGCCGCCACCGCCGCGCTCCTCGACGGCTCGGGCCGGTTCGGGATCAGCGACAACGCGTGGGCGATGCACCTGCTGGCCCTCCAGCGGGAGCTGCCCGGCACCACGTACGCCTCCCTCACCGAGGCGCTGCCCATGCTGAGGGCGGTCAAGGACGCGGCGGAGCTGGAGCTGCTGGCCGCGGCGGGGGCGGCCGCGGACGCCGCCTTCGAGGAGATCCGCACGGTCCGCTTCGGCGGGCGCCGGGAGTCCGAGGTCGCCGCCGACCTCGCCGGCCTGCTGCGGCGGTCCGGGCACTCCCAGGTCGACTTCACCATCGTCGCCTCCGGTCCGAACGGCGCCAACCCGCACCACGAGGCCGGTGACCGCGTCATCGAGGACGGCGACATGATCGTCCTGGACTTCGGCGGCCTGAAGGACGGCTACGGCTCCGACACCTCCCGCACCGTCCAAGTGGGCGAGCCCACCGACGAGGAGCGCCGGGTGCACGACCTCGTCCGCGAGGCGCAGGAAGCGGGTTTCCGGGCGGTGCGGCCCGGCGTCGCCTGCCAGGAGGTGGACCGGGCGGCCCGCGCGGTCATCGCCGGCGCCGGCTACGGCGAGTACTTCATCCACCGTACCGGGCACGGCATCGGCGTCACCACGCACGAGCCGCCGTACATGATCGAGGGGGAGGAGCAGCCCCTCGTGCCCGGCATGTGCTTCTCCGTCGAGCCCGGCGTCTATCTGCCCGGCCGGTTCGGGGCACGGATCGAGGACATCGTCACGGTCACCCGGGACGGCGGCCGGCGTCTCAACGACACCACCCGGGAGATGGTCACCGTGCAGTGACCGGCGACCGAGAGACCCCGAAACGCCCCGGCGGACCACGAACGCCCCGGCAGACCCGGAAGACGACGGCCCGACCATGACCCAGGCACCGACACCCACCGCGGACACCGTCCGCCGACTGGTCCGTTCCCTGCTGAGCGAGAGTGCGGACCTCGAGGTCCGGCCCGTCGCGGAGGCCACCGGGCCCGCCACCTGGTGGGCCGGCACCCGCCACGTGCTGCGCCTGGCCCCCGACCGCGGGGCCGCGGTGCGGCAGCGGCGCGAACTGCGTCTGCGCGAGCTGGTCCGCCCCTGCGTCTGCGTCACGGTGCCGACGAGCGTGGCACACGGGGAGTGGGCGCCGGGCCTGACGTACACGCTGGACGCCCGGGTGCCCGGCGGGTCGGGGGAGGACCACGACGTGTCGGCCCTCGGCGAGGCGGACCTGGCGGCGCTGCTCACCGGGCTGCGTGAGGTGCCGGTCCGCCAGGCGGAGACCCTCGGCGTGCCCCGGGCCGCCCCGCGCTCGCTGGAGACGCTGCGGCAGGCCGCCGAGCGCGCCGCCCGGCGCCTCGCCGAGGCCGACGAGTTCGACGCCGCGCGACCGGAGCGGCTCACCCCCGAGGCGACGGCCCAGCTGGGCGCCCAGCCCGGCGCGGCGGTCCTCGTCCACCACGGCCTGGCCGGCGAACACCTCGTGGTCGGCTCCGACGGCCGGGTGCGCGGCGTCCTCGGCTGGACCGACGCCGTGCTCGGGGACCCCGCCGAGGACATCGCCGCGCTCGCGTTGTCCGTCGGCTCGCCCGCCGCCGTCCGCGCCGCCACCCTCGCCGGTTACGGCGCCCGTCCCTGCCTGCGCGGCCTGTGGCTGGCCCGCTGCGACGCGCTGGTCGGTCTGGCCGGGGCGCTCGCCGGCCGGCCGGCCGCACCCGCGTCCGTCCCCGTGCTCAGGACCCGGCTGCGGCGCGCCTGGGAGCCGATCCTGCTGGAACGGGTGACGGAACTGCGCGAGGACGGCCCGGACGACCCCTCCTGAACGGCTCCCCGTCCGTGCGGCGGCGGCGCCCACGAGTGAGGGCGGTACGAGAGGGACGCCGCACCCAGCAGGAGTGCGACGCACCGCTGGAGGAGTACGGCTCCCGCCTGGGGGAGCACCCCCACTCCTGGGAGAGCACGAGAGGACGCCTACTCCTGCAGGAGGACGGCGCTCGACTCGCCCGGTACACGCAGCACCCCGTCCGCGCCCGGCGCCTGCACCGGTTCCCACGCGGCGAGCACGCGCGAGGGACGGGACCCCAGGGGGATCGCCACCGGTTCGGGACCCAGGTTGACGGCCACCCGCAGGTCACCGCGCCGGAAGGCCAGCCAGCGCGCGTCGGCGTCGTACGCCACCCTGGTGTCGGCGAGATCCGGGTCGGTCAGGTCGGCCCGCTCGCCGCGCAGGGCGATCAGCCGGCGGTACCAGTCCAGTACGCGCGCGTGCGGCTCGCGTTCCGGCTCGGACCAGTCGAGGCAGGAGCGCTCGCGTGTCGCCGGGTCCTGCGGGTCGGGCACGTCCTCCTCCTTCCAGCCGTGCGCGGCGAACTCGCGCCGCCTGCCGTTGCGTACCGCCTCGGCCAGCTCCGGGTCGGTGTGGTCCGTGAAGAACTGCCAGGGCGTGCCGGCGGCCCACTCCTCGCCCATGAACAGCATCGGCGTGAACGGCGCGGTCAGGGTCAGGGTCGCCGCACAGGCCGCCAGGCCGGGGGAGACCAGCGCGGCCAGACGGTCGCCCTGGGCGCGGTTGCCGATCTGGTCGTGGGTCTGGCTGTACCCGGTCAGCCGGTGCGCGGCGACGCGGCCCCGGTCCAGCGGCCGTCCGTGGGCCCGGCCCCGGAAACTGGAGTAGGTGCCGTCGTGGAAGTAGCCCCCGGTCAGCGTCTTGGCGAGCGCGGCCAGCGGGGCGCGTGCGAAGTCGGCGTAGTAGCCCTGCGACTCCCCGGTCAGCGCGGTGTGCAGGGCGTGGTGGAAGTCGTCGTTCCACTGTGCGTGGACGCCCATGCCGCCCTGCGCGCGCGGGGTGATGATCCGCGGGTCGTTGAGGTCGGACTCGGCGATCAGGAACAGCGGACGGTCCAGCTCGGCGGCGAGGCCGTCCACGGCGGCCGACAGCTCCTCCAGGAAGTGGCACGCGCGCGTGTCGACCAGGGCGTGCACCGCGTCGAGCCGCAGTCCGTCGACCCGGTAGTCCCGCAGCCACGCCAGGGCGCTGTCCACCAGGTAGGCGCGGACCTCGTCCGAGCCGGGGGCGTCCAGGTTGACGGCGACGCCCCACGGCGTGTGGTGGGTGTCGGTGAAGTACGGGCCGAAGGCGGGCAGGTAGTTGCCGGAGGGGCCCAGGTGGTTGTGCACCACGTCCAGGACCACGCCGAGACCCAGTTCGTGGGCCCGGTCGACGAACCGTTTCAGCGCCTCGGGCCCGCCGTACGGCTCGTGCACCGCCCACAGCGAGACGCCCTCGTACCCCCAGCCGTGCCGGCCCGGGAAGGGACACAGCGGCATCAACTCGACGTGCGTGACGCCCAGTCCGGCCAGGTGCCCGAGCCGCTCGGCGGCGGCGTCGAGCGTGCCCTCGCGCGTGTACGTGCCCACGTGCAGCTCGTACAGGACGCTCCCGGGCAGGGATCGCCCTGACCACTCGGCACCCCAGGTGTACCGCCCGTGGTCGACGACCGCGCTGAGTCCGTCCGGCCCGTCCGGCTGCCTGCGCGAGCGCGGGTCCGGCAGCACCGGCCCGTCGTCCACCGCGAAGCCGTACCGCGAGCCGTCCCGCGCATCGGCCTGTCCGCACCACCACCCCGGCCGCCGCGGATCGCGCTCCATCGTGCGCGTGACGCCGTCGCACTCCAGCGTCACCCGGTCGGCCTGCGGTGCCCACACCTCGAACTGCACGGACGGTTCCCCTTCGTCTGCTCACCGTGATGTAGCCCGTCCATCGTCCTGCAAAAGCGATCTCTCCGCTGGGGAAAGGCACCGTTCGCGGCAGGTGTCGTCCGCGCGGCGTGCGCGCGGGAGCCGCCGCCCGCACGCACGGTGGTCGATTTCCCGGTTTCTGGACACTCCGGCCCGGCTGACCGACAATCACCCGCGTGACGTCGTCCTCCGAGTTCAACACGTACCCCGCGCGGTTGTCCGACACGGAGCGCGACAAGGCGTTGAAGGTGCTCCGGGACGGCGTCGCCATGGGGCGTCTGTCGCACGACACGTTCATCCGCAGGATGGAGCTGGCGCTCGCCGCCCGGCGCCTTGAGGAACTGGCCGCGCTCACCGCCGACCTGCCCACCGAGGGCCGGGTGTCGCGGCTGGTGTTCGGCACCGTCGAGGCGGTGTCCGGGTTCGGCGTACGGCTGCGCCGGGCCTGGCAGGCCGAGCGGCTGCCCAAGCTGCTGCTGCCCCACCCCGGCACCGGCCACCCGCTGCGCATAGGGCGCGACCCGGCGAGCGGGCTGCGGCTGACCCACGAGACGGTCTCCCGCGTGCACGCCGAGCTGAGCCGGCAGGGCGGCATGTGGGTGCTGCGCGATCTCGGCTCCACCAACGGCACGACGGTCAACGGACGGCGGGTCATCGGTGCGGCGGTCGTCCGCGAGGGCGACCAGATCGGCTTCGGCCAGATGGCCTTCCGCCTCGCGGCGGCCTGAGCCGGCGAAGGAGACCGGAGCACAGCTCTGGCCTGGCCTTCACCCGGCGTCGCGCACTCCGTGCGGGGTGAGCCCGATGGCGCAAAACCCGTCGTGTTTCACGGTGTTGACGTACCCCCCAAGTCGTGACTGACTGTGCGTACACCGCGTATCCGGGTGAACCGACGAACCGCATCCTGGAGGTGTGCCCTGCCACCCCTCCTGCGCTATCCGACCGTGGACGAGCTGGGTGCCCGGGCCGCCGCGCTCGTCGCCCGCCATCCCCGGCACGCCCGGCTGCGCCGCGTCGGCACGTCCCGCGCGGGCACCCCGCTGCTGCTGCTTTCCGTCGGCCACGGCAGCGGCCAGGCACTCGTCGTCGCCGGACCGCACGCCAACGAACCGGTGGGCGGCGCCACCGCCCTGCGGCTGGCCGAGCGGGCCCTGGCGGACCCCCGGCTCACCGAGGGCGCGGACGCCACCTGGAACCTGCTGCTGTGCGCCGACCCCGACGGCCTGCGCCGCAACGAGGGCTGGCTGTCCGGCCCGTACACCCTCGACCGCTACGCCCGGAACTTCTTCCGGCCCGGTTTCCTGGAGCAGCCCGAGTGGCTGCCCGACGGTCCCGACCACGCCGCGCTGCCGGAGACCCGAGCCCTGGTCGCCCTCCAGGACGAACTGCGGCCCTTCCTGCAGTGCTCCCTGCACGGCGTCGACGTCGGCGGCGGCTTCGTCGAACTGACCCACGACCTGCCGGGTCTCGCCCAGCGCGTCACCCACACCGCGGCCCGCCTCGGCATCCCCCGCGAGCTCGGCGCCTACGACACCCTGTACTGGCCCGACCTGGGCCCTGCCGTCTACCGCATCCCGCCGCCCCGCCGCGGCGACCTCACCGCGGCCATCACCGAGGCCGCCGTGGAGTCCACGTGGTGCCATCCGCGGCGCTACGGGACGGTCACCGCGGTCGTCGAGGCGCCCATGTGGGG
Source organism: Streptomyces sp. JK94 (assembly GCF_053613315.1). NCBI lineage: Bacteria > Bacillati > Actinomycetota > Actinomycetes > Kitasatosporales > Streptomycetaceae > Streptomyces > Streptomyces sp. JK94. The sequence goes on along the minus strand of NZ_JBSICH010000010.1, from coordinate 1,247 downwards.
CGCGGCCGGCGTCGCGGACGGCTCGCCCCCGGCCGACCGGGACGCGGTGCTGCGCTCGGTGAGCCGTGCGCTGCGCCGGGACACCCGCCGTCTGAACCGCGTCCTCGCCCGCATCCGGCCCCACGTCGCCACCGACCCGGACGCGGCCCACCTGCTCGCCCCCGTCGACGACTACCTGCTGGTCTGCCCCCGGCTCGCCGACGCGTGGGACCCCGACACCGACGACGGATCGGGCCGGCCGCTCCCCCCGATGAGCACCGCCCACCTGGTCGCCCTGCGCCTGGCCGGACGGCGACTGGCCCTGCGGACGGCGGGGCTGCTGCACCAGCTGGTGACTCGGGCCGGGGACGACCCCGCGGGCGTACTGCCCGAGCTGGACCGGCTCGTCGACGAGGGCTGCGCCGACTACCGCGACGGCTGCGCGGCCCGCTGGATCCCGGTCGCGCGCCAGGTGGAGTACCAGACGCGGATCGTGCTGGCCGCGTTCGAACTGGCCGGGCGGCGCCGCACCACCCGTTCGGGTGAGCCGGGGTGGGGTCCGGAGGCCGCCGTGCCGATGCACCGGGAATGACACACATCAACACGAGCGGAGCGGCTCCGGCCGCCCTCCTGGCGGCTGCCGCCCTCCTCCTCACCTGCGCGGCCCCGGCACGGGCCGCCGCGGAACGGGAACCGGCGGCCGACTGGCTCCTCCTCGGCGTCACCCGCGGCGACGCCCGGTCGGGCCTCCACCCCACTGACCGCCCGGATGCCCACACCGGCACGACCCGCGGTGCCCTGCTGCTGTGCGACCCGCCCAGCGGCCACGCCCGCGCGGCCCGCGCCTGCGCGGACCTCGACGCGGCGGACGGCCGCATCGAGGCCATCCCGCCGCAGGACGCCCCCTGCCCCATGGTCCACGCCCCGGTGACCGCCCACGCGCGCGGGCAGTGGCGGGGACAGCCCGTGGAGTACACGCGGACCTTCCCGAACAGGTGCGTGCTGGAGGTGAGCACGGGAGCGGTGTTCGCCTGGGACGGGGGACGGTGAGCCGGGCGGACCGGTGAGCACGGCCGTCCTGTACGGGGCCGCTTTGCCGGGGTGGCCCTGTGCGCGGCCACCCTGTACGGGGCCGCCCCCTTGCCGGGGGCGGCCCCGCGCCGGCGTGCGCGAGGTGAGGGCGCGCATCCCGGAGGGTGCGCGCCCCTGTGCTGCGGGGGTGCGCACCCCCGCGATGCCATGCGGCGGGGAGGGACAGGTGTGAGCCC
>NZ_JBSICH010000009.1:0-238906 GCF_053613315.1 Streptomyces sp. JK94 | reverse complement strand
GGGTGGGGTGAGTTTTCGCCTCTGGGGGTTTGTTTTCTCTTTTGCTGTGGTTTTCCCCCCCCCCTCGATGCCGTGCGGCGGGGAGGGACAGGCGTGAGCCGCCCGGCGTGCCCGCCGCTCAGCCCGTGCCCGCCGCTCAGCCCGCGTCCGCCCCGGCCGCCGCCACCCGCTCCAGCAACGCCACCGGCACTCCCGCGAACAGCTCCTCCACGCGCGCGTGCCCGGTGAACTCCCGTCCGGGCGTCAGCGCGTCGGCCCACCGGCCGGGCGGCAGCGGCAGTGTCGTACCGCGCCAGCCACCCGCCTCCGCCAGCCGCAGGGACAGCCGGGTCACGGCGGTCACGACCTCCCCGGAGCGGGCGAACGCCACGCAGTGCGCCGCCGCGGGCCCCTCGGCGGTGAGCGGCGCGTACGTCGCCGCGTCGCCGAACAGTTCCGGCCGCCGCCCCCGCAGTGCCAGCGCCGCCCGGGTCACCGCGCCCTTCGTCCCCGCGGTCCCCGCGTCCACCGCCCCGGCGTCGCCGCCCCCGGCGGGCGGGAAGTCCACGGGCCGGCGGTTGTCCGGGTCCACCAGGGCCAGGTACTCGTCCTCGGTGCCCTGGTAGAGGTCCGGCACCCCCGGCATCGTCAGGTGCGTCAGGGCCGTGCCGAGGACGTTGGCCCGGATGTGCGGCTCCAGCGCGTCGCGCAGGGCGGCCACCCGTCCCCCCGGCGTGCCGCACGGCCCCGCCGTCACGAACCGGGCCACCGCGTCCTCGTACGGCGGCTCCTGCTCCGTCCAGCTGGTGTGCATCCCCGCCTCGCGCACGTGCTTCAGCAACGCCCCCCGCACGCGCTCACCGTCCGCCGGCCCCAGCCCGAACACCGTCTGCCAGGCCGCCCACGCCAGCTGCGCGTCCGGCACGCCCTCGCCGGTGCGGGCGACCTCCGCCAGGACGTCCGTCCACCGCTCGGGGCACTCCGTGAGGACCGCCAGCGCGGCGCGCACGTCGGCGCTGCGCTTGGTGTCGTGGGTCGTGACGACCGTGCCGGTCGCGGGCCAGTCGCGCTGCACGCGCGCGCAGTACGCGTGGAACGCGTCCGGTGACAGGGCCGGGCCGCCCGGGTTCCCGCCCACCTCGGTCGCCGACAGCAACGGCACGTAGCGGTAGAACGCCGTGTCCTCGACGGACTTGGCGCGCAGCGCCGACGCGGTCTGCGCGAACCGCGTCCGGAACTCCACGTGCTCAGGCCCGTCCCCGAACCGCCCGAGCACCAGGTCCCGTACCGCGTCCACCGCCCCGCCCTCCTCCCGCACCGGGAACGCGAGCCGCGCCTCGGCGGCGGCCTCCTCGGTGACGACGGACGCGGCGTCCGTCGGGGTGTACGGCCGGTACACCTCCAGCCGGACCAGCAGCTCCCGCAGTGCCGTGCGCAGCGCCCACGGCGCCCGGTCGCGCAGGGCGGGCTCCGGGGAGGCGACGCACAGGCGGTGCGCCACCCGCGTCAGCCGGTCCAGCTCGGTGGCCAGCTCGTGCGTGAGCACCTTGTGGGCCGCCCGCCGCACCGTCGCCGCCCAGTCCCCGCCCCGGTCCGCTTGCGGGGCCGTGAAACCGCGGTACCGGACGACGAGTTCCCCGTACCCGGCCGGGTCCGTGAAGAGGGCGTCGACGTGCCGCAGGGCGTCGTAGCCGGTCGTGCCGGCCACGGGCCAGGCGGCCGGCAGCCGCTCGCCGTCCGCCAGGATCTTCTCCACCACCGTCCACCGGCCGCCACTGGCCTCGTGCAGCCGCCGGAGGTACGTGCCGGGGTCGGCGAGGCCGTCGGGATGGTCGACGCGCAGCCCGTCGACCACGCCCTCGTGCAGCAGCCGCAGGATCGTGGCGTGCGTGGCCTCGAACACCTCCGGGTCCTCCACGCGTACGCCGATCAGCTCCGAGATGCTGAAGAAGCGCCGGTAGTTCAGCTCGGTGCGGGCGAGCCGCCACCACACCGGGCGGTACCACTGCGCGTCCAGCAGCTGCGGCAGCGGCAGGTCCCCGGTGCCGTCCCGCAGGGGGAAGACGTGGTCGTGGTAACGCAGTACGTCGCCGTCGACCCGCAGGTCGTCCAGCACCTCGCCGACCGGGGCGCCCAGCACCGGCAGCAGCACCTGGCCGCCCTGCGCCTCCCAGTCGACGTCGAACCACCGCGCGTAGGGCGATTTCGGGCCCTCGCGCAGCACGTCCCACAGGGCCCGGTTGTGGCGGGGGGACATCGCCATGTGGTTCGGCACGATGTCCACCACCAGGCCCAGGCCGTGCTCCCGCGCGGTGCGCGCCAGCGCCCGCAGCCCCTCCTCGCCGCCCAGTTCCCCGCGTACGCGCGAATGGTCGACGACGTCGTAGCCGTGCGACGAGCCGGGCACGGCCTCCAGCACCGGGGACAGGTGCAGGTGCGAGACGCCGAGCGAGGCCAGGTACGGCACGGCCGCGGCCGCGGCCGAGAAGGGGAAGTCGGGCTGCAACTGCAGCCGGTACGTGGCTGTGGGCACCGTCGGGTCGGGTCGCTCAGGTGTCATGGAGACCTACGTACCCGTCTCGCCGCCTTTCGTGTCATCGCCCCCTCCACAGGGGGTACGCGCGGGTGGCCGGCTGCGAGCGGTGGAGGCGGCCGAGGCACCGGCCGGCGCGGCGCGCCGCGGGCGTACCGGGAGGTGATCGGCCTGGCCCGCCCCTGCCGCCAGGGGAGTGACGAGCGGTGGCGGGGCTCGCCATGGCCGCCGCGCCCGCCCGCGCCGGCGCCGCGCCCGGCACCGCACGCCGGACGCACCGCGACCGCGCGCCGTACGCCGGACACACCGCGGTCACCCACCGCACGCGCGTGGGCGAAGCGCCCGGCACGGCAGGCTCCGGACCCCGCCCGGCCCTTCCCGCCCGTCCGCCCCGCGACGCCGTCGCGCCCGTTCGCCGGTCAGGTCCTACACCGGCCGCTGCAGCACCGTCAGGCTCCGGTCCACCAGGGTCAGCCGGTCCCCGGCCTGCACCTTCGCGCCCGTTCCCCCGGCCGCCCCCTCGGTGCGGGCGGTGTCGACGATCACCTCCCACTGCCGGCCGTGGTCGACCGGCACCACGAACTCCAAGGGCTTGGGCGAGGCGTTGAACATCAGCAGGAACGAGTCGTCGGCGATGCGTTCCCCGCGTGCGCCGGGTTCCGAGATCGCGTTGCCGTTCAGGAACACCGTGAGCGCCGACGCCCGCGCCGAGTTCCAGTCCCGCTGGGTCATCTCCGTACCCTCGGGGGTGAACCACGCGATGTCCGACAGTTCGTCGTGGGTGCCCTCCACGGGGCGCCCGTGGAAGAAGCGCCGCCTGCGGAAGACCGGGTGGTCCTTGCGCAGCCACACCATGGAGCGGGTGAACTCCAGCAGCTCGCCGCCCGTGCCGTCGCCCTCGGGCCACGCCACCCACGCCAGCTCGTTGTCCTGGCAGTAGGCGTTGTTGTTGCCCTTCTGGGTGCGCGCGAACTCGTCACCGTGGCTGATCATCGGTACACCCTGGGACAGCAGCAGCGTGGCGATGAAGTTGCGCATCTGCCGGGCCCGCAGCTCCAGCACCGCCGGATCGTCGGTGTCACCCTCGACGCCGCAGTTCCAGGAGCGGTTGTGGCTCTCGCCGTCCCGGTTGTCCTCGCCGTTGGCCTCGTTGTGCTTCTCGTTGTACGCCACCATGTCGTGCAGGGTGAAGCCGTCGTGGCAGGTCACGAAGTTGATCGAGGCGAGCGGACGGCGGCCGTCGTCCTGGTACAGGTCGGACGAACCGGTCAGCCGGGACGCGAACTCGGCCAGCGTGCGCTGCTCGCCGCGCCACAGGTCCCGCACCGTGTCCCGGTACTTGCCGTTCCACTCGGTCCACAGCGGCGGGAAGTTGCCCACCTGGTAACCGCCCTCGCCCACGTCCCACGGCTCGGCGATCAGCTTCACCTGCGAGACGACCGGGTCCTGCTGCACCAGGTCGAAGAACGAGGACAGCCGGTCCACCTCGTGGAACTGCCGGGCCAGGGTGGCCGCGAGGTCGAAGCGGAAGCCGTCGACGTGCATCTCGGTGACCCAGTACCGCAGCGAGTCCATGATCATCTGGAGCACGTGCGGCGACCGCATGAGCAGTGAGTTCCCGGTCCCCGTGGTGTCCATGTAGTAGCGGGGATCGTCGGTCAGCCGGTAGTAGGAGGGGTTGTCGATGCCCTTGAAGGACAGCGTCGGGCCCAGGTGGTTGCCCTCGGCGGTGTGGTTGTAGACGACGTCCAGGATGACCTCGATCCCGGCCTCGTGCAGCGCCTTGACCGCCGACTTGAACTCCAGCACCTGCTGGCCGCGGTCGCCCCAGGAGGCGTACGCGTTGTGCGGGGCGAAGAAGCCGATGGTGTTGTAGCCCCAGTAGTTGTTCAGGCCCATGTCCACCAGGCGGTGGTCGTTGACGAACTGGTGCACCGGCATCAGCTCCAGCGCGGTCACCCCCAGCTCGGTCAGGTGCTCGATGAGCGCCGGGTGGGCGAGGGCCGCGTAGGTGCCGCGCAGTTCCTCGGGCAGGCCCGGGTGCCGCATGGTCAGGCCCTTCACGTGGGCCTCGTAGAGCACCGTGTGGTGGTACTCCGTCCGGGGGCGCCGGTCGTCGCCCCAGTCGAAGTAGGGGTTGACCACGACCGAGGACATCATGTGCGGAGCGGAGTCCAGGTCGTTGCGCCGATCGGGGTCGTCGAAGTGGTAGCCGTACACCTCCTCGCCCCACCGGATCGAGCCGCTGATCGCACGCGCGTACGGATCGAGGAGCAGCTTGGCGCTGTTGCAGCGCTGCCCGCGTTCCGGCGCGTACGGGCCGTGCACGCGGTAGCCGTACCGCTGCCCGGGCATCACGCCCGGCACGTACGCGTGCCGTACGAACGCGTCGCTCTCCCTCAGCTCGACCGCGGCTTCCGAGCCGTCGTCGTGCAGCAGACACAGCTCTACTCGGTCGGCGGCCTCCGTGAAGACCGCGAAGTTGGTGCCGGCGCCGTCGTACGTGGCACCGAGTGGATATGCCTCTCCAGGCCAGACCTGCATGGACACGACTCTTTCAGGTGTGGGGCGCCGGTGCGGACGCCATGGCTCCGAGTCTCCCCGAAAGTGAGGCGACCACCTAGCACGTACGTCCTCCTACCCACCCGTCGGCGATCTGCTCGGTCCGCGCCCGGGAAGGGCGCGAGGGATTCTTCCCCGCGGCGTGCGACGTCACCGCTATGAATCCGCTCACTCCACGGTGTCCGGACCGCCGGAACGGACGTGTGGGACACGGAGGTTGGGGAAACCGGCGCGTCCATCGGGCTGCACCGCGGACCGCTCGCGGAGTACCCTTCCTTGATCGTTGGGCGGGGTTTCCCCGAAGGTGCTCCGGGGGAGCGGAAGGCGGTGCGCGGGTGGGCTCGGGAGGGCTGGAGCTGCCTCCTGGTGACGACGGTCACCAGGGGAACTCCACGGACGTCCCGCCCGGCGCGGTGTCCCTGGTGCGGCCGATGAACGCGGGCGCGATCGGTCCGGAACTGGACTGGGACGCCGACGCCTGGCACGAGGTGCGCACCCGTGCGCAGCGGGCGGGCCGGGCCTACATCTGGCTCAACCTCGTCGAACAGCGGCTGCGCGCGGTCGTGGCCGCCGTCCTCAGGCCGGTCTACGAGCCCGTCCACGGCGACGACTGGGTGGTCGCCGCGGCCGGCCCCGCCGGGCAGGAGTGGGTGCAGCGCGCCGTCGCCGTCCGCGAGGTCAGCCGCCGCAAGGGCTACCTGCTCGACCCGGCCGACGACAACGTCCTCAGTTTCCTCACGCTGCCGCAGCTGCGCGAGCTGATGGTGCAGCACTGGCCCTGCTTCGAGCCCTACGTCGACGAGCGCCGGGACGTGGAACTCGCGCTGGACGAGCTGGAGGTCACCCGCAACGTCGTCTCCCGCAACCGGGCCTTGTCCGAGGCGGTCCTGAACCAGGCCGAGCGGGCCTCGGCGCGCCTGCTGGAGATCCTCGGCGCGGGCAGCGACGTGCCGTCCGCGCGGCGGATGCCGGTCGACGCGGTGGAGGACCTGGTCGGCGACCGGTACGCCGACGTGGTCGCGGTCCACTCGGACCGGGTGCGGCTGCTGCGCCAGTTCCCGGCCGAGGACCTCTTCGGCGGCGCCCGTCGGGTGGACGCCCTCGGTATCGGCCTCAACCTGCTCGTGCAGAACTTCTCCGGCCGGCGCCTGCTGCGGCTGGCCGAGTCCGGCGGCCGGGTGCGCCTGCTCTTCCTGAACCCGGCCTCCAGCGCGATCAAGCGCCGCGAGCGGGAACTCGGCATCAAGCGGGGCGAGCTGAGCCGCGCCGTGGAGATGAACATCCTGCACATGCGCCGGGTGCGCGCCCGGCTGCGGGACCCCGGCGCGTTCGAGATCCAGGTCTTCGACGAGACGCCCCGCTTCACCGCCTACCTGGTCGACGGGGACGGCGCCGACGGCATCGCGGTCGTCCAGTCCTACCTGCGCCGGACGCGGGGGATGGAGGCACCGGTGCTCGTCCTGCGCAACGGGCGCAACGGCGGCAGGGTCGTGAAGACGGACCAGCTCGACGAAGGGGGGCTCTTCCCGACCTACCGCGAGGAGTTCGAGCTGATGTGGGCGGATTCGCGGGCGGTGTCCTGAGCGCCGGTGCGCGATGCCGGCCCGGTCTCCCGCCCGCCGTCGGTCCCGGACCTGACCGGGCGTAAGCGGAATGCGCTCCTCTCGTTGTCAGTGGCCCGTGCGAAGGTGGAGACCACTGGGGGAACGCACCACCGAGAAGGGGGACCGCCCATGGGCTGGCACCGGGAGCCGCTGATCGGCTTCGACCTGGAGACGACGGGCACCGACCCGTGCGAGGCGCGCATCGTCACGGGAGCCGTGATCGAGGTCGTGGGCGGGGAGCCGCGCGGACGCCGGGAGTGGCTGGCCGACCCCGGCGTGGAGATCCCGCCCGACGCGGTGGCGGTGCACGGCGTCAGCAACGAGCGGGCGGCGGCCGAGGGCCGCCCCGCCGACCAGGTCGCGGACGCCATCGCCGGCGTGCTCGCCGCCTACTGGAAGACGGGCGTCCCGGTCGTGGCCTACAACGCGGCCTTCGACCTCACCCTCCTCTCCGCCGAACTGCGGCGCCACGGACTGCCGTCCCTGCGCGACCGGCTGGGCGGTGCGGACCCCGCCCCCGTCATCGACCCGTACACCATCGACCGTTCCGTCGACCGCTACCGCCGCGGCAAGCGCAACCTGGAAGCGGTCTGCCGGGAGTACGGCGTCCCGCTCGACGCCGCCCACGACGCCACGGCCGACGCCCTCGCCGCGGCCCGGCTGGCCTGCGCGATAGCCGGCCGCCACCCCAAGGTCGCGACCCTGGGCCCGGCGGACCTGCACCACCGCCAGATCGAGTGGTACGCCGAGTGGGCGGCGGACTTCCAGAGCTTCCTGCGCCGCAAGGGCGACGCCACGGCCGTCGTCGACGGCAGATGGCCGCTGCGCGAACCGGCCGCCGAGCGGGTCTGACCCGGCCCCGTCCCGGGCGGGCGACGCGGCGTCAGAACGGGTGCCAGCGCACCGTCGGGTCGCCGTCCCGCAGCGACGCCACCCGGCGTTCGAACTCGGCCAGCGCCTTCGGGTTGCCCGGCGCGTGCTGAGCCACCCACGCGCAACTGGCCGTCTCCCGCGCACCGCGCAGCACCGCGCAGCCGTCCCACTCCCGCACGTCCCAGCCGTAGGTGCCGGTGAAGCCGTCGTACGCCGCGGCGGGCAGCCCGTAGCGGTCCCGGCTGAGCGCCATCACCACCAGATCGTGCTCGCGCAGGTCGGTGGAGAAGGTCTCCAGGTCGACCAAAACCGGCCCGTCGGGGCCGACGTGCACGTTGCGGGGCAGCGCGTCCCCGTGGATCGGGCCCCGCGGCAGACGGGGGGTGAGTGCGGCGGCGGCCGTCGCGAAGCCGTCCCGGCGCTCGCGCAGGTAGGCGGCGTCCGCGGGGTCGATCACCTCGCCCGCCAGTCGCAGCCAGCGTTCCACGCCGCCCAGCAGGTCGCGGGGCGGCAACGCGAAGGAGGGGGAGGGCAGCGCGTGGACCAGCCGGAGCAGCGCGGCCACGTCCCGCGGCTCGCTGGGCCGCACCGGGTCGGGCAACCGCCGCCACAGCGTCACCGGGTGCCCGTCGACGAACAGCGCCGCGGGGTCGGCCGCCCGCACCGCCGGCACACCGGCCTCCTCCAGCCACACCGCGACGGCCAGTTCCCGGCGCGCCCGGTCCAGGAGTTCGGCGTCGCGGCCGACCTTGACCGCGAGGTCACCGGCGACGAACACCGCGTTCTCACCGAGGGCGAGCAACCGCGCCCTTCGCGCCGGGCCGGGCAGCACCCCCGCCGCGGCCAGCACCTCCCGAGCCCGTGCCTCGTCCATCGTCCCGTGCCTCCGTGTTCCTGGTGCCGTGTTCCTAATGCCCGCCGGATCCGTCGTGGCGGTCGGGTCCCATGGTGTCCGCCGGGTTTGCCGGATCCGTCGTGTCCGCCGGGTCCCGCCGTCCGCCGGGTCTGCCGGATCCGTCGTGTCCGCCGGGTCCCGCCGTCCGTCGGCCAGTGTCGCATTCACACAGGTGGGAGCGCGGGCGCGGCCTCTCGGCGGGGCACGGCGCCCTCACGACGATGACCAGGCGCGTCCCGGCCGGGCGAAGAGCCCGGCCATGGGCCGCACGGGCCCACGCAGGGGGTCGGCACCCTGAACGTCCCGGACCTGAAAATACTTGCACGAGACGTATCGTCTCGCCTACTGTGTCCGCATGACCGCTCCCGCTCACATCGCCATGTTCTCCATCGCCGCGCACGGCCACGTGAACCCCAGCCTGGAGGTGATCCGTGAACTCGTCGCGCGAGGGCACCGGGTGACGTACGCGATCCCGCCGCTCTTCGCGGAGAAGGTCGCCGGGACGGGCGCCGAACCCAAGCTCTGGAACAGCACGCTGCCCGGCCCCGACGCCGACCCGGAGGCGTGGGGGACCACGCTGCTGGACAACGTCGAGCCGTTCCTCGACGACGCGATCCAGGCCCTCCCGCAGCTCGTCGAGGCGTACGAGGGCGACGAGCCGGACCTGGTCCTGCACGACATCACCTCGTACCCGGCCCGCGTCCTCGCCCATCGCTGGGGCGTCCCCGCCGTCTCGCTCTCGCCGAACCTGGTCGCCTGGGAGGGGTACGAGCAGGAGGTCGGCGAGCCGATGTGGGAGGAGCCGCTCAAGACCGTGCGGGGCCAGGCGTACTACGCCCGTTTCCACGCCTGGCTGGAGGAGAACGGGATCACCGAGCACCCCGACCCGTTCGTCGGCCGCCCCGCCCGTTCCCTGGTGCTGATCCCGAAGGCGCTCCAGCCGAACGCCGACCGGGTCGACGAGAAGGCGTACACCTTCGTCGGCGCCTGCCAGGGAGACCGTGCCGCCGAGGGCGACTGGCAGCGTCCCGACGGCGCGGAGAAGGTCGTCCTCGTCTCGCTCGGGTCCTCCTTCACCAAGCAGCCGGCGTTCTACCGGGAGTGCGTCAAGGCCTTCGGCGAGCTGCCCGGCTGGCACGTGGTGCTCCAGGTCGGCCGGCACGTCGGCGCCCCCGAGCTGGGCGACGTACCGGACCACGTGGAGGTCCGTTCGTGGGTGCCGCAGCTGGCGGTCCTCAGGCAGGCCGACCTGTTCGTCACCCACGCGGGCGCGGGCGGCAGCCAGGAGGGCCTCGCCACCGCCACGCCGATGATCGCCGTACCGCAGGCCGTGGACCAGTTCGGCAACGCGGACATGCTCCAGGGGCTCGGCGTCGCCCGCCACCTGCCCACCGAGGAGGCCACCGCCGACGCACTGCGCACCGCGGCCCTCGCCCTGGTCGACGACCCGGAGGTGGCACGGCGGCTGGAGGAGATCCAGGCCCGGATGGCCCGGGAGGGCGGCACCCGGCGGGCCGCCGACCTGATCGAGGCGGAGCTGGCGGCGGTGAAGGCGTGACCGCACCGCCGGTGGAGGCGTGACCGCACCGCCGGTGGAGGCTCGACCGCACCGCCGGTGAGGAGGCGCGAAGGGCCCGTCGGTTCCCCCGAACCGACGGGCCCTCCCCGCGTACCGGGACACTCAGACCCCGACCCGCTCGCCCCGCTCCCCGCGCTCGCCCTCGTCGTTCCGGTGCGTCGGCACGATCGCCTCGGGCGTCTCGTCGTGGGTGAGGTCGGGCAGCCGGTGCAGCCACTTCGGCAGGTACCAGTTGCGTTCGCCGAGCAGGGCCCTCACGGCCGGCAGCAGGACGCCCCGGATGACCGTCGCGTCGATCAGCACCACCGCCGCCAGGCCCACCCCCATCTGCTTCATGGACTGCATGGACAGCGTGCCGAAGATGGCGAACACGGCGACCATGATGACGGCGGCGCTGGTGACGACGCCGGCCGTGGTGACCACATCGTGCCGGATCGCGTCCCCGGTGGTCCGCCCGCGCAGCCGGGCCTCGCGGATCCGGGACACCACGAACACGTGGTAGTCCATCGACAGGCCGAACAGGATCACGAAGAGGAACAGCGGCAGCCAGGAGATGATGGCGCCCACGCCCTCCGCGCCCACCAGCGAGGCGCCCCACCCGTGCTGGAAGACGGCGACCAGGATGCCGTAGGCCGCGCCCACCGACAGCAGGTTGAGCACGATGGAGGTGAGCGCGATCGTGAGCGAGCGGAACGACAGCAGCATCAGCACGAAGGCGAAGATCACCACGAACACGAAGACCGGGAGGACCGATCCGACGAGCTGGTCGTTGAAGTCCTTCGAGCCGGCGACCTGCCCGGTGATCGGCGCCTCGACCCCGTCGACCTTGCCGAGCGTCGCCGGCCGCACCTCGTCGCGCAGCTTGTCCAGGCTCTCGCCCGCCTCGTCCAGGTCGGAGCCGCCGACCAGCGGGACGTACACCAGGGCCACGTTCTGCTCGTCGTGCGTCACGACGTGGACCGGCCCGCGCGAGGCACCGGAACCGACCGCCCGCTCGCGGAAGGCGGCGAGCGCCTCCCTCACCTCGGGCGCGTTGATGTCGTCGGCCTTCACGACCACCTCGGCCGGGTCGGAACCGCCGGGGAAGGCCTCGTCGGCCCGGTTGTACGTCTGCACGACGGGCAGCGAGGCGCCGAACTCCTGGTCCAGCGTGAAGTTCTGCGTCTTCATGCCGAGGGCGGGGGCGGCGACGGCCAGCAGCGCGCCGGTCGCCACGGCGGCGGCGAGCAGCGGCTTGGCGAGCACGCGGTCCAGAACGGCCGTCCAGAACCGGCTGCCCTCCCCGCCACCGTTCCCGCGGTGCCTGCGCAGGAACGGCACGCGGCCCTTCTCCACCCGCTCACCCAGCAGGGACAGCAGCGCGGGCAGCACCGTCACCGAGCCGACCATGGCGACCGCGACCACCATCAGCGAGGCAAGACCCATCGCCTCGAACTCGGCGATACCCGTGAACAGCATGCCCGCCATCGCCGCGCACACCGTGACACCGGAGACGACGATCGCCCGGCCGCTGGTGGCGGCGGCGATCCGCAGGGCCGTCCGCGCGTCCCGCCCGGCGGCCCGTTCCTCGCGTTCGCGGCGCAGGTAGAACAGGCAGTAGTCGACGCCCACGGCCAGACCGACCAGCAGCATCACGGAGTTGGCGGTCTCGCTCATCGGCTGGAAGTGGCTGACCAGCCCCATCAGGCCCATCGTCGCCATGATCGCGGTGATCGCGGTGATCGCGGTGATCGCGGTGATCGCCAGCGCCACCGGGACCGGCGCCGCCACCAGCGCGCCGAACGCGACGAGCAGGATGCCGAGGGCCACCGGCACCGCGGAGTACTCGGCCTTCTTGAAGTCGTCGCCGAACGCGTCGTCGAACGTCTTCATCATGCTGGCGCCGCCGATCTCCTCGATCCGCAGCGAGCCGTGCTTCTCCTGGACGCCCGCGACGGCCTTCAGCACCGGTTCGACCCGCTCGCCCGCGGTGTCCGACGCGCCGCGCACGTCGAACTGCACCAGCGCGCTGCGGCCGTCCTCCGAGATCGTCCTCGTGTCGTACGGGGACGTCACGCCCGTGACCTCACCGGTGCCCTCCACCGCCGCCATCACCGCGGTCACCGCGGTCACCGCGGCACGGAACTCGGCGTCCGTGGCCTTCGTCCCGTCGTCCTTCGCCTGGACCAGGACACTCTCTCCGGCCGGCTCCTCGATCCCGGCGTCCTCGATGATCTTCGCGGCGGTGTGCGTCTCACCCCCCGGCTGGTCGCTGTCCTTGACGTCGACCCGGCCGGCCGCCGAACCGAGCCCCATCGCCAGGACGACGAACAGCACCCAGATCCCGACGGCCGCCCATCGGTGCCGTGCGCTCCAGCCACCGGCCCGGGCGGCTATGCCCCGCACCCGTGTTTCTCCGTTCCGCATGACGGGCCAGCCCCCTCGTGAGAGGTGGCAGCCCCCGCCGCCACCTTCCGTTTCGAAGGTAGGGGCCGGACAAGGCCGTCTCGTCGTGCTCTCCGGTGACCCGCGGCGGCACCGGGGCATCCCCCTGTACCGCCGTTCCTCACCGCTGAGGAGGACGCGGGCCCCTACATCTGTCGGGGTGGCTCGGGGGAGCCGGTCAGGGTGCGGTGCACGCACCGCGCCCTTCCGCAGAGTTGTTGAATAAGTCACAGGTACGCGTAGTGGTTGAAGCGCGCGCCCCGCATCGGAGAGAGTGGCGCGCACGTCCGCCCGGCACGCGGGCACGGCCGTCGTGCCCACCCCCACGGGGCACGACGGCCCCTTATGGTGTGCGCATGACGACGATGTACGCGGCGCTGCTGCGCGGAATCAACGTGGGCGGCGCGAGGAAAGTCCCCATGGCGGAACTGCGCACGCTCCTGGAGAGCCTCGGCCACGAACGCGTGAGCACCTACCTCCAGAGCGGACAGGCCGTGTTCGCGTCCGGCCGTCGCGACGAGGATGGCCTGGCGGCCGAGTTGGCCCTGGCGATCGAGAAGCACTTCGGCTTCACGGCGGACGTGATCGTGCGCGACCACGCCTACCTGAGGGACGTCGCCGAGGCGTGCCCGTTCCCCGCCGCCGAACTGGAGGCCAAGCAGGTGCACGTCACCTACTTCTCCGCGCCGGCCGACGCCGGACGCTTCGAGGCGATCGACCGAAGGGACTTCCTCCCGGAGGAGTTCCGCCTCGGAGACCGGGCCCTGTACCTGTACGTCCCGGACGGCCTCGGCCGCTCGCAACTCGCCGACGCCCTCGCCAGGCCCCGCGTCAACAAGGGCCTGATCGCCACCACCCGCAACTGGAACACCGTCGCCAAGCTCGTGGAGCTGACCCGCCCCTCCTAGTCCGCGAGCCCGGTACGACCCGCGCGGGAGGGCGCCGTGCACGCCCCTCGCCGCACCGCCCCTGACCCGAGCACGTCCAGCGACGGGACCGGGAGCCGGCACTCCCGGTACCGGCGCCGGGAGCCGGCACACCCGGGGCACGGCACACACCCCGGGGCACGCGTCCGGCACCGCGAGGCCCGCCCACCCGGCGGACGACGCGCGTGCGCCGTCCGCGCCCGGGGTCAGGCCCCGACCGCCGCCAGCACCGGCACCCGGGCCTCGTCGTACCGCTCCAGCACCACCCGCGCCACCTCCGGCGAGGGGCCGAGGACGTCCGCCAGCACGTCCGCCCCGTCCGCGCCCCGCGCGATGCGGTCCGGCAGGAAACCGGGGGCCAGGACGTACGGTGCCACGGCGACGCGTGCGCAGCCCAGTTCCCGCAGCTCGCGCACCGCGTCCTCGGTGCGCGGAAGGGATGCGGAGGCGAACGCAGGCCGCACGGCGCACCAACCGGTGTGCCGCCACTCCCGCGCGATTGCTGCGATCACTGCGATCGCCTCCGGGTCGGAGGACCCCGCCGAGGCCAGCACGACCCCGGTCGAGGACTTGTCGGCGGGCGTGAGGCCCGCCTCGTACAGGCGCCGTTCGAGCGCCGACAGCAGCAGCGGAGAGGGCCCGAGCACCTCCGTCTGCCGGATCCTGAGGCGCGGCGGCGCGTCCGCGAGGACCGCCGGGATGTCGGCCTTGGCGTGGAAGGCGCGGGTCAGCAGCAGCGGCAGTGCCACCACCTCCCGCACCCCCTCCCGTCGCCCGCCGCCCCTGCCGCCGGGCGCTGCGCACCGCGCCTCCTCCGCCAGGGACTCCAGAACGGCCTGCACCGAGGGCACGTTGAAGTCCAGGAAGCCGGTCTCCACCCGCAGGTCCGGGCGCAGTGCCTGGACCCGGCGGACCAGGGCGTGCACGGTCGCGGCGTGGCGGGGGTCGCGGCTGCCGTGGGCGACGACCAGAAGGACCGGTGCGGACATGGGGGCCGTCAGCTCCTCACCAGCAGACCGCGGCTGCGCAGCACCCACCGCTCCAGCGGGCTGAAGATCAGCAGGTCGATGGCGATGCCGACGACGAGGATCAGCAGGATGGCCTCGAAGACCATCGCCATGTCGCTGGCGTTGCGGCCGTTCTCCAGCAACTGGCCGAGGCCCACCCCGAGGTCGGGGAAGGACGCGATGATCTCCGCGGCCATCAGCGACCGCCAGGAGAACGCCCAGCCCTGCTTCAGCCCCGCCACGTAGCCGGGCAGCGCGGCCGGCAGCACGACGTGCCAGGTGCCCTTCAGCCCCGTCGCGCCCAGCGTGCGGCCCGCGCGGAGGAACAGCGGGGACACCTGGTCGACACCGGAGACCAGGCCGTTGGCGATGGAGGGCACCGCGCCGAGCAGGATCACGGCGTACATCATCGAGTTGTTCAGACCCAGCCAGATCACGGCCGGCGGCACCCAGGCCACGGACGGCAGCGACTGGAGGCCGGACAGGATCGGTCCGATCGCCGCGCGCACGAACGTGACCCGGGCCACCAGCAGCCCCAGCGGGGTGCCGATCAGCAGCGCCAGCACGAAGCCGGACAGACCGCGCGAGACGCTGGTCCAGATGTAGCCGAGCAGTTCGCCCTGGAGCCAGGCCCGGTGGACCACGTCCCAGACGTCGGACGGGGCGGGCAGCTTGGTCGGATCGTCGACGATGCCGAAGGAGACGAGTCCCTGCCACACCGCCAGCACCAGCAGCACGGCGACGGCCGGCGGCAGGATCTTCTCGACGAAGGTCTGCCGGAAGGGCGTGCGGCCCTGCTGCACCGTCTCCAGCGCGTCCAGGCCCGCCTCCAGACCGGCGAGGTCGCCGCGGTCGTCGGCGCTCCCGTCCCCGCCGCCCCCGTCCTTCGCGGAGCGCGTCGTGTCAGTGCTGGCCATGGCGGCGGATCTCCCCACGCAGTTCTTCGGTGATCTCGACGGACAGTTCCGCCACGGCGGTGTCCTCGATGCGGCGCGGGTGCGGGATGCCGACCGTCCACTGGCGCGCGACGCGCCCGGGGCGCGACGACAGCAGCACCACGCGCTCGGCGAGCCGGACCGCCTCGCGCACGTTGTGCGTCACGAACAGGACGGACAGCCGCGTCTCGCGCCAGATCCGGGTCAGCTCGTCGTGGAGCACGTCCCGGGTGATGGCGTCCAGTGCCGCGAACGGCTCGTCCATCAGCAGCAGCCTGCTCTCCTGGGCGAGCGCCCGGGCCATCGCCACCCGCTGGCGCATGCCGCCCGACAGCTCGTGCACCCGCTTGCCGTGGGCGCCCTTCAGCCGGACGAGTTCGAGCAGCTCGTCCGCCTTGTCGCGGCGCTCGGACCTGGGCACGCCCCGCAGCTTCAGGGCGAGTTCGATGTTCTTGCCCGCGGTCAGCCACGGGAAGAGGGCGTGCTCCTGGAACATCAGGGCCGGCCGCCCGTCCGTGGAGATCGTGCCGGCGCTGGGCCGGTCCAGCCCCGCCACCAGGTTCAGCAGCGTCGACTTGCCGCAGCCGGAGGCCCCGAGGAGGGTGACGAACTCGCCGGGCGCGACATCGAGGGTGATGTCGTCCAGCACGAGCTGCCGCCCGGCGGGGCCGGCGAACGACTTGGATACGTGTGCGATCCGGGCGGCGTGCGGGGCCGTCTCGGTGCTCTCGTCGGCCTTGGCGAGGGTCGTGGTCGTGGCCATGGTCGTCACCTCCTGGGAACGGTCGGGATCGGGCTTACTTCACGCCGAGGCCGGCGTCGTCGACCGCGGGCTCGCCCTTGGCCCGGAGGACCTTGTTGAGCAGGGTGAGGTCGTAGATGCCGGTCAGGTCGGGCTGGTCCAGCAGGCCGGCCTCGACGGCGTGGTCCGCCTGGGCGTCGAGGGTGGCGGCCAGCGGGTCGTCGGTGAGCCGGATCGACTGCCACGCCGGGTCCAGGACGTCGGCCGGCAGCGCCTTGCCGGTGTCCTGCTCCAGCTGCTCGTTCGCCGCGGCCTTGGCCTCGTCCGGGTGGGCCTCGATCCACTCGTTGGTGTCCACCGAGGCCTTCAGCACCGCCTCGACGGCCTTCGGGTGCTCTTCGAGGAACTCCTGCGACACGATGATGTTCGTGGTCACGAACGCCTCGTCCGGCCACAGCGCCGACTCCTCCAGCAGCACCTCGCCGCCCTGGGCGACCAGCTGCGAAGCGGTCGGCTCCGGCACCCACGCGCCGTCCACGGAACCGGACGCGAAGGCGCCGGGGGTGACCTTGTTGTCGCTGCGGACGACCGTGACGTCGCCCCTGCCGCTCTGCGCGTCGACCTTCCAGCCCTGCTCGGCCACCCAGTCGAGGAAGGCGACGTCCTGCGTGTTGCCGAGCTGCGGGGTCGCGATGCGCTTGCCCTTGACGTCCTGCAACGACGTGATCTTCTCCGGGTTCACCACCAGCTTCACGCCGCCGGAGGCGGAACCGCCGATGATCCGCAGGTTCCTGCCGTCCGACTTGGCGTAGCCGTTGATCGCCGGGGACGGGCCGATCCAGCCGATGTCGATGGAGCCGGAGTTCAGCGCCTCGATCTCGGACGGGCCCGCGTTGAACACCGCGTACGTGGCCTCGGTGGCGCCCAGCTCCTTCTGGAAGAAGCCCTTCTGGTTCCCGACCAGGGCGGTCGCGTGGGTGACGTTGCCGAAGTAGCCGATCCGGACGGAGTCGAGACCGTCGGTCTTCTCGGCCCCGGCGGCGATCTCCACGCCCCCGACGTCCTTGGCCTGGGAGCCGTACCCGCAGCCGGCGAGGGCCAGCAGCGGCAGGGCGGCGAGGACCGCCAGGGTACGGCGCAGGGCGGTGGTGGCTGGCACGGGAGGTGTTCCTCTCGTAGGCCCGGCGGTCACGGTCTCTCAGGCCGCGGCCGGGAGTCCGGCGGGTGTGCGTCTACGGCGGTGGGGGTGCGGGCGCGCGAGCGGTGCGCGTGCGTCACCGTCCGCATCGCCCGACGCCGCCCTGCCCGCTGCCGAGGGCACCGCTGCCGACACGGCCGCCCTCCTTCGCGAACGTGGAGTAGAAGTCGGGGGAGCCCATGCTCAGAAGTCCCACCCGTCGTCGTCCGCCTCGTTCTTGACTGGTTCCGGCGCGGCGAAGGACTCGCCGGCCATGCCGGCGGTGAGCGTGGTGCCGTCGCTCGGGTCGATCAGGATGAACGATCCGGTGCGGCGGGAGTCGGCGTAGGAGTCGGCGGGCAGCGGCTCAGCGGTACGGATCTTCACCCGGCCGATGTCGTTCGCGACGAGCTGCCCGGGGTGCGGGTGCAGGGACAGGTCGTCCAGCGTGAGCCGGGCCGGGATGTCCTTCACGATCGCCTTGACCGTGCGGGTGCCGTGCTTGATGAGCACGCGGTGGCCCACGGTGAGCGGCGCGTCGGCGACGTGGCAGACCGTGGCCTCGACGTCCTGGGTGGTGGCCGGGGCGTCCTTGCTGGGCACGATCAGGTCGCCGCGCGAGACGTCGATGTCGTCCTCCAGCAGCAGCGTCACCGACTGCGGCGTCCAGGCGGCATCGACCGGCTCGCCCAGCAGGTCGATGCCGGACACCTTCGAGGTGCGGCCCGACGGCAGCACGGTCACCTGGTCGCCGATGCGGAAGGTGCCGGCGGCGATCTGGCCCGCGTAGCCGCGGTAGTCGGGGTGCTCGGTGGTCTGCGGCCGGATCACGTACTGCACGGGCAGCCGGGCGTGGCAGTGCGCCAGGTCGTGGCTGACCGGCACGGTCTCCAGGTGCTCCAGCACGGTCGGGCCGCCGTACCAGTCCATGACCGCCGACGGCTCCACCACGTTGTCGCCCGCGAGCGCGGAGATCGGGATCGCGGTGACCTCCGGGACGCCCAGTTCCAGCGCGTACGCCGTGAACTCCTCGGCGATGGCGGCGAACACCGGCTCCCGGTAGTCGACCAGGTCCATCTTGTTGACGGCGAGGACGACGTGCGGGACCCGCAGCAGGGCGGCGATCGCGGCGTGCCGGCGGGTCTGCTCGACCACGCCGTTGCGGGCGTCGACCAGGATCACCGTCAGCTCGGCCGTGGACGCGCCGGTGACCATGTTCCGGGTGTACTGCACGTGCCCCGGGGTGTCGGCCAGGATGAACCGGCGGCGCGGTGTGGCGAAGTAACGGTACGCCACGTCGATGGTGATGCCCTGCTCGCGCTCGGCCCTGAGGCCGTCGGTGAGCAGCGCGAGGTCCGGGGCCTCCTGGCCCCGGCTCGCGGAGGCGCGCTCGACGGCCTCCAGCTGGTCGGTGAGGATCGACTTGGAGTCGTGCAGCAGCCGGCCCACCAGAGTGGACTTGCCGTCGTCGACGGACCCGGCGGTGGCGAACCGCAGCAGGGTGGACTCCGACAGCTGCTCGACCGACAGCGGCTCGGTGGGTTCGGTGGTGCTGGTCATGGCTAGAAGTACCCCTCGCGCTTGCGGTCTTCCATCGCGGCCTCGGACATCTTGTCGTCGGCGCGTGTGGCGCCGCGCTCGGTGAGCCGGGAGGCGGCGATCTCGGCGATCACCTTCTCGATGCCGTCGGCGTCGGAGTCGACGGCGCCGGTGCAGGACATGTCGCCGACGGTGCGGTAGCGGACCCGCCGCTTCTCCACCGACTCGCCGTCCTTCGGGCCGCCCCACTCGCCGGCGGTCAGCCACATGCCGCCGCGCGCGAAGACCTCGCGCTCGTGGGCGTAGTAGATCTGCGGCAGCTCGATGCCCTCGCGGGCGATGTACTGCCACACGTCCAGCTCGGTCCAGTTGGAGAGCGGGAAGACGCGGACGTGCTCGCCGGGGGCGTGCCGGCCGTTGTACAGGTTCCACAGCTCCGGCCGCTGGCGGCGCGGGTCCCACTGGGAGAACTCGTCGCGCAGCGAGAACACCCGCTCCTTGGCGCGGGCCTTCTCCTCGTCGCGGCGCCCGCCGCCGAAGACCGCGTCGAACCGCTCCGCCTGGATCTTCTCGGTCAGCGGCAGCGTCTGCAGCGGGTTGCGGGTGCCGTCCGGACGCTCCTTCAGCACACCCCGGTCGATGTAGTCCTGCACGGAGGCGACGTGCAGGCGCAGCCCGTGCCGCTCCACCGTGCGGTCGCGGTACTCCAGGACCTCGGGGAAGTTGTGGCCGGTGTCCACGTGCAGCAGCGAGAACGGCACGGCCGCCGGGGTGAACGCCTTCAGCGCCAGGTGCAGCATGACGATGGAGTCCTTGCCGCCGGAGAAGAGGATCACCGGCCGCTCGAACTCGCCCGCCACCTCGCGGAAGATGTGCACCGCCTCGGATTCGAGGGCGTCGAGGTGGGAGAGGGTGTACGGGTTCGCCGTACCCTCCTCCACCGCTGCGGCGGTCGTCGTCATGCCAGTCCCCTTTCGGTGAGCAGGGCGTGGACCGCCGCGGCGGACTCCTGGACGGTCTGGTCCTGCGACTCGATGCGCAGGTCGGGCTTGACGGGCTCCTCGTACGGGTCGTCGACCCCGGTGAGCCCTGTCAGCTCGCCCGCGGCCTGCTTGGCGTACAGGCCCTTCACGTCGCGCACCGAGCACACCTCGACCGGCGTCGCCACGTGCACCTCCACGTACGCCGTGCCGTTCGCCTCGTGGCGTTCGCGCACCGCGTCCCGGCTGTCCGCGTACGGGGCGATGACCGGCACCAGCGCGGTGACGCCGTTGCGGGCGAGCAGTTCGGCGACGAAGCCGATGCGCTGCACGTTGGTGTGCCGGTCCGCGCGGCTGAAGCCGAGGCCCCGCGAGAGGAACTCGCGGATCTCGTCGCCGTCGAGGAGTTCGACGCGGCGGCCCTCCTCGCGCAGGCGCCCGGCCAGCTCGTGGGCGATGGTGGTCTTGCCGGCGCTGGGCAGCCCCGTGAGCCAGACGGTGGCTCCGGTCGTCACGTGGTTCTCCCTGGGTCTCGATGGTCCGGTGGTCGTCGTCATGTCAGCCGTGCAGTCCGCACTCGGTCTTGGAGCGGCCCGTCCAGCGTCCGGCGCGGGTGTCCTCGCCCTCCAGCACACGACGGGTGCAGGGCGCGCAGCCCACGGAGGCATAGCCGTCCATCAGCAGCGGGTTGGTGAGGACTCCGTGCTCGGCGACGTACGTTTGCACATCTTCCTGTGACCACCTCGCGATGGGGGAGACCTTCACCTTCCGCCGCTTCTCGTCCCAGCCGACGACCGGCGTGTCCACCCGGGTCGCGGACTCGTCGCGGCGCAGGCCGGTCGCCCAGGCCTGGTAGCCCTTCAGGCCCTCCTCCAGCGGCTTCACCTTGCGCAGCGCGCAGCACAGGTCGGGATCGCGCTCGTGCAGCCTCGGCCCGTACTCGGCGTCCTGCTCGGCGACCGACTGCCGCGGGGTGAGTGTGATGACGTTCACGTCCATCACGGCCTCCACCGCGTCCCGGGTGCCGATGGTCTCCTCGAAGTGGTAGCCGGTGTCGAGGAACACCACGTCCACGCCGGGCAGCGCCCGGGAGGCGAGGTGGGCGACGACCGCGTCCTCCATGGAGGAGGTGACGCAGAAGCGGCCGCCGAAGGTGTCGGCCGCCCACCGGAGGATCTCCAGCGCGGAGGCGTCCTCCAGGTCGCGGCCCGCCCGCTCGGCGAGTGCCTTGAGTTCCTCGGTCGTGCGCTCTTCCTGAACCGCCGTCATATCGGTTCCCCTCCCGTGGAGTCGGGCTGAAGGCCCCGGGCGAGGAGCCCGAGGAACTTCAACTGGAATGCGCGGTTGCACGCCCCGCATTCCCAGGCGCCGTGACCTTCCCCGTGGGGGCGCAGGTCCTCGTCGCCGCAGTAGGGGCAGTGGAACGGCGCGGCACGCTCGCTCATGACAGGGCCTCCTCGGAGGCGCGGGCCGCCCAGGTGGCGAACCGCTCGCCGTCCTCGCGCTCGGCCCGGTAGCGCTTGAGGACGCGCTCCACGTAGTCCGGCAGCTCCTCGGCCGTGACCTTGAGGCCGCGCACCTTGCGGCCGAAGCCGGGCTCCAGGCCCAGTGCGCCGCCCAGGTGCACCTGGTAGCCCTCGACCTGCTCGCCCCGGTCGTTCAGGACCAGCTGGCCCTTGAGACCGATGTCCGCGGTCTGGATGCGGGCACAGGCGTTCGGGCAGCCGTTGAGGTTGATGGTGAGGGGCTCGTCGAACTCGGGGAGCCGGCGCTCCAGCTCGTCGATGAGCGAGGCGCCCCGCGCCTTGGTCTCGACGATGGCCAGCTTGCAGAACTCGATGCCGGTGCAGGCCATGGTGCCGCGCCGGAAGGTGGAGGGCCGGGCGGTGAGGTCCAGCGCCTCCAGGGACTCGACCAGGGACTCGACCCGGCCCTGCTCGACGTCGAGGATGATCATCTTCTGCTCGACGGTGGTGCGCACCCGGCCCGAGCCGTGCGCTTCCGCGAGGTCGGCGACCTTGGTCAGGATCGTGCCGTCGACCCGGCCGACGCGCGGGGCGAAGCCGACGTAGAAGCGGCCGTCCTTCTGCCGGTGCACGCCGATGTGGTCGCGCCAGCGGCTGGTCGGGTCGGCGGGTGCCGGGCCGTCGGTCAGCTTCCGCTTCAGGTACTCGTCCTCCAGTACCTGGCGGAACTTCTCCGCGCCCCAGTCGGCGACCAGGAACTTCAGGCGGGCGCGGTTGCGCAGCCGCCGGTAGCCGTAGTCGCGGAAGATGGAGATGACGCCCTCGTAGATGTCGGGTACGTCCTCGATCGGCACCCAGGCACCGAGGCGCACGCCCAGCTTGGGGTTGGTGGACAGGCCGCCGCCGACCCACAGGTCGAAGCCCGGCCCGTGCTCGGGGTGCTCGACGCCGACGAAGGCCACGTCGTTGATCTCGTGCACCACGTCCAGCACCGGCGAACCGGAGATGGCGGTCTTGAACTTCCGCGGCAGGTTCGAGTACGCCGGGTTGTTCAGGACCCGGCGCTTCATCTCCTCCAGCGCCGGCGTGCCGTCGATGATCTCGTCCTCGGCGATGCCCGCGACCGGGGAGCCGATCATCACGCGGGGCGTGTCGCCGCAGGCGGTGACCGTGGACAGGCCGACGCCCTCCAGGCGGTCCCAGATCTCGGGCACGTCCTCGATCCGGATCCAGTGGTACTGGACGTTCTGCCGGTCGGTGAGGTCGGCCGTGCCGCGCGCGAACTCCTGCGAGATCTCACCGATGACGCGCAGCTGCGCGGTGGTCAGCGCGCCGCCGTCGACGCGGACGCGCAGCATGAAGTAGCTGTCGTCCAGCTCCTCCGGCTCCAGAACGGCCGTCTTGCCCCCGTCGATGCCCTGCTTGCGCTGGGTGTAGAGCCCCCACCAGCGCATGCGTCCGCGCAGGTCGCTGGGGTCGATCGAGTCGAAACCGCGCTTGGAGTAGATCGTCTCAATGCGTGTCCGTACGTTGAGACCGTCGTCGTCCTTCTTGACCTGCTCGTTGCCGTTGAGCGGGGTGAAGTGACCGGCCGCCCACTGACCCTCGCCGCGGTGACGGCTCACCTTGCGGCGGGGGGTCGCGGCAGCGGGATTCGGCGGCGTGGCGGCCATGGTTGACACGTCCTTCGGGACAGGCGGAAAGCGACTCTGACCTGCGCGTGTGCGCGCACGGGCAGGCATGCGCGTCATTGCGCGGAATGAGGTGAATGCGGGAGATCCGGTGGTGCTGGAGGGTGCTCTCAGCGGACCGGACAGATGGCGCTGGACATGCGGCCGAGGTCGACGTGCCGCCGACTCACCAAGGCAATTCCAGTTCCAGGCATGACGGAAGCCTGGCACGACGATCTGGACACCGTCCAGCTTTGTCCACGATGCAGACACCCTTGTCTCGTACCGCGAGACAAGGGTGGCGTGGGTCACAGGGCGGGCGGCGCCCGGTCAGGCGGGGAACGCTCCCGGCCAGGGGCCCGGGGTGGCGATGTCCGGCTCCTCCTCGACCTTGGTGTCGAAGAGGCGGAAGCCGCGGCGCCGGTAGTTGTCCCTCGCGAACGCGCCGTCCTTGCTGCACGTGTGCAGCCACACCCGCTTGGTCGCGGCCAGCCCCGGCCAGCGGTCCGCCAGGTCCCAGGCGCGGGCGGTGCCGTACGAGAGCAGGTGGCCCCCGATGCGCCGGCCCCGGAAGGCGGGGATCAGGCCGAAGTACTCGATCTCCACGGACCCGTCGTCGCCGGGCGTCAGCTCCACGTATCCGGCGGGCGTGCCGCGGTCGTGGGCGACCCAGGTCTCCACGCCGGGCCGCTCCAGGTGCTCCCGCCACCGCGCGTGACTCCAGCCCAGCCGGTCCGTCCAGCGGACGTCCCCGCCCACCGAGGTGTACAGGAAGCGGCTGAACTCGGGGGAGGGCACCTCGGAGCGGACGATCCGGACGTCCCCCTCCGGTGCGGCGGCCGGCAGCAGGTCGGTCGGCGCCGTCTGCTCCAGGGACCAGGTGGTCACGGCGATGTGGGTCATGCCGGCCAGACAACCATCCGCTCCGCGGATCTGTCGATCCCGGCCCCGCCGTTCCCGGGGTCCGGGGCCCGGGATCAGGGGTCCCGGGGGTCCGGGGGCGTCAGTCGAGCGCGTCCTCGATCGAGGTCAGCGGCAGTGCGAACAGCATGCGGCCCGACTGCGACCACACCTCGCCGGTCCCGGCCCAGTACGACAGGGAGCCGGCCTGCCCGCTCCAGCACCGCTGCGAGCGGTCCGCCCCGCACTCCGTGGCCCGGGCCCCCTCCGTGTCCTGACGCCACAGGGTCCCGCGCCCGTCCTGGCCGCCGGCCGCGCGCCCCAGATACCAGTCGGGGCGTGCCGCGCCGGCCGGGCGGTGCGACAGGACGCCTCCCACCTCGGCCGCGCCGGTCTCGTACGCCTCCACCGCGTCGACGTGTCCCGCGGAGTCGACGGCCGGCAGTCCGGCGCGGGCGGGATCGGCGCTGAGCGCGTAGCGCCACAGCCGGGTGGGGCGGTCGCCGCCGGCGGGCACCCGCTCGCTCGCCACCAGGCTGTCGGGGACGGTGCCGCGGTCCAGGGAGATCGCGGCGGGGCGCGCGGCACCGGAGGTGCCGGAGAGCCGGTACGAGGCGACGGCGGGCAGCACGTACCGGTGGCCGCCCGCGGCCCAGCCCCCGGGCACCCGGCCGACCGCGTCCGCCTCGGTGGTGGCGCGCTGGATCCGGTCCATGTCGTACGCGTAGAGCGCCTCGCGGCCCCCGGAGCCGGTGGTGACCAGCAGTTTGTCCTGGTACCAGACCATGCCGGAGACGGGGGAGGCGAGCCCCCGGTAGTCGTGGCCGCCGTCGACCGGGACGGCGAGCAGGGCCGAGGTGTAGCCGGGGCGGTCGGGGGCGTCCGCGTCGACGAAGGAGACCCGGGCGAGGCCGCCCCCGGGCGTGCCGTCGTCGCGGGTCCACGCGGAGAGCACGACGCGGTGGGCGCCCCAGCGGCCGTCGTCCTCGGCGTCCCCGGAGGTGGTGACCGCGCCGGGCCGCCAGCCCTCGGTGTCGCCCTCGTCCCAGCAGTAGGCGCGGGTGGCCGCGGGGGAGAGGGGCAGCGCGTCCTGCTCCCCGCTCGTACAGTCGGCGGCGTCGCGCAGCGTGTGGTCGGCGGAACCGAGGACGGCGGAGACGTCCACCGGTTCGCCCATCGCGGTGGAGAGGCGGTCGAGCCAGGGGCCCGGCACGCGGTGTTCCGTCAGGCGCAGCGCGTCGGTCCCGGCGGCGGAGGTGAGGGGCCGCAGGGCGCCGGGGTCGTCGGCGACCGTGGCCTGCGAGGCGCTGATCATCGTGGCGGCGCCCGTCAGCGCCAGGGCCGCGCCGGCCAGGGCCGCGCGCAGCGCCCGGCTCCGCCTGCGTCGGCGGTGTCTGCCGCGGTGCTTCATCAAACCTCCACAGGCGCCGGAACAACCGGGCTCGACGGGGGTCGCGTTGACCGAGGAGCGGATGGTGCGGTCCGTAGGGGATGCTACGGCAGACGGACGGGTTCGCGGACGCGGACGAGGCAACTGTGCGGAACCGTGGCGTCTGCGGGGCCGTCCGGGACGCCCGGTGGAACCGGTGGCCACCCGGCGCCGAGGGTGTCCGCGCCGGCCGGGGGAGGGTGCCGGTAGCCGGTAGCCGGTAGCCGGTAGCCGGTAGCCGGTACGGCAGCGGAAGGCGCTCGCGCGGGCGGGCGTGAGGGCGCCCGGGCGGCGCGGCGCGGCCGTGCTGCTGTGATGCCGTCGTGCGCGCTGTCCCCCGTTCCCCGCGCCCTCGGGAGGGCGTCGGTCTTCAGGGCGCCGGAAGCGTGGACCGGTGCGCCGCCACCGCCGGGGCCGCCGAGTGGGGGAGCAGGTCCCGGGGGTCGTCCGGGAGGACGACCTCGACCCCCGCGTGCGTGCAGAAACGATACGGCCGGTGTTCCAGGTAGGCCCCGAGGTACCTCCGCACCCGGGACATCTCGGCCCGTACCGTCACCGTGCGCGCCCGGTCGCCGAACACGTCCTCGGCCAGTCCCGCGGCACTGCGGCCGGCCCGGTGGACGGCCAGCAGGTAGAGCAACTCCGCGTGCCGGGGACTCAGTTCCCGCACCCAGTCCTCAGCGCCCCCCAGCACCCGCACCGACCAGCGGCGCGGCTGCCCGAGGTCCAGCACGATCCGGACGGCACCGCGCGGCACCGGCTCCTCGGCCGCCCGGACCAGCCAGCCCTCGCCCAGCGGCTCCACGGTGCACGCCCCGAGTACCGGCAGCCACCTCGTCCCCGCCGTCGGCGGTTTGGGCAGCACCACCCGCTCCAGGTACGGCATCCCCGTCACCGCCGCCGTCCAGCCGTCCCGGTCCGTGACGAGGGCTCGCCCGTCGAGCCGGGCCAGCACCGGCGCGGCCACCGCCCGCAGCCGCTCCAGCGACCGCACGTGCAGCTCGCGCAGCCGGGCCTCGGCGAGCTTGGCCACCGAGCCGACCCAGGCGAGCGTGGCCGGGTGCATCGTTTCCAGCGGCCCGCTCACGTCCACCACGCCGAGCAGCCGGCCGCTGCGCGGATCGGTGAGGGGCGCACCGGCGCAGGTCCAGGTCGCCTGGGACCGTACGAAGTGTTCGGAGGCGAAGACCTGTACGGGCCGCCGGGTCACCGCCGGCGTCCCCACGCCGTTGGTGCCCACCACCTCCTCCCGCCAGTCCGCCCCGATCTCGAAGCCCAGTCCGTCGGCCTTGCGCAGGACCCGCGCGCTGCCCTCCCGCCACAGCAGACGGCCCTCGTCGTCGGCGACCACCATGATGTGGTCCGCGACGTCCGCGACGGACAGCAGGCCCTCCCGCAGCACCGGCAGCACGTGCCGCAGCGGCGAGGCCTCCCGCCGCCGGCGCACCTCGTCGAGGGGCAGCAGCCCGGAACGGAAGTCGCGCTCCGGGTCGACGCCGCTGCGCAGCATCCGCTCCCAGGACTGCTCGATCACCGGACGCGGCGCCACCGGAGCCCGTCCGCCCGAGAGCCTCGCGGAGCGGACCTCGCTGAGCATCCGCGCCGCACGCGCCGTGTCGACGACGGCGAACCGCGTCACGTCCGTCGGCGAGAGCGCCACTGGTCCCCGTCCTCCCGAAAGCCCGATGTCCGGTCCGATACCGACTGCCCGCCCCCGACCGCCGGACACCGTCCGCACACGGCCGGAAACGAGTTGCAACCCCCTGCAACCCTGGTGACCGGCCCCGGCCGGTGTCCACACTGGAGCCACGTCGCCCCGAGCGGCGTACACACGGCCCGCACGGGCCCGTGGGGCGGGGGTGGTGCCGTGTCGGCGCAGCACCACCCCCGCGCCACGCCGGCGGGATCACTCCACCGGGCGCGCCCGCTCCACCACCGACGCCAGGTCCAGGGTGGGCGGCAGCGTGCCGAAGGCCGCGCCCCCGTCACCGCCCAGCCGCGCGGCGCAGAACGCGTCGGCCACCGCCGGCGGCGCGTACCGCACCAGCAGCGACCCCTGGAGCACCAGCGCCAGCCGCTCCACCAGCCGCCGCGCCCGTCCCTCGGCGGCCCCCAGGTCGGCCAGCTCCGTCAGCAGCCGCCCGGTCGCCGCGTCCAGGCGGTGGTCGGCACCGCGCGCCAGGCCGATCTCCGTCAGGCAGGCGTCCAGCGCGAGCGGCTCCCGCCCGAGCGCCCTGAGCACGTCCAGCGCCTGGACGTTGCCGGCGCCCTCCCAGATCGAGTTGAGCGGCGACTCGCGCACCAGCCGGGGCAGCCCGGACTCCTCGACGTAGCCGTTGCCCCCCAGGCACTCGGCGGCCTCCACCGCCACCGGCGCGCACCGCTTGGTCACCCAGTACTTGGCCGCGGGTACGGCCAGCCGCAGCAGCGCCCGCTCCCGCTCGTCACCGGCCTCGGCGGCGTCGTGGGCCGCCGCCAGCCGCAGCGCGAGCGTGGTGGCCGCCTCCGACTCGATCGCGAGGTCCGCGAGCACGTTGCGCATGAGCGGCTGGTCGACCAGCTTCGCGCCGAACGCCTCCCGGTACGTGCAGTGGTGCACCGCCTGCGCGACGGCCTGCCGCATCAGTCCCGCCGACCCCAGCACGCAGTCCAGGCGGGTCGCCGCCACCATGTCGATGACGGTGCGCACCCCGCGCCCCTCCTCGCCGACCCGGCGCGCCCAGGTCCCGGCGAACTCGATCTCGGCGGAGGCGTTGGACCGGTTGCCCAGCTTGTCCTTGAGCCGCTGGATCAGGAACACGTTGCGGGACCCGTCCGCCAGCACGCGCGGCACCAGGAAGCAGGTCAGCCCCCCGGGAGCCTGCGCCAGCACCAGGAACCCGTCCGACATCGGGGCCGAGCAGAACCACTTGTGCCCGGTCAGCTCGTACGTGCCGTCCTCGGCCAGCGGCCGGGCGGCGGTGGTGCCCGCCCGGACGTCGCTGCCGCCCTGCTTCTCGGTCATGGCCATCCCGAACAGGACCCCCGCCTTCAGGTGCGCGGGACGCAGCTCCCGGTCGTAGACCTGCGAGGTCAGCCGCGGCTCCCACTCCGCGGCCAGCTCCGGGTCGGCGCGCAGGGCCGGCACGGCCGCGTGGGTCATCGACAGCGGGCAGCAGTTGCCGGCCTCCACCTGCGACCACATCAGGAAACCGGCGGCGCGCGTCACCTGCCCGCCCGGCCGGGACCAGGCGGCGGTCAGGCCCGCGGCGACGCCCTTGCCCAGCAACCGGTGCCAGGCCGGGTGGAAGTCGACCTCGTCGACGCGGTGGCCGTAGCGGTCGTGGGTGCGCAGGGCCGGCGGGTTCTCGTTCGCCTGCGCGCCCCACTCCCGGCTCTGGAGGGACCCGCAGCTGCGGCCCAGCCCCGACAGCTCCTCGCGCGCCCCGTCGAGCAGTTCGGGCGCCAGATGCCGCTCGACCGCGGCCGTCAGGGCCCGGTCGGTGGTGAACACGTCGTAGCCGACCAGCGGCGGGGCCTGGTTCGTCACGGTGTGGGTGCTGCCTGCCATGACCGTGAACCTACCGTGCCGCGGGCCGGCGGGCGGGCGGCTTCGGCCGACGGGCGTCCGCGGATGAGTGCGGCCCCCCGCTGCGGATACCTTTAGGGCGTGCAGCCAGCAAGTGAATCCCCCGAACGGCCCTCCGGCCGGCTCCATCGCGCCCGGGTCCTGTACCGGAACGTCTCCAAACGGAGGACCGCCTGGCTGCTCCTCAAGGACACCGTCAACTCGTGCATGGAGTACCGCATCCTCGGCCTGGCCGCCGAGGCCGCGTTCTTCACCCTGCTGTCGGTGCCGCCCCTGCTGCTGAGCGTCATCGGCCTGCTCGGCTACGTCGACCTGTGGATCGGCGCCGACACCACCGAGAGCCTGCGCACCAGCATCCTGGACGCCTCCCGCGCGGTGCTCTCCGAGCAGGGCGTCAAGCAGATCACCGAGCCGATCCTGGACGACGTGATGAAGGGCGGCCGGCCCGACGTCATCTCCCTCGGCTTCCTGTTCGCCCTGTGGTCGGGCTCCCGCGCGGTGAACGTCTTCATCGACACCATCACCGTGATGTACGGCCTCGACGGCGTCCGGGGGATCGTCAAGACCCGCCTGATGGCGTTCCTGCTCTTCCTCGTCGCCCTGCTGATCGGTTCGGTCGCGCTGCCCCTGATGGTGGCCGGTCCGGACGCCGTGGTGCGCATCGTGCCGTGGTCGACGACGGTCGTCCAGGTGCTGTACTGGCCGGTCGTCATCATCCTGTCCGTCGCGTTCCTGACCACGCTCTACCACGTCTCCGTACCCGTGCGCTCCCCGTGGATCGAGGACGTGCCCGGCGCCCTGGTCGCCCTCGCCATGTGGGTGCTCGGCAGCTTCCTGCTGCGCATCTACCTCACCAGCACCGTCGAGGGCCCCACGATCTACGGTTCGCTCGCCGCGCCCGTCGCCGTACTCCTGTGGATCGGCGTGTCCGCCTTCGCGGTGCTGGTCGGGGCCGCGGTCAACGCGGCCATCGACCGGGTGTGGCCCGCCGCCGCCACCGCCGCGGCCCGCGAGGCCAACGAGCGGCTGCGGCAGGCCCAGGTCGCCGAGTACGTGGCCCGCGCCGCCGCGAACGGCGAGGCGGACCCCGACATGCCCTCCGAGTTCCCCGAACGCTGGTCGCGCTTCCTGCCCCCCGAGGACGTCACGGCCCGCCTGCGCACCCAGGTGAGGAACACCCCGCCCGCGAACCACAACAAGCCCGAGGCCTCCTGACCGGCCCGCCGTCCGAGTGGCCGTCGTGCGGATCGGGTCGCGGGGCGGGGCACGGCCGACCGGCACCGGCGGGCGGGGGAGGCGTGACCTCCCGGAGGCGGCCGTCCGTCCCCGATCAGCTCGCACCGTTTGCCCGGAGCCCGCGGCGTACCCAAGGTGGAACCGCTGGGTCGGTGAGAAGGAGCGATCATGTCAGTTCTCTTCGCGACGCGTGGCCGGTGCGTCCTCGCGGCGACCGCGCTCGCCGTCGCGTTGACCGCGAGTGGGTGCGGCGGCGACGAGGACTTCTCCCTCCCGGACTGGGAGGCGCCGGGCCAGAACGGCCGTGTCGGCGACATCATGATCCGTTACGCGCACGTGGCGGAGCCGCAGGGCGAACCGTGGCAACCGGGAGACGACGTCCCCGCGTACGTGTGGCTGTACAACAAGGGCGGCGAGGACGACAGGCTGGTGGGCGCCGACACGCCGCAGGCGGCCTCGGTGGACATCGTCGGCTCGGACGGCGAACCGCTGACCGGCGGGGTGGAGCTGCCGGCGAACAAGCTCGTGGAACTGGAGTCCGGCACGACCCATCTGGTGCTGCGCGACGTGCGCCGGCAGATCAGGGGAGGCGACTTCATGCAATTCACCATGCGCTTCGAAGACGCCGGAACAGCCACCTTCAACATCCAGTCGCAGGTTCCCGTCTACGACGAAAGCCCATCCCCGACCAGTTAGGCCGCGCACGCGTGCGCGGCTGTGGCCGCCAGGTGGCCGCCGGAGCCGGCCGCCCGGGTCCTGGTCGGCCCGCTCGCGGCGGACCGTGTGCCACCCCCCGGCCCACATGAGTGGTCTTCCCGTCCCGCGGTCCCCGTCGCCCTGCCGCACCGGCAGCAGCGCCTTCCCTCGGCCCCCTCACGACGTGGGCTTCAGGGCGGTGCGCGAAGCCCCGGCGAACAGCGCACCGGCCAGAAGGGAGCCCGCGACGCCCACGGCCAGGTCGGCGACGGTGTCGCCGTAGCCGACCCGCATGGTTTGCGGCGAGACCTGCTCCGCGACCCACTCGTAGAGTTCCCACACAGTGGCGGCACTGGTCCCGGCCATGCCGGTCAGGAGGGTCAGCGTCCAGCGCGGAGCGTTCGCGGCGGCCTGCCCCAGCTCCGGTCCCGCGCCCCTGAGCAGGGCGAAGAAGGCGACCACGGAACCGGATCCGGCGAGCAGGAAGTGCACCACCGTGTCCAATTCCGGGACCCGGTGGTACCAGCGACCGACGTCGCACCAGAAGGCGACCGTCACGACGACCGAGAAGGCCGCCTCGAAGGGTGACGGTACCCGCAGCCTCGTCACGACGACGAGGAGGACGACGCCGGACAGGAAGCGGAGCGCGGAGAACACTTCGCCCAGGGCTCCCACCACGACGGCGCTGCAGGCCAACACCAGGACGGCCGGCCAGGTCACGTTCCGGGCCACCATGCCCCCTCATTCCGCCGAGGCCGGGGAATCCGTCCCGCGACACGGACGCCGACGAGGTCGCGTCCCCCGTGAGCCGTCGCGTCGGCCGGCGGGACGGGGAGGACGGCGGTGGTGACGCGGGACGAGCCCCGGCACGGTGGCGCCGGGGGCGTGCTTCGTTTCCTGGCTCACAGGACCTGTTTACGGCGCGGGCGGCGAGCGGGCGACCGCAGCCGGTCGCCCACGGGGTTCCCACGAGGGCAGCACGGGTCCCGGGCCGTGCCGACCGGGAGGGCCGGCGCCCGACGCGGAGGCCCGACGGTGTGCCGCTGCCGCTGCCGCTGCCGCTGCCGCTGCCGCTGCCGCCGGAGGCGGTGACGGCCTCGCCGTTCGGCGTACCGGCCGCTTCCCGGGGTCGCCGGGATCGGCACGGTGGGTAACGTGAGACCGTGTCGTCACTTATGCGGTCGTTCGTCCTTCCCGCTCCGGCGGTCCGCCCGGCCGGGCTGCCGCCGCGCACACCCCGCACCGATGCGTGACACGCTCCGGGCGCAGCTGTGGCCCCTGCCGACGCTGGGCGTCGTGCTCGCCGTCGTCGCGGGCGTGGGTCTGCCGCGGATGGACGAACGGTTCCAGCACGACATCCCGCCCTGGCTGAGCGACTACCTGTTCGGCGGCAACGCGGACGCCGCACGCTCGGTGCTGGAGGCGATCGCCGGCTCCCTGGTCACCGTCACGGCGCTGACCTTCTCGCTCACCGTGCTGACACTGCAACTGGCCAGCAGCCAGTTCTCCCCGCGTCTGCTGCGGACCTTCACCGCGGACCGGTACGTCCAGACGACTCTGGCGCTCTTCCTCGCCACCTTCACCTACGCCCTGACCGTGCTGCGCACCGTACGCACCGGCGAGGACGGCCGGGGCGGCTTCGTTCCCCAGGTGTCGGTCACGGTGGCCCTCCTGCTCACGCTGGCCGGCGTCCTCGGCCTCGTGCTCTTCCTGTCGCACCTGGCACGCGAGATCCGCGTCGAGACGATGATGAGCAGCGTCCACTCCGCCGCCGACCGCACCATTCAGCGGCTCCTGCCCCACGAGGAGGACCCGCCGCGCGGGGACCCCACGGCCGGTATCCACCGCTCCGGCTTGCTCGAACCGCCCCCGAACGCCGTGACCCTGACCGCCGGCACGTCCGGCTTCCTGACCTCCGTGGACGAGGAGGCCCTCCTCGACGCCGCCGTGAAGGCCGACGCCGTCCTGCTCATCGACCGCGACCCCGGCAGCTCCCTCGTCACCGGCACACCCATGGGCGCGGCCTGGCCACGGACCAATGAGCCGTTCGCCCCCGGGACCCGGGCGCGTCTGACCGAAGCGGCCGCCAAGGCCGTGACCACCGGCTCCGAACGCACCGACCACCAGGACGTCGCGTTCGGCCTGCGGCAGCTCACCGACATCGCCGCCAAAGCACTCTCCCCGGGCGTCAACGACCCCACGACCGCAGTCCACGCCCTGTCCCACTCCTCCGCACTGCTGTGCGAGCTGACACGACGCCACCTCGGCCCCCGCCTGCTGCTCGACGACGACCAGCAGGTCAGAGTCGTACTGCGACGCCCGAACCTGGAAGAGCTGCTCGACCTGGCCGTGGCCCAGCCCATGCGCTACGGCGCCGCCGAGCCCGCCGTCCTGGGCCGCGTCGCCATGCTGCTGCGCGAACTCGCCTGGACCGGCACCCCCGCCCACCTGCCGCCCGTCCACTCCGTACTCACCCGGCTGCGCGCCACCATCGACGCCCAGGACTTCCACCCCGCCGAACGTCTCCGGCTGACCGAGCTGACCCAGCTCGTCGGACGGACGCTGACGCGGCGACGGGCACACGGCCCCACCCCCTGACCGCACGGTCGGGCCGTACGTGTCCGGCAGGCGCTCTACGACCGCCCGGCCGCCCGCGGCGTCCACGTGCCCGCTGCCGCGCCCTCCCGCACGAAGGCGCCGAAGTCCCTCGGCGCGCGCCCCAGGACCTGCCGGACCCCGTCCGACAGATGGGCGTTGCGGCCGTCGAGCAGGGTGCCGAACAGCTCCACCAGGAACGCGGCCTCCTCCTCCGGCACCCCGAACCCGGCCAGGCTCTCGCCGTACGCGTGCGGGGCGACGGCCCGGTACGTCAGCGCGCGGCCCGTCTCCCGTGCGATCTCGGCGACCGCCTCCCGGAAGGTCAGCAGCCGGGGCCCCGACACCTCCAGCACCCGCCCGGCGTACCGGTCGCCGCAGGTCAGTGCCGCCACCACCACGTCGGCGACGTCCCGCAGGTCCACGAACGGCTCCGGCGCCCCGTCACCGGCCGGGAAGACCAGCTCCCCGTGCTGCCGCAGCTCCTCCGCCAGCGGACCCTCGCTGAAGTTCTGCGCGAACCAGGCGGCCCGCACGACCGTCCAGTGCGCGTCCGCCCCGGCCAGCGCCTCCTCGGCGGGCCGCGCCTGCTCCTCGCCCCGCGCCGACAGCAGCACCAGCCGCCGTACGCCGAGCCCGGCCGCCTCCCGCGCGAGCGCCCCGACCGCCCCGGCGGCGTCGGGGGCGCCGACGTCGGTGGGATACGCCAGGTAGGCCGCGTCGGCGCCGCTCAGCACGTCCGCCCAGGTCGACCGGTCCCGCCAGTCGAACCCGGTCGCCCGGGACGCCGCCCGCACGGTCAGCCCGGCCGCCCGCGCCGCCTCGGCCACCCGGCGCCCGGTACGCCCGGACGCCCCCGTCACCACGACCGTCATGTCCGCTTGCGCGCTCGTCTTCGTCATGGCGCCAGTCAACCGCCGGGCGCTCCGCGTTCCCATCGCCCGACGGCTCACCGGCATGCGCGTGCGTCTACGCTGTGGCGCCATGGACGCACTCGCCGGCCTGCTGGAGGGCCCCCGCGCCCGTGGCGCGTTCATGATCCGCGCCTGCTTCGACCCGCCGTGGGCCGTTCGCGTCGAGGACCGGGCACCGCTGACGGTGATGCTGATGATCCGCGGCGACGCCTGGATCGTGCCGGACACGGGGGAGCGGCTGCGGCTGCGGGCCGGGGACCTCGCCATCGCACGCGGTCCCGGCCCGTACACCTGCGCCGACGACCCCGTCACCCCGCCGCAGGCGGTGATCCTGCCGGGCGGCGCGTGCCGCCGCCCCGACGGACGCCCGCTCAACGGCTCCATGGACCTCGGCGTGCGCACCTGGGGCGGCCGGACCGACGGCGACGCGGTCCTGCTGATCGGCACCTACCTGGTGCGGCGCGAGATCGGCGGCAGGCTGCTGGACGCCCTGCCCCCGCTGCTGTCCCTCACCTCCGGCCAGTGGGACTGCCCGCTGACCCCGCTGCTGATGACGGAGGTCACCCGGGACGAACCGGGCCAGGAGGTGGTCCTGGACCGGCTCCTGGACCTGCTGGTCATCGCCGCCCTGCGAGCCTGGTTCGCCGGGCCGCGGGCCGAGCCGCCCGCCTGGTACCGGGCGTTGGGCGACCCGGTCGCCGGCCGGGCACTGCGGCTGCTCCAGGACGATCCGGCGCGCCCCTGGACGGTGGCGTCGCTGGCCGCCGAGGCCGGTGTCTCCCGCGCCGCACTCGCCCGGCGCTTCACCGGCCTGGTGGGCGAACCCCCGATGGCGTACCTCACCGGCTGGCGCCTCGCACTCGCCGCCGACCGGCTGCGCGACACCGACGACACGCTCGGCGCGATCGCCCGGCAGGTCGGCTACGGCAGCGCGTTCGCCCTGTCCACGGCCTTCAAACGGGTGTACGGCGTCAGCCCGCGGGAGTACCGGACTCCGGCGTAGCCTGGCAGGCGTGTACGCGGAACGGGCCTCCCGGCTGACCGGCGCGGTGGTGTGGACCCACACGCCGGACGCGGCCGGCTCCGGACGTGTCCTGCCCGACGGCTGCATGGACCTGCTCTGGCACGACGGCCGGCTGCTGGTCGCGGGCCCCGACACCCGCGCCCACGTCACCGAGGGCACCCCCGGACCCTGGGCGGGCGTCCGCTTCCACCCCGGCACCGCCCCCGCGCTCCTCGGCGTCCCCGCCCACGAACTGCGCGACCGGCGCGTGGAGCTGACCGACCTGTGGCCCACCGCCCGGGCGCGGCGCCTGGCCGCACGGGTGAACGCCGCGCCCGACCCGGCGAGCGGCCTGGAGGAGGCGGCGCTGTCCCGGGCGGCCGAGACCGGGCCCCCGGACCCGCTGCTGCGCCGGATCGTGGCCGCCCTCGACGCGGGCCGCCCGGTCGCCGCCACCGCCGACGAAGTGGGTGTGGGCCCGCGCCAGTTGCACCGCCGCTCGCTGGCCGCCTTCGGCTACGGCCCCAAGACGCTGGCCCGCGTGCTGCGGCTCCAGCGCGCCCTCGCCCTGGCCCGCGACGGCACCCCCCTCGCCGAGACGGCCGCCCGG
This sequence comes from Streptomyces sp. JK94, assembly GCF_053613315.1. Lineage (NCBI taxonomy): Bacteria > Bacillati > Actinomycetota > Actinomycetes > Kitasatosporales > Streptomycetaceae > Streptomyces > Streptomyces sp. JK94. The sequence continues at coordinate 203,064 of NZ_JBSICH010000009.1, read as the reverse complement.
GCCGGGTACGCGGACCAGGCACATCTGGCGCGGGACGCGCGCGAGCTGACGGGCCTGCCGCCCAGCGAACTACTCGGCGGGCGCGGGTAGCGGTGCGAACAGGTCGACGCCGTGGCCGTCCGGGTCGTTGACGACGGCGTACCGCTGCCCCCAGGGGGCGTCCCAGGGTGCGCGCTCCCCGTGGCAGCCGGCGCCGGTCAGCTCCTCGTAGCAGGCGTCCACCTCCGCGGGCGTGTCGCACAGCAGGGCCAGCGAATGCCGCCCGCCACCCGCGGGCGGCCGCCACCCGGGCGTGAAGGAACGGACGGACTCCTCGGTGTCGAGCAGCAGCCGGATCCCGCCCGGCAGCCCGGCCTCGGCGTGCGGCTGGTCCCCGGAACCCTCGGGAAAGGCGAAACCGAGCCGCCGGTAGAAGGCCACGGAGGCGGCCATGTCGGAGACGATGAGGCTGATGGCGTCGAAGCGTGCGGTCATGGGGCCACCGTAGGCGGGACGTGCGAGGCCGGTCTTGAAGGAATCGGACACGCGGGAGCCGGCCGGTGGCGGGCGCCGGGCCGCCCCGCGTCTCAGAAACAGCTCAAGTCCCTTGTGCCGCACGTGCCACGGCGACGACCATGACCCCATGTTCGGACGCGGCAGACCACCGGAACTCAACGTCCTCGTCCTGCGCGACGCGGACGTCATCGCCCAGGACGTCCGTCAGGCGCTCGCCGAGGCGACGCCCGAGCAGCGGCCCGGCCTGGAGCGCGCCGCCGCCCTGGTCGAGCAGGCCGCCGCCGCCTCCGAGGCGGAGCTGCGCGCCCGTTGGGTCCACGAACGCTTCGCCGAGGCCGGCTACCAGGGCCCCGCCGACTCCGTGCAGGCGGTCAAGACCCTGCGCGACGCGGCACCGGGCCTCAGCCTGCTCTCGGCCGTGCAGCTGACGAGGGACGCCGCGGCGCACCGTCCCTGAGGCCGGTGCGGCAGGATGGACGCATGATTCGTCCCGCGCGCGTCCTGCCCGTGCTGTTGCTCACGCCGCTGCTGCTCACCGCCTGCGGCACCGGGAAGGCGGACACCGGCCCCGGAGCCGGCGGCGCATCGGCGGAGGCCGCCGACCGGGGCGAACTGGACGCCCGCGCACAGGCGATGGGCGTGGCCCCGGAACTGGTTCACCTCACCGAGGCACCCGGGTTCACCCTGGCCCGGCAGTCCGTCGGCGTCCTCGGCGACGACGGTTTCTCCGCCACCTGGGTCTCCGACGAGACCGGAGCCCACCTGGGCCTCTCCGTCGACCGGGGCGCGATCACCGCCGGCACCTGCCGCGAGCAGCCGGTCGGCGACATGTCCGGCGAGCACACGACCTGCGAGCGCGACGGCGGCATCTGGTACCGCACCGGTGCCGGACGCCACGAGTACGCCGTACCCGGGAAGGGTTACGTCGTCCGCGTCTTCGGCGAGGAGGGCGCCGTACCGCGCGACGTGCTGCGGGGGGCCGCTCTGGCCGCCCACCGCCCCGACGCGGCCGAGGTGGCCGGTCTCCTGCCCTCCGTCGAGCCCGCGCCCAGCACGCCGGTCGAGCGCGGCGACCTGCCCCGCTTCGGCGACGGGGCCCCCGACAACAGCGTGGGCGTGGGCGGTTGAACCGGCCCCGCCGTCCGGCCCGGCGGCCCGGAGGAGCAGCCGTGGCACCCCGGCTGCTCCTCTACACGCGCACCACCGCCTACCGCCACGACTCCCTCCCGGACGCGGTCCGCGCCGTACGGGCCCTGGGCGGGTTCGAGGCCGACCACACGGAGGACCCGGCGGTGCTGGAGCGGCCGCTCGACCGGTACGCCGCCGTCGTCTTCCTCTCCACCAGCGGCGAGGTGCTCACCCCCGCCGGACGCGACCGGCTCGCCGCGTACGTCGAGGCCGGCGGCGGCTTCGTCGGGGTGCACGCGGCGGCCTGCACCGAGGACGACTGGCCGTACTACGGCGACCTGCTCGGCGCCCGCTTCGACCGCCACCCCGCGTACCAGCCGGGCCGGGTGGTCGTCGAGGACCGCGCCCATCCGGCGACCGGGGACCTGCCGCCGGTCTGGGAGTTCACGGACGAGTGGTACGACTTCCGCACCAACCCGCGCGGTGCGGTCCGTGTCCTCGCCCGCGCCGACGAGTCGTCGTACGAGGGCGGCGGCATGGGCGAGGACCATCCGCTGGTCTGGTGCCGCGAGCAGGGCGCGGGCCGCGTCTTCTACACGGCCCTAGGCCACGCCGCCGGCGCCTACGCCGATCCGGACTTCCGCGGTCATCTGCGGGGCGGCATCGCCTGGGCGGCACGCACGGCGTAGGTCCGTGGCCCCTCGCGCGTCCCGGGCCCGCCTACGCGGGTACCGCCCCGCTCCGTGCCGCCCTGCGGTGGCGTGCCGACAGACGGGAACCGGACTCGCGGCGGGCGGCGCGGCGCAGGAGCGGGACCGCGAGCAGGAACCCGAGGACGGTCCAGGCGGTCAGTACCAGGGCGACCAGGGGCAGCTCCCAGGAGCCGGCCGGCTCCGAGGCCCGCGCGGAGTCCGGCAGCAGGGCCGCACGCAGGCCCTGTGCCATCCACTTCAGCGGGAAGACCGACGCCACCTGCTGCACGGGCACCGGCAGCGAGGTGATCGGGAACATCGCCCCGGAGGTGAGCAGCAGCGCCAGCGCGGGCAGCATGATCAGCGCCAGCGCCTCGCGCGGGTTGGGCAGCACGGCGCCGATGGCCGCGCCCAGCGGTACGACGGCGAGCAGCCCGAGCGCGGTGACCCACAGCAGCGTCAGCCAGGCGCCCGGCCCGTGCGGCAGCGGCCCGTCCACCAGCAGCGCGGCTGACGCCAGGAGCACGGCCAGGGTGCCCGCCGCCATGACGACCACCAGCAGGCACTTGGCGACGAGGTAGGCCGGTATCCCGCCGGGCGTCGCGCGCAGCCGCAGCAGGGCGCCCTCCTCCCGTTCGGTCACGAGGATCTGCGGCAGGTTGATCAGCCCGATCTGGAACAGCAGGTAGGCGGCGAAGCCCGCCAGCACCAGGTGGGCCATCGGGGTCCCGGTGCCGGGCACGTCGTCGCTGATGTAGGCGGCGATCAGCAGTGCGACGACCACGTTGCTCAGATGGCCGGACATCTCCTTGGGGTTGCGCAGGAGGTGCCGCAGCTCGATGCCGCCGCGCTGGATTCCGGCGCGCAGTCGGTGCGTCGTCATGTGTGTTCCCCTCATGCCGCCCGTGTCTCCCCGGTCTCGTCCTCGGGTCCGTTCCCGGCCTCGGTCCCGTCCGTGCGGCCGGTCTCCCGGTGCACCATGTGCAGGTAGGTGTCCTCCAGCGTCGGGCGGCGCACCTCCAGGCCGGCGATCGGGCCGTTCGCGTCCCGGTGCAGTTCCCAGACCAGTTGTGAGGGGTCCGCGGTGCGTTCGCGGCGGGGCGTCCCGTCCTCGGCCGTCCACCGGACCTCGGCCCGGGCGGCGGCGCTGCGGGCCAGCTCCGCCGGGGTGCCGCAGGCCCGGATCCGGCCGCCGACCAGCATGGCGATCCGGTCGGCGAGCCGCTCGGCCTCCACCAGGTCGTGCGTGGTGAGCAGGACGGTGACACCTTCCTCGCGGGCCAGTCGTTCGACCAGGAGGTGGAACTCGCGCCGCGCCTCGGGGTCGAAGCCGGTGGTCGGCTCGTCCAGGAAGAGCAGTTCGGGGCGGCCGACGATGCCGAGCGCGACGTCCAGCCGCCGGCGCCGGCCGCCGGACAGCCGGTTCACCTGTTGGCCGGCCTGGTCGGCGAGGCCGACCAGCGCCAGCAGTTCGTCCGGGTCGCGCGGGTCGGGGTAGTACGTCGCGAAGTGGCTCACCAGCTCGGCGACCCGCCAGCGCGGGTGGTCGCGCCAGGACTGCAGGACCAGCCCGATGCGCCCGCGCCAGGCGTCGTCGCCCCGCTCCGGGTCCGCGCCGAGCACGCGGACCTCTCCGGCGGAGCGCTGCCGGAAGCCCTCCAGGATCTCGACGGTGGTGGTCTTCCCGGCGCCGTTGGGTCCGAGCAGGGCGAACACCTCGCCCCGGTGGACGTCCAGGTCGACGCCGTGCAGGACGTCGGTGCCGCCGTACGACATGACCAGGTCGCGGACCCGGATCACCGGCTGGGCGGGTGGGTGCTCGTGCCGTGTCATCGTGCTGCCTCCGAGTGCTGTCGTCGTGGTGGTGCCGTCCCGGCCCCGGCCGTCGGCGCGGCACCCTCGACGATCGCCCGGAGCGCCGCCACGTGCCCCTCGAAGGCGGTGCGGCCGCGGTCCGTCAGCCGCACCTTCGTGCGCCGCTTGCGGCCGCCGCCCTCCTTGCGGATCTCCAGGTAGCCGGCCTCCTCCAGGGTGTGCAGCTGTTTGGAGAGCGCGGAGTCGCTGAGCGAGAGGCTGTCGCGGACGAACGCGAAGTCCGCCCACGCGGTGGCGGCGAGCAGCGAGACCACCGACAGTCGGGTGGCGGGGTGGATCAGTTCGTCGAAACCGGTGGGGATGCTCATCGGCCCGCCGTCTCGCGCGCCGCCGGTTCGCCGGCGAGACGCGGTGAGCCGACCGCCCGGCGGGTCATCGGCCCGACGACCGCGAGGAACACGGCCGACGACACCGTGGCCTGGACGAGACTGGCGGGCATCGGCTCCAGGGACCCGGCCAGGCGGCCGGACAGCAGGACCGTGCCGCCAGTCACCACCGCGCCCGCGACGAACGACGCGAGCAGCCGCCCGTCGCAGCGGGAGTGGTGCAGCCGCATCCGGCTCCTGCGCCGGGACAGCACGGGCGGCGCGCTCAGCAGAGCGACGTAGGCGGCAAAGGCCAGCCAGACGCCCCACCGGGGCAGGTCCAGACCGAGGACGGCCAGGAAGACCCACATCACCGCGGCCGTGGCGTAGGTCGTGCCGGGGCCGCCGGACGCGGACCGCTCGAACTCGTCGTACACCCGCTCCTGCGGCACCCGGATGCGCTGCAGGTCCCGCCACGCCCGTTCGGCGTCCACCGGTGCGCTCACGGCCGTCCTCCTCCTGTCCTCGCTCCACTTTCCTGCCGGGAAAGTTATCGCCGACTTTCCCTGTGGGCAAGTCGGCCGCGCGGGAACGCCGCGAATCGCCGTCCCGCACCGCCGCTGCGCCCCCTCGGTCCCCGGCGGCCGTCGACCGCCGAGGGGGCGCAGCTCGGTCCCAGGGACCACTGAGACCTCTTGTGTCACTCCGACGTCGTTCCCCCGTCATCTGCCGCTCACTTCGCACAGATGAACTAGGCGTAGAAGTCGCACAGTTGGCGACCGATGAGAGCGCGGAGAAGACACGACATGGCCGAACCGGCTGAGACGGTGGCGTTACCCGCGCCGGTCGACAAGTTGCTCGCCGCCACCGTCGCGCGGCGCTTCTACCTGGAGCAGTGGTCGAAGGTGGAGATCGCCAAGGAGTTGGGCATCAGCCGGTTCAAGGTGGCCCGCCTCCTCGACGCGGCCGTGGCCCACGACATCGTGCGGATCGACATCACGGTCCCCGCCGAGATCGACGTCCCGCTCGGGCGGGCGGTGACCGAGCGGTTCGGGCTCCGGCACGGGCTCGTCGTCGACCTGGGCCACAGCGAGGGCGGTTGGGCGTCCCCCGCGGACCAGCGCCGGGGCGTTCGCTGGCTGGGCACGGCGGCGGCCCGGCTGGTCTCGGAGATCGCCGAGGAGGGCGACGTCCTCGGCCTCGACGGCAGCCACGCGGTGGACGCGCTGAGCGAGGCGGTCACCCGGTTGCCTCCCTGCGACGTGGTCCAGCTGACCGGGGTGCACGGACGGGACCTCGCCCACGACGCCGCGATCGCCGCGGTCCGGCGTACGGCCGCGGCGGGCGGGGGCCGGGCGTTCCCGCTCCACACGCCGTTCCTCCTGCCCGACGCGGCTACGGCCGCCGTCCTGCGCAGCCAGCCCGCCACCGCCGAGGCGCTGGGCCGGTTCGGCCGGGTCACCAAGGCCGTCGTCGGCGTCGGCGCGTGGGACGCCCCGCAGTCTCCGCTGTACGACGCCCTGTCCGAGCGGGAGCGGCAGGCGCTCCGGGAGGCGGGAGCGTGCGCCGAAGTGGCCGGCCACGTCCTGGACGCCGAGGGCCGGCTGCTGCCCACGGGGCTCGACGCCCGCGCGATCGCCGTCAGCGCCGCCGAACTCCGCGGCGTCGCGGAGCTGATCGGCGTCACGGCCGGCGGACACGGCACCGGGGCGGTCCGCGCCGTACTGAGGTCCGGACTGCTCACCGGGGTCGTGACGGACGCCACGACCGCGCGCCGCCTTCTGCGGGACGAGGATCCGGACGGCACGACCGTGAGCCTTCTGCGGGGCGAGGATCCGGACGACATGACCGTGAGCCTTCTGCGGGAGGAGGACACGGACGGTACGACCGTGCATCGCCGCCTCCGGGAGGAGGATCTGGACGGCACGACCGCGCACCGCCGCCTCCGGGAGGAGGACCCGGGGAGCATGGCCGCGCACCGCCGCCTCCGGCACGACGACCTGGACGACACGACCGCGAGCCGCCTCCTCCGGCGCGAAGACCCGGACGACGCGCCGCGGACCGCTCCGTCGTCCCGACCCCCCGAACGAGGACAGCGATGAGCCGGCGGGACGAGGCGCTGCCGCCGGTCCCGGACGACATCCGTGAGGCGGGCCGTCTCGCCCCGGAACACTGGCTGGGGGTGGTGGACCCGATGTGGTCCGGCACGGGCCGGCCCCCGCAGTGGGCCATGACCGGCCGTTGGCGGTCCGGCCCCGACGGCCGGATCGTCGAGTGGGAGGACAATCCCGCCTACCGGCCGTCTCCGCGCGCCCTCGGCTGGCCCGAACCGGAGGACGAGGTGGACCGCGCCGTCCAGCTCGCGTCGACCGGATACGGACCCGGCGAGGCGGTGCCGGCCGCGCTGGCGGGGCGCGAGGTGGCCGTGCTGACGGCGCCGGGCGGCGGGCCGCTGAGCGCGGTGGCGCCGGGCGGGACGCCGGTGGTGCCCCTGTACACCTCGTCGGTGTTCCTGCACGCGGCAGGGCGTTTCGCGTTCGAACTCGTCGATGCGGACGGCCTGGTGACGCGTGTCCCCGACGGGCACGTGCTGTACCTCAACCCCTCGGCCGCGGTGAGCATGCTGCTGGACCCCGACGCCGTACGCGACGCGGTCCGGGACGGCGCGGGGGAACGGGCCTCGGCCGCCGCGCCCGCGGGCCGTACCGCGCCGGTGCTGTTCGAGGCCGTTCACCAGGCGCGGGGGACGGACCTGTGAGCCGCTGGTCGTCCGTGGTGCCGGCTCTGGGACGCAGGAGCGGCTCCGGTACGGGCCGCCGCGGCTCGGCGCGGGTGGCCGCCGACGGGAACGGCACCGACGGCCGGGGCCCCACCGGCGGCCCGCCGGTCGAGGACGTCGACGGCGTGCTGCTGGTGCGCTCGGTCGAGGACGACTCCTTCCCGCTGGACGTCCTGGCGGAGGTGGCGGGTGCCGTCGGCCGGGAGACGGGCGTCGTCACGGTGATCGTGGGTTCCGGCGCCGGGGGCGGGGAGCCCGACGCCGGACACTGGGCCCGGCTGGGCGCCCTGCTGGACTCCCTGCGCGCACGGGGCACCGACCGGGTCCGGCTCGTGATGTCCGGCGCCGGGGACGACCGGCCGGACCGGCCCAGCGTCGCCCGCAGGATCGCCGACGCCTGGGAACTGGAGGTGACCGCACCGGACGGGGACGTCCTGATCACCCCCGGCGGCACGCTCTTCGTCCACGGGGACTCCGGTCCGGGCTGCTCCTGGTGGCGGTTCGCGCCCGGAGCGGAGCCCCGGAGGGCCGGCCGGCGTGCACCGGCGCCCGCCTGGGAGGGAGCACTGGACGGGGTGCCCGTGCGCACGGCCGGCGGCTGTGTGGTGGACCGCGTCCCGGCGGGCGTGGTGATCCGCCCGGCCGACGCGCCCGGGCCGGCCCCCGACGACCTGTGCTTCTCCGTGCCCGTCGACGCCGACCGGCTCACGGTGCTGGTCGGCGCCCCGCAGGCGGAGGACGTCGCCGTCGACGAGGTCGCCGCCGTACTCGCGGGACTGCCCGCGGCGCAGCGCGCCCGCGCCCGGCTCGCGCCCGGCGGCCGTCGTGACCTGCTGCGCCTCGGACAGTCCGTCGCCGACCTGCTGCGTGCCGAGGTGGAGGTCCTCACCGGCCTGCCGCTGCTCGACGACCACGCGCCGCCCGGAACCCCTCCCCGGCCGACTCTGGTCGGCCTGGACGGGAGGCCGAGCTGGCGGCCGTTCGTGTCGTCCGTGGTCTGCGGGCCGGTCGACGCCGAGGGGCGGGCCCCCGTGCCGCGGCCGACGGAGATCCACCCGCCCGACTGGATCCTGGGCGGCGGTGAGCGGGGGGTGGTGCGGCTGACGGACCGGTGGCAGGCGACGGTGACCCGGGCCGGCCTCGCCCTGTGGGCCCCGGACGGCCCCCGCCCGGGGCCGCTCGGACCCGCCGTCGACCCGGAGGTGTGCGCCATCGAACTGGGTATGCCGGGACAGCCGTTGGACGGCTCCCTGCTGCCCGCGCTGTCCCGCCTCGTGCGCGGTCTCGGAGCCGACGTCCGGTCACGCACCACCCTGCTGGTCCGCGGCAGGCTCCTGGCGGGCGACGGCGACCTGCGCCGCCTGGCGGCGGAGCACGGCATACCGGGCATCCGCTACGTCACCGCCCGCCGCCCCCCGCGCCCCGGCACGGCGACCGGCCGGCCGGGGGCGGCTGCGGAGGCCGGCCGGGTCCCCCCGTCCGGTGGGGCGGCCCACACGTCGGGTACGGCCGCTGCCCCGCCGGTCGCCGGGCCCGGGGTGCCGGCGCCCGCCCCGCGCCCCGGTGCCCTGCGCGGCGGAAAGACCGCGGAAGTCAACGGTGCCGCCGCCGGGCCGCCGGTCGCCGGGCCACCGGTCGCCGGGCCCGTCGCGTCCTCGGACGCCCGTGCCGGCGCCGGTACCCCGGGCCGGCGTCCGGTCACCGTCGCCGGGGCGAGCGTGCCGGGCCCGGGCCCTCGGGAGGGGCGGTCCGTCCCGGCGCCGGAGGCCCCTCCGGCCGCGAGGGCCCTTCAGGCCGCGGGGGCCGCCGCCACCGGCGCGGATGCCGGCCCCGGGAGCGCGGCGGGCACGCCGCCGGAGTTTCTCGCGGGGGCCGCCGAGCCCGCGGAAATGGAGCGCGAGGACATGGGGCCCGGGGACATGGGGCCCGGGGACGCGGAGTCCGGGGGGATGAAGCCCAGGGAAGGGGCGCCCAGGGAAGCGGAGCCCGGAGCAGCCGAGTCCAAGGAAGCGGACACCGGGGGAGCGGAGCCCAGGGAGGCCGAGTCCCGGGAAGCGGCTACCGGGGAAGCCGAGTCCGGGAGGGCTCGGCCTCGGGCGGCGGAGTCCAGGGGAGCCGAGTCCGGGGAGGCGAAGTCAAGGAGATCGGAGCCCAGGAGGGCTCGGCCTCGGGCGGCGGAGCCCGGGGAAGCCGAGTCCGGGGAGGCGAAGTCCAGGGGAGCGGACTCCAGGAGGGCTCAGCCCCGGGAAGCCGAGCCCGGAGCAGCCGAGCCCGGAGCAGCCGAGCCCGGAGCAGCCGAGTCCGGGGAAGCGGAGTCCGGTACGGTCGCGTCCGCCGGGACGGCGGAGGCCCGTCCGCCGGTGCGGCCCGCCGAGGGGCCCGCGCCCGCCGCGCTGCCGCAGGCCGGGCCGGGCGCGGGGAGCGGGCGGAGCGCGGCCGTGCCCGTCGCGCCGCCGGACGGCGGCCTCGCCGGGCGGGCCGACGCGCGGACGGAACCGCCGGTCCGGGCCGGGCAGGCTCCGGCCCCGCACCGTGCCGTCCTTCCGTTCGTGCCCGGGCACGTCAGCGGCGCCGCCGAGCGGGCCGCGTTCCGGGACGCCGCGGCCGGTGCCTGGGAGGGCCACGCCGCCGCCGTGTCCCGGGTGCTCACCCGGATGCCCGCCCTGCGCGGCCACGAACTGGACGCGGCACGCACCGACCTCGTCGCCGCGCACGCCTACCTCACCGCCGAGGAAGGGCCGCTGCACCACCGCGAGGTGGTGCGGGACCTGCGGACGGGCGAGGGACGTCTGCTGCCCTATGCCGGGTGCCTCGCGTCCGCCCTGCGCCGGCTGCCCTCCTACCGGGGCGTGGCCCTGCGCGGCGGGGACGCCGACGGCCCCGAACCGGCGGTCGGCACGCTGCTGCACGACCCCGCCCCGGTCAGCGCCCTGGCCGGACCCCCCGGGCTCCCCACCGGGGCCCCCGTGCGCTACGCGATCTGGTCCGTCACCGGACGCAAGGTACGCCAGCTGCTCGACCGGCAGGACGGCTCCACGGGGACGTACGAGGAGGTCGTCTTCGTGCCGGGGACCGGCTTCCGGGTGCTGGGGGTGCGGACCCGGCCCGCGGGCCCCTCCGTCGTACTGCTGCGTGAACTGCCCGGGAACGCGACCGCCTACATGGACGCGTCGGAGGAACTGAGCGCGCTGGACCTCAGGGCCCTCGCGCAGCTCGAGGAGGCGTTGGCCACCGGCTTCCGCGTCGGCGACGACCCGCGGTGGCCGGAACGCTGTTCGGGGCCCGTGGGCCAGGACGGATAGCGAGCGGGGCCGCGCCGTACGACCACCTGTCACCCCGCAGTCCCCACGGATCGAGGAGAACGATGGCAAGTCAGAAGAAGCCGCCCACTCGGGTCGGGCCCGACGGCGCGGGCGGTTCGTCCGTCCGCAGAGCCGTCTCCCTCGGGTCGGCGGCGGCCGACCCCGGCCCGGTACTGGCACCGGCCGTACGGCGCACGCCCACGCCGGAGCCGGGCGAGGGCGGCACCGGGGGAGCACGGGCGGCGCGCCCGGCCCCGGAGACCACGGGCACCGCCGACGAGGAGGCCGCTCCCGGGCGGGGCGCCGCCACGGGCAGCACCGAGGAGCCGGCCGCAAGGCCCACGGGGGCCACCGCGTCCGCCTCACGGCAGGGGCAGGAGGCGAGGAGCGAAAGCGCCGCGGAGCCGGCCGCCGCCGCCCGGACCGCCTCCGACGCCGAGGCCGAAGGGGCCGCAGGGGCCGGCGAGACCGCCGCGGCCGGTGCGGACGGTGCGGACGGGCCGCCGTCCGGGAACCCGAAGAAGCCTCTGCTGGCCGCCGCCGGAATCGCGGGCGTGGTCCTCCTCGCGGTGCCGCTGCTGATCTGGGCCACGGACGACTCGCGGCAGAAGAGGGACGAGGTGGCGGTGGCCGCCGGGGCCGACACGCTGCTCGAGGAGGAGGCCCTGGAGGTGCCGAAGGGAGACTACGCCCCGGCGGAGCCCACCGTGGAGCCCACGCCGGAGCCCACGCCGGAGCCCTCGACGCAGAAGCCGTCCGCCGAGCCGAAACCGGTCGTCGTCCAGCCCGACCCGGTGCCGAGCCCGGTCGTGACCGACAAGCCGGCCGGGACGGTGACGAAGAAGGCGGAGCCCAGGATCGAGGAGCACAAGGCCCCCCAGCTGCCGCCGAACACGGCCGCCTACGCCGTCCAGCGGCTGGCCGCGTCGAGCCCCGGCCGGCACATCTGCTACCGGGTCCACGCGAAGGGCGCCGGCTGGACCGCCCCCGTGTGCGACGGGGCCACCGCGGGCCAGGAGGGCAGGGGACGGCCCGTCACCGCCATCAACATCGCGGTGGCGGACGCGAAGAAGGTGAACGGCAACGAGTTCATCCAGAAGGACGGATGGACGACCGAGTGGTCGAGCGCGGCCGACGGGACGGATCTGACGCTGGGCAGCGCCGCCTCGAACGCGCCGAACCTCAGCGGCTTCACCATCGGTGTGGGTTCGGGCAACGTCTGCCAGAACCACAAGCTCGGCAAGCACGCCTGGGGAGGCCTGGCGTGCCAGTCGCCCCAGGGCTGGATCTTCGGCGGGTCGACGGAACCGCAGTTCTGGCTGGAGGCCGTCCGGTTCACCGTGTGAGCGACGCGTCCGCCGGGTGCGTGCGTGACGGTCCAGCGAACGCCCGCCGGTTCACACCGGCGGGCGTTCGCCTTCACGACGTCACAGGGCGGCTCCCTGCCGCCGGGCCGGCGGCAGGTCCTCCGGCAGCAGTGTCGTGAGGTCGGCGAGCGTGGGTGACTCCAGCCCGCCCAGCCGGCGTGCCTGGCTCGTCATCATCGTCTCCAGCAGTTGCCGGGCGAGCCGCGCGTTGCCGAAGGACCGGTCGCGCGGGACGGCGTCCACCTGGGCGCGCAGCGCCTCCAGGGTGGCGTCCGCGCACTCGTACCCGGAGGCGGCGGCGTGCCGGGACACGATGGTGACCAGTTCGTCCGTGCTGTAGTCCTCGAACGTCACGAACTTGGAGAACCGGGACGTCAGGCCGGGGTTGGAGGAGAGGAACCGCTCCATCTCCCCGGTGTATCCGGCGACGACGACCACGATCTCGTCGCGGTGGTCCTCCATCAGCTTCAGCAGGGTGTCGACGGCCTCACGGCCGAAGTCGTTGGACGAGCCCTCGGGGGTCAGGGTGTAGGCCTCGTCGATGAACAGCACCCCGCCCAGCGCGCTGGTGAAGACCTCCTTGGTGCGCTGGGCGGTGTGGCCGACGTACTGGCCCACCAGGTCCGCCCGCGCCACCTCCACCAGGGAGTCGCGGGGGAGAACCCCCAGCGAGTGCAGGAGCTTCGCGTACAGCCGGGCGACGGTGGTCTTGCCGGTGCCGGGCGGCCCGCTGAAGACGAGGTGGTTGCTGATCCGGGGGGCGGGCAGCCCCGCGGCGATCCGCTGCCGGGCGTTGGCCAGCAGGCTGACCAGGTCGGCGACCTCCCGCTTCACGGCGGCGAGCCCCACCATGGCGGTCAGCTCGGCCATCGGGTCGGACGGGTTCTCGGCGTCCTGCGCCGTCCCGCCGACGGCCGCCGCCTCCGCGTCGCCGACGTCCTGCGGCAGCAGCAGCGTCAGGTCGTTCTCCGCCGGGTCGCTCATGGCGGCGAGCCGGAACGCCTGCCGGTCCACCATGTCCTCGAACACGCCGCGGGCCGCCCGGCCGTTGCCGAAGCTCGCGTCGCGGGTCATCTGTCCGAAGCGCAGGACGAGCGCCTCCCGGGTCAGCGGTCCCAGCTCGAACTGGTGCCGCAGGCAGAGGTTCTCGGTGATCGTCACCAGTTCCTCCACCGCGTAGTTGCCGAACTCGACGGTGCGGGTGAACCGGGAGGCGAGACCCGGGTTGGCGGTCAGGAACGACGCCATCTGCTCGGAATAGCCGGCCGCCACCACCACCACGTCCTCGCGGTGGTCCTCCATCAGCTTCAGCAGGGTGTCGACGGCCTCACGGCCGAAGTCGTTGGACGAGCCCTCGACGGTGAGGGTGTAGGCCTCGTCGATGAACAGCACCCCGCCCAGCGCACGGGTGAACGCCTCGGTGGTCTTGATGGCCGTACCGCCGATGACCTGCGCGACGAGATCGGCGCGGGCCACTTCGACCAGGTGTCCGCTGCGCAGCACACCCAGATCCGCGAGGATGCTGCCGTAGAGGCGGGCGACGGTGGTCTTGCCGGTGCCGGGCGGCCCCGCGAAGATCAGGTGCCGGCTCATCGACGGGACCGGCATGCCGAGCCGGCGCCGGCGCTCCGCGAGCTGGTTCAGGTTGACCAGCGTGTTCACCTGGTGCTTGACGTCGTCCAGGCCGACGAGCGCCTGCAGTTCGGCCAACGGCCCCTCGGGCTCGCGCTCCTTGCCGGACGCGCCCGGGGCGCCGTCCTCGCCGGCCGTGAGCGCGGACTCGCCCCAGCTGTCCGGCAGGCCGTTGTCCGCGCTGGTCAGCAGCTCGACCGTGAGCCGCTCGCTCGCGCGGCTCTGGCGCAGTCCCGCGCCCCGGTTGTCGCGTACGACGCACCGGGTGACGTCGACGGGTTCGGCGCTGTCGACCCGTACGCCGTCGCCCGTGCTCCCGGCGATCTCGCAGGCGTCGAGGACGGCCCGGCCGCCGCGCGACACCTGCACGCCGTGGGCCCTGGAGCCGTGCACCCGGACCCGTTCCAGGGTGATCTCCGCGCCGTCCCGCACGCCGACCCCGGCGTCGGCGCTGTCGTTGATCCCGCAGTCCCGCAGGGTGCCCCGGCCGCGTTCGCCGACGAGCAGGCCCGAGCGGGCGGCGGAGTTCAGGACGGTGTCGCTGATCTCGGGGTCGGAGTCGTCGTCGATGCTCACTGCGCAGCCGCCGGCGGACTCGATCGCGCAGTGCTCGATCCGGCCGCGCCCGTCGTCGGTGAACTCCATGCCGTGGCCGCCGGCGCCGGTGACCGTTGCGTGGCGCAGGAGGGGGTTGGCGGCGGAGCGCACCGAGATGCCGACGCCCGCCGCGTCCAGGACCTCCAGGCGCTCGAACTCGGCCGTGGAGTCGTCCGCGAGCTGCACCGCCCCGGCGGTGTCGGCGCAGTCGCTCACCACCGTGTCCCGCAGCAGCGGTGCACTGCCCTCGACGACCCGCACGGCGGCCTCGGCGGAGCCGTGGAAGGAGCAGCCCTCCAGCGTTCCGCGCGAGCGGTCCAGGACGAGCAGTCCGCTGCCCTTGGTGCGCCGGGTGACGCACCCGCGCAGCACCGGGTCGGCCCCACCGGAGATGACGACGGCGCTCTGCGCGATCGACTCGAAGGAGGTCTCCTCGATCTCCGGACGGGACATGCTGCTCACCAGCAGGCCCACCGAGGTGTGGTGCACGGCGCACCGCAGCACCCGGGTCGAGCTGTGGCCCTCCAGGGCGATGGCCGGCTTGTCGGTGCCGGAGATGTCACAACCCTCCACGGTCCCCCGGGCCTCACCGCTGGCCAGGACGCCGTTGGCCCGCGCGCCCCGGATGCGGCAGTCGCGGACGAGGGGTCCGGCCGTCTCGCCGATGACGACCGCGGAGGTGCCGAAGTTCTCGAACACGCAGTCGTCCACGACGCTCCGGGTCTCCGAGGAGTCGACGAGTCCGGCACCGCCGGGATTGCCGATCCGGCAGCCGCGGGCGGCCAGCGAGCCCTTGCCGCGGACCAGCAGCGCCGTCCATCCGGCACCGGTCACGGTGCACCCGTCGAGTGCGGCCTGACCGGCCGGTACGTCGACGACCGCGGCCTCCTTGTCGCGGCCCCGGAGGGTCAGGGCGCTGAGCATCACGGCGTCGGCCATCAGGGTGACGGCGGTGCCGTCCCGCGGGCAGACTTCGGCGCTGCCCGGCTCGCCCTCGCCGACGATGCTCACCCGGTGCCGGATGACGAGGTTCTCGGTGTAGCGGCCGGGACGGACCCGGATCACCGCCCCGGTGCGGGCCTGGGCCAGTGCCTCACCGATCGTCTGGAAGCCGTCCGACCGTTCCGGGCCGACCGTGAGTATCTGCCGTGCCACGCCTCGAACCTCCTTGTGTTGCTGCGGTAGTTGGCGTTGTATGCCGTACATCTTGTGTGCATATCATGCGGCTCATGCGCAATGTCATAAGAGGCCGGAGTGCGGGGCTCGTGCTGGCGGTCTCGGTGGTCCTGCCCGTCATGGGCGGACCGGCCTCCGCCCTGCCCGCCGCCCCGGCCGCGCCGTCGGCGAGCCCCAGTGCCGGAGATCCGGGAACCACGCTGCTGCCTCCCCTGCCCGTCCGGCTCGGCGAGGACAGTCCGTGCACCGGGGCCTCGGGGCAGACGGCCGCCGGAGCGGCGTGGTCCCAGACCGCGCTCGGACTGGCGCGGGCCCAGCAGATCTCCCGCGGCGGCGGGGTGACCGTCGCGGTGGTCGACACCGGTGTCGCCTCCGGCGTCCCCAGTCTGTCCGGCCGGGTGACGGCCGTCGGCGGGGCGGACGAGGACTGCGTGGGCCACGGCACGTTCGCCGCCGGTCTGATCGCCGCCGCGCCGGAGCGGGGCAGCGGCATCACCGGGGTCGCCCCGCAGGCGGACCTCCTCGCCCTGTCCGGCACCGACGACCGCGGAGTGCCCTCCGTGGAGCGGGTCGCGGCCGGGATCCGGACGGCGGCGGACCGCGGCGCCCAGGTCATCTACGTCGGCCAGGCCCTGCGCACCGGCCGGGCCGAACTCACCGCCGCCGTCGCCCACGCCACCCGGCGCGACGCCCTGGTCGTCGCCCCCGCCGCACCGGACGCCGTCCCCCGCGAGGAGCGGGGGCCCGACGGCGAGCTGCCCGAAGGCCCGTACTGGCCGGCCGCCGCGCCCGGCGCGCTCGCCGTCGTGGACTTCGGCCCCGGCGGCGTACGGCAGGAGAACGCGCCGCCCGCCCACGAGCCCGACCTGTCCGCGCCCGGCAGCGCGATGGTCAGCGCCGGCCCCGAGGGCTCCGGCCACTACATCGGTTCCGGGGCCTCGCTGGCCGCGGCCGGCGTCGCCGGCGCCGCCGCACTCGTACGCGCCTACCACCCCGAACTCACGGCGCCGGAGACCGTCCGCCGCCTCCTCGACACCGCCTACCCGTCGGACACCCCGCGCCTCGACCCGTACGCCGCCCTCTCCCTCCTCGGGGAGCGGGCCCAGGCTCCCGCGCCGGCCCCCCCTGCACGGATGCCGGCCCCCGCCGATCCCACCCCCCGCGACCGCTCCCTGACGATCGCGGCCGGGGGCCTGACGGCGGTCCTCCTGCTCGCGGCCCTGGCCGCGGTCGTCCCCCGGGGCCGCGCACGCGATTGGCGCCCCCCGACGGTCCCCTAGCAACGCCCCCGCGGGCGGGCGCACCTGCACCCGGGCCGCGCAGGGCCGGGCCGCGGGCGGTCGTGCCGCCCGGGCGGCATGCGCGGGCCGCCCGGCGTCCCTCCGGAGCCGGGCCGCGCCCCCACCCGCCGGCCCCCACCGGCACGGAGCGCGCCGTGCACGCCGGCCCGCGCCGCACGCGGCGGCGGCCGGCCGGACGGGCACCCGGGCCGGACCCGGACGCCTCACCACGCGTCCTCCACCAACGCCGTCTGCACCTGCAGGGTCTTGCGGCGGGCGATCCGGACCGCCCGTCCCGGAATCAGCTCCCGCCCCTTCACACTCCCGAAGAGGTACCCCTCGCTCGGGGGACACGACAGCAGCAGCCCGGGGGTGTTGACCTCCTGCAGCCTGCGCAGCAACGCCTCGTTGAGCCCGCGCCCGGCACCGGCCGAGGACCGCGCCACCACCAGGTGCAGGCCCACCTCGTGCCCCAGCGCCAGATGGTCCAGCAGCGGAGCGAACGGCTGCGTCGCCGGCCCGCCGCCCACCATGTCGTAGTCGTCGACCAGGATGAACAGCCGCGGCCCCTGCCACCAGTCGCACAGCCGCATCCGCGACGGAGCGACGTCCTCGCCCGGAACCCGCTGCCTGACCGCCCGCGCCGCGCCGTCCACCAGGTCCCGCAGCATGTCCAGGGACACGGCGTGCCCGAGCCGGTACGCCTCGGGCACGCTCTCCACCAGCTCCCGCCGGTAGTCCACCGTCATGATGCGCGCCTCGGCCGGCGTGAACCGCTCGGTGATGCCGCGCGCGACCAGCCTCAGCAGGTTCGTCTTGCCGCTCTCCGTGTCGCCCACCACGATCAGGTGCGGGTTGTCGGTGAAGTCGTGCCACACCGGCGACAGTTCGTTCTCGTCCAGACCGATGGCGAGCCGCAGGCCGTTCTCGCCCTCCGGCTCCGGCAGTTCCCCAACCGGCAGCTTCGCCGGCAGCATCCGCACCCGCGGCGCGAGGGGCCCGGTCCAGTTCTCGGCGATCGCGGCGACCAGCCCCGCGACCCCGTCCGCGAGGTCGTCGGCGTCCTCCACCCCGTCGACGCGCGGCAGCGCCGACAGGTAGTGCAGCTTGTCCGAGGTCAGCCCCCGCCCGGCGCTGCGCGGGACGGTCGCGGCCTTCCGGGAGTCGATCTGCGAGTCCATCGGATCGCCCATCCGCAGCTCCAGCCGGGTCCCGGTCTGGTCGCGCACCGAGGACGACAGCTCCACCCAGCGGGCGGTGGTGACCAGCAGGTGGACTCCGTAGTTGAGCCCGCGGGCGGCCAGCGCGTTGAAGGTGGGGATGTGCCGGTCGAAGTCCTGGCGCACGGTGGCCCAGCCGTCGATGGCCAGGAAGACGTCCCCGTGCGGCTCGTCGGGGAACTCGCCCGCCGCGCGCCGCTTGCGGTACGTCGCCATGGAGTCGATGCCGTGCTCCAGGAAGAACCGCTCCCGCCTGGCGAGCAGGGCGGTGACCTCCGCGATCGTACGGCCCACCCGTTCGGTGTCCACGCGCGCGGCGACCCCGCTCACATGCGGCAGCCCGTCGAGCGCGGCCAGCGTGCCGCCACCGAAGTCCAGGCAGTAGAACTGCACTTCGCGGGGGGTGTGGGTGAGGGCCAGCGCGGTGATGAGCGTCCGCAGCAGGGTGCTCTTGCCGCTCTGCGGACCCCCCGCGACGGCCACGTGGCCGCCGGCCGCCGACAGGTCCACGGTCAGCAGATCGCGCAGCTGGTCGAAGGGACGGTCCACGACCCCCACCGGCACGGTGAGGCGTCCCCGCAGCGGCCAGTCCGTCGTGGTCAGGCCGTACCGCGGATCGGGTGCCAGCGGAGGCATGATCTGGTCCAGCGTGGCCGGCCGGCCCAGCGGCGGCAGCCACACCTGGTGGGCGGGCGGCCCCGAGCCGCGCAGCCGGTCCAGCGCGACCGACAGCAGCGTCTCCCCGCCGCCCTCCGGCTCGGAATCCGCCTCGTCGGGCTCGTCGGGCTCGTCGGGCTCGCCCGCCGGGTCCGGGTCCGAGGGCGCGCGCGGCACCACCCACTCCGCCGTCCACGGCACCACCTGACGCGCCACCTGCGCCTGCACGACGGTCCGGCGCCGCTGGTACGGCCCCGAGACGTACGCGGCCCGGAACCGGGTCAGCGCGTCGACGCCGCTCTTGAGGAACCCGGCACCCGGCTGCGCGGGCAGCTCGTACGCGTCCGGTACGCCGAGCACGCCCCGGCTCTCCATCGCGGAGAACGTCCGCAGACCGATCCGGTACGACAGGTGGCTCTCCAGCTGGTGCATGCGGCCCTCGTCCAGTCGCTGCGAGGCCAGCAGCAGATGGACCCCGAGACTGCGCCCGAGCCGGCCGATCATCACGAACAGCTCCATGAAGTCGCGGTGCGAGGCCAGCAGTTCGCTGAACTCGTCGACCACCACGAACAGGCTGGGCAGCGGCTGCAGCGGTGCCCCGGACTGCCGCGCCTTCTCGTACTCCAGCGCGGAGGTGTAGTTCCCGGCGGCGCGCAGCAGCTCCTGCCGCCGGATCAGCTCCCCGTGCAGGGCGTCCTGCATCCGGGCCACCAGCGCCACCTCGTCGGCGAGGTTGGTGATGACCGCCGAGGTGTGCGGCAGTTCGTCGAGGCCGAGGAAGGTGGCACCGCCCTTGAAGTCGACGAGGACGAAGTTCAGCGTCTCGGAGGAGTTGGTCAGCGCCAGGGCCAGCACCAGCGTGCGCAGCAGCTCGCTCTTGCCGGAGCCGGTGGCGCCGATGAGCATGCCGTGCGGCCCCGTGCCCCCCTGCGCGGACTCCTTGATGTCCAGCTCCACGGGCCTGCCCTCGGCGCTCACCGCGATCGGCACCCTCAGCCGGGCACTGCCGCTCGACCGCTCCCACAGGGTGGCCGGGTCGTGCCGGTGCAGATCGGGGATGTTCAGCAGCGAGGTCAGCTCGACGTCGTCGGCCAGCGGCTTGGAGTCGTCGCCGCCCACACTGATCCGGTACGGCGCCAGCAGCCGGGCGAGCGCCAGCGCTCCCACCGTGCCCAGCCGGTCGGGCCTGCCGAGCACCGTCGACTGCTCCTTGCGGTCGCGGTCGGTGCGCACCAGCGCGACACCGCTGTCGTCCACCTCCAGGCGCAGCGTGGTCCGCCCGGGCTTCCACGCGAGCGCCCCGGTGAGGTCGAGTACCACCGCGTTGCGGAACCCGTGCCCGTCGAAGCGGTGCCCCGCGGGTACCGTGCAGCCGTCGACCACGACGACCGTGTACGGCTCCTCACGTCCCGGAACCGCGTCGGGGTCGGCGCCCGGCCGCTCCAGGAACTCGGCCCCGAGCAGGTTCTCCAGCTCGGTGAAGGCCGAGGCGATCATGCGGGCCGGTCCGGCACCGTCCTCCTCGTGCCGGTGCAGGCTGTGCGGCAGCCACTTCGCCCACTCCCACTGCGCACGCCGCTCGTCCGACACGCACAGCGCGATCCACAGGTCGTCGGGGGAGTGGAACACCGCCAACTGCGCGAGCAGGGCCCGGACCTGGGCGCGTATGCGCTCCTCGTCGCCGCGGAACAGCACCTTCGACCAGGCGCGCAGATAGATCGCGACGGGCTGGTCCCGGACGGTGGCGTAGGCCCGGGTGAAGCTGCGCAGCGCGTGTGCCGACAGCGGCTCCAGGTCCTCGACGGGCTTGGTCGACAGCGGCGTCAACCTCATCGCCAGTCGCTGGTCGCCCACCCCCATCCGCACTTCGGCGAAGTCCTCGTCCGACGCCCGCCGCTCCCACAACCGGGTGCTGCGCGCCAGCGACGACAGCGCGTCGGGTTCGGGGTGGCGCCAGGCGAGGGCGCGCTGCTGCTCGACGACGGAGGTGCGTACCAGGCGCCGGGTCTGCCGCAGGTACCGCAGGTAGTCGCGGCGCTCGCCCTTCATCCGCTGCTTGCGTTCGCCGTTGCGGCGCATGACCTGACCGAGCATCATGCCCGCCGACGCGATCACCATCACACCGAGCGCGATGTAGATGAATCCGCCGCTGTCCCGGCTCATTCCCGGCCGCATGAACATCAGCATCATGGAGACCGACATCAGTGCCATCGGCAGGTACGTCCACACCGCGGAACTGTCCGGCACGACTTCCGGAAGGGTCGGCGGCTCCTGAAGGCTCAGTTCCCCCGACGGCATTTCCGGACCTCTGCGGCGGGCCGGCCGTCGGAACAGGATCACGCTCAACGAACGTCCTCCATAGTGATGTCGGAAGGAATTCCGCGGGAACCGCGCGGGAACGTCACGGGTTTCCGTAAAGGGTCAGATTCCCGCGCGACGGCGGCGGGAGGATTGCCGTGGGGTTCCCTTGTGCTGAACTCCCCACGTGGTGTTGCGAAAAGCCCGGCGTACGGTCAAACTCGTCGGCGCATGCCCTGTCCGGATTCTTCCGTCGCCTTCCTTCGGCGACCGACCGGTGTGCCGCTGCCACCTTCCAGCCACCGCGTATCGCGTGGTCTGCCAGAAAGTGTGAACCCCGAACCCATGACTGAGATGCAGACGGCAAGCCTGTGCCGCGTCACCGTACGTGCTCCGGCCAGGACCGTCGACCTGGCCGTGCCCTCCGACGTCCCCGTCGCCGATCTGCTGCCCACAGTGATCGGCTACGGGGGGGACGACCTGGCGGAAACCGGCCTGGAGCACGGAGGCTGGGTGCTCCAACGCCTCGGCGGTCCACCGCTCGACCCCGAGAGTACCTTGGACTCCCTCGGTCTGCGGGACGGAGAACACCTTCATCTGCGGCCGCGCACCGAGGCGTTGCCCGAGGTGCACATCGACGACCTGGTCGACGGCATCTTCGACGGCATGGGCCGCAGGCCGCACGGCTGGAGCCCGGAGGCCGGCCGGCGCCTGCTGCGGGGACTGGCCGCGGCCACCCTCGTGCTGGGCATCGTGCTGCTGGCCATGCCGGGAGCGGCGGGCTGGGTGCGGGCCGTCGCCGCCTCGGCCGCCGGCCTGCTGCTCATCGCCGGAGCGGGCTCCGCCTCCCGTGCCGTCGGGGACGCCGGGGCCGGCTCGGTGCTCGGCATCATGGCGGCCCCCTACTTCGCCCTGGCGGGCTGGCTGCTGCCCGGCGGCGACCTGGGCGGCGCCGACGGCGAAGCCGTCCTGGGCGCACGGCTGCTGGCGGCCTCCGCGGCCGGGGGCGCGGGCGCCGTGCTCGCCCTGGCGGCGGTCGGCGTGTACCCGGCGCTGTTCATCGGCGCGGCCTGCGTCGCCGCGGCGGGCGCGCTCGGCGCCACCCTGATCGCCCTGAACCTGGCGCCGGAGCAGGCGGCCGGCGTGGTGGCCGTCGTGGTGGTGCTTTTCGGCGGGTTCGTGCCGTCCCTGTCGTTCCGGCTGGCCGGCATGCGGATGCCGCCCCTGCCGACCAACGTCCAGCAACTGCAGCAGGGCATCGACCCGTACTCCTCGTCGGACGTCGACGCGCGGTCGGCACTGGCGGACGGCTGGATGACCGCCCTCTACGGTGCCATCGGCCTGGTGTGCCTGCCCTGCCAGGCGGCCCTCATGGCCACACCCGGCCTCGCCGAGGTCCTCACCGTCGTGGCCCTCTCCCTCCTCCTGCTCCTGCACAGCCGGGGGCTGGGCAACGTCTGGCAGCGGCTGGTCCTGACCGCCGCCGGGGCCTGGGGCGTGGTCCTGCTGCTGTTCGTCTCCGCGCGCGAGCTGGCCCCGACGGACCGGCTGACCATGACGGCCGGGCTGATGGGGCTGGCCGCCGCGATCACCATCGCCTCCTGGACCGTGCCCGGGCGGCGGCTCGTCCCGTACTGGGGGCGAGCCGCCGAACTGCTGCACTCACTGGCCGCCATCAGCATCCTGCCGCTGACGCTCTGGTCGATGGGCGTCTACGGCCGGCTCCGCGGCATCAACGGCTGACCCGGGAGAACGGCGACATGCACAGCAAACGCGACCAGGTACAGGCCCACCTCTTCGTCATGGGGCGGCTGGCCTCGGCCATGCTGCGCGCCGACCCCGACGCCCCGGAGAGCCCGCTGGGCCGGACCAACCGCGGCGCCGCGATCGGCGTGATCATCGCCGTACTGGTGTGCGCCGGCGCCTTCGTCTTCGGGCTCATCCGCCCCGGCGGCAACGACTCGTGGCGCTCGGGGGAGAACCTCGTCGTCGACAAGCAGACCGGCGCGCGCTACCTGTACCTGGACGGGCGGCTGCGGCCGGTGCGCAACTACGCGTCGGCCCGGCTGGTCACCGGCAAGGACGTCGGCGTCACGACGGTGGGCACGTCCTCGCTGGCGGGCACGGCGCACGGCACGCCCATCGGCATCCCGGACGCGCCCGAGGCGCTGCCGGGGACGGGCGATCTGGACCGCACCCCCTGGCTGGTGTGCTCCGGAGTCCTGCCGCGGACGACGGGCGTCGTCACGGCGACCACGGCGCTCGCCCTCGGCACCGACGCCCCGCGGGACGTGCCCGGCGGCCGGCGCCTGGGCGAGGACGAGGGCCTGCTGGTCGCCGGTCCGGACGGCGCCGCGTACCTGCTCTGGCAGGGCAGCCGGCTGCGCCTGGACCGGCAGGCGAAGGCGGCCGAGGCCCTCGGGTACGGCGACGTCACCCCGCGGCCGGTGTCCGCCGCGTTCCTGGACGCCTTCCCGCTGGGGCCCGACCTGGCCCCCGCCGACGTACCCGGCCGGGGTGCGAAGGGCCCGGAACTGGCCGGACGGAGCACCAGAATCGGGCAGCTCTTCAAGGTCGACGTACCCGGCTCCGCCACCCGCCACCACCTGCTCACGCGGGAGGGGCTCGTCCCCCTCACCGACACCGGGGCGGCCCTCCTGCTGGGCGACCCGCGCACACGCGAGAAGGCGTACGGCGGGGACGCCGCGACCGTCGCGACGCTCGGCGCGGACACGCTGGCCGGGCATCTCGCCCCCGACGCGCGGAGCGCGGGAACGGCGCAGTTGCCCGCGAAGCCGCCGAAGGCGGTCACCGTCGCCGCCGGCTCCGTGACCTGCGCGGAGGTCGAATCCGCGGACTCCGGTGTCCGGGTGGGCACCTCGGTGCTGCCCGAGAGCGCCCTGCCCCGGACCGTGCAGGCACCGGCGCCCGAGATCGAACCGGGCTGCCTGAAGGTCGACTCCATCGCGGTACGGGCCGGGAAGGGCGCGCTGGTGCGGGCGTTGAGCGCGAGCGGCAGCCCGCTGGGCGACACCACGTACCTGGTGACGGACGAGGGCGTGAAGTACCGGCTGCTCTCCCAGGAGGCGGTGGACGCGCTGGGCTACGAGGGCGTCGAGGCGCGGACGATGCCGTCCCCGATGCTGGCCATGCTGCCCAGCGGCCCGGACCTGACCCCCGAGGCGGCGTCCGAGGGCGAGGCGCGGGTGACGCTGCGCTGCCCCGGGCGGTAGCGGCGGCCGGGAGGGCGGCCGGGTCCCGCCGGCGATCGTCCGGGCCCCGCCGGCGACCGTCCGGAAGGAGAACTCTTGGCATCCGCGTGGTCATCTCGCGTTAATCCGCGCACCCGGCGGCGACCGGCGGACGGTGCCGATGTCCCTTTCCGTTGCCCTATTCCACCGCGCCGCTCACTTGAGCGGCGCTCGTTCCCGCTTGCTGCACAATTGAGCTTCCCTGTCGCGGAGTTCGGGAATCCGGGGGCAATTGCCAAACAAGTTGCGGCCTGCATAGCATCTGGCCACCCCCAGCCCCCGGCGAGTCGGCCGTGACCGTAGGGGCGCTCTGTCTGCCCGCGGAGCGAAAGGGGTCCGCCCGGTGAGTTCCGCCGACAAAGGAGTCCTCTGATGGCCATGCAGCAGTCCGAAGAACGTGCGACGCGCAACGGGATCATGGCGCTGGAACAGGCTTTCACCGGTGTCCAGCGCTGCCAGCAGGACGTCCAGTCCACGTCGCACACGCTCGCCTCCCATTACGGGGGAGCGGACGGCGGGAAGTACAAGAAGTTGCTGGAGCAGTGGGACGAACACGTCGACACCATTCTCGTCAACCTGGACCGGATGGTCGACGAACTCAACGGCACCCTCAAGGAGCACGGGCTGGTGCAGGGGTCCACCAGCGACGCGATCGACACGGAGTACTCACGCTCCACGCAGGTGTTCGACGAACTCAACGGCACCAACACGTCGTCGAACTGATCCGGCACGTACGCACCTGATCCCCAGCCCTTCTCTCGTCGTCAGCCCTTCTCTCGTCGTTCTCCCGGTGAATCGAGGATCCCGATGGACTTCTCCGACGGCTACATCTACGTCGACTACAACCATGCCGAAGGCGCGGCGGACGACATGGTCGGCCAGTCCCAGGCCATCATGAGCATTCTGGCCAACCTGGAGATGGAACTGGCCGAACTCCGGAACAGCTGGATCGGTGACGACCGGGACGTCTACAGCGAGGTCCAGGCGAAATGGGACAACGCCGTCGAGAACATCAAGAACCTGCTCGCCAACCACTCCGGTCTGCTCACCGAGATCTCCTCCAACTACCGGTACACGGAGCAGAACCTGTCGCAGCGGTGGGGCGACATCAGGATCGGCAGCCGCTGACCACCGGCTGGTGACGGGAGGGTGATCACGTGGCCGTCACGGTCCTGGACACCACATTTCTGAAGAACTTCATCAACAACCAGATCGACGGCTTCCGTACGACGCTGGAGAACATCCTCAAGGACAGTCCGAGCGCCGGGCCCGCGATCTCGTTCATCGCGGACAGCATCTCGACCACGACGATCGATTCCGCGAAACCGCTCGTCATCGGCCTCATGGCCGGCGAGAACAGCGCGGTCGGCGGGGGCGCCCTGAACAAGGTCATCCAGCAGGGCGCTGATGAGGTCCTGCGCATCCTGGAGGATCAGACGGTCCTCTTCGAAGACCTCGAACAGGCGCTGTGGGACACCATCGACGAGTTGGCCAAGAGCCAGGGCAAGAACCTCGAAAGCATCTCCGCGGACGAGTTCATGGACATCTTCGAGGACGTCGACAGCAGCCTCGACAATCCGGGTGCCAACGAAGAGAAAGAGTAGCGGAGTCCGGCGATGGCCAGCCCCGAGGACAACAACAACGACAACTGGAAGAAAGCGGTTGACCTGCTGACCGGCTATGTCCTGCCGGAGCGGAAAACGTTGTTCGATGATCTGAAGGGCAATGACGGCATACCGCTGATACACGTCCGGCTGGACAAACACGGTGGTCCGGAGTACTCGTCGGGCTTCCTGTCGTCGAGCGGGTGGAAGACGCACAACACCGACTACACCATTCCCTTCTACCGCCCCAGTGACGACTCACAGGACGTGTCCGCGGGGAAGCTCCTCTACCGGTACCGCGCCTACATCACCTTCCTCGCGTCCGGCCAGGACCTGCCGCCGAGCGGGGACAACGTGATCCCGGACTACACGAAGACGAGTGACCGGCTGAAGGACAAGGGCGGCTGGAACAAGGAGGGCGAGAAGCTCGACTGGAACACCAATGCGCTGGTCCGGTACGTCTACGGCTCCAAGGCCGCCCTCTCGCAACTCACCATGTGGCCCTACTCGACCCACGGGTTCAGCAACCGCGGCTACCCCGTGAACGACGCCGACTACGTGGACCTGCGCACCTTCACGGAAGCGGCCAGGGCCTTCGACCGGGTGGTCAAGTTCTTCGAGGACAGCGCGGCCACCGTCGAGAAGTGGGACTCCGAGAACATCGGAGAGGGCAGCGACGCCTGGGACGGCACGTCGGCCGCCGTCTTCAAGGAGCTCATCCACAAACTGGCCCGCAACTACGAGGGATACGCCAACCAGCTCAACGGCAAGGCGGGCGGGGACTCCGTCGTCACCATCGACGACGTGACGGTGACCTCCGAGCCGGCCCGGGCGCTGGCCGAGGCGCAGGGCGTCCTCCTCGCCCAGGCGCAGAAGCTCTACCGCGCCTGGGAGGCGTGGAAGGCCGAGAGCAATCCGCAGCGCTGGCTCTACGACATGCTCCAGAACGCCCGGCTGACGCTCTTCGACACCCAGTACGACAAGACGGACATCGAGACGACGTCGAGTGGCAGCGGGGCGGCCATCTCCTGGCACAACTACGTGGTGTCGACCGCCGGCTTCCAGAACGAGATCGTCATCGAGGGCAAGTCGTACGGCAAGCCGAGCGAGATGACCACGTGGAAGGCGATCGCAGACGAGGCGGTGCGCCGGTGGGAGCAGTCCGTGCAGGACTGGCTCAGCACGGCGGGTGCCGAGGCCATCGTCGCCATCCACAAGGCCTTCAAGACGGCGGAGAAGGCGTTCGACACCAGCATCACCGACAAGGACGACCGTCCCCTCTCCGAGATCTCCGCCGATGTGGAGGCCGACGCCGAGAAGAAGAAGGCCGACGCCGAGGCGGCCGCGGCCAAGGCGGAGGCCGAGAAGGAGAAGGCCGAGGCCAAGGCCGAGCGGGACAAGGAGAAGGCGGAGGCCGAGAAGGAGAAGGCCGAGGCCAAGGCGGAGGCCGAGAAGGAGAAGGCGGAGGCCAAGGCCGAGCGGGAGAAGGAGAAGGCGGAGGCCGAGAAGGAGAAGGCCGAGGCCAAGGCGGAGGCCGAGAAGGAGAAGGCGGAGGCCAAGGCCGAGCGGGACAAGGAGAAGGCGGAGGCCGAGGAGGAGAAGGCCGAGGCCAAGGCGGAGCAGGAGAGGGAGAAGGCGGAGGCCAAGGCGGAGCAGGAAGCCGCCAAGGCGGAGGCCGAGGAGGAGAAGGCCGAGGCCAAGGCGGAGCAGGAGAGGGAGAAGGCGGAGGCCAAGGCCGAGCAGGAAGCCGCCAAGGCGGAGGCCGAGGAGGAGAAGGCCGAGGCCAAGGCGGAACAGGAGAAGGAGAAGGCGGAGGCCAAGCAGGCTGCCGCCGAACAGCAGGCGGTCGTCCTCGCGCAGAATCAGAAGGCGCAGGACGAGGCGAAGAAGGAACGGGAGCGGGCCGCGGCCCAGGCCGAAGCCGACCGCGCCGAGGCCAAGGCCGAGCAGGATGCCGCGAAGGCGGACGCCGCCGCCGAGAAGGAGGCCGCCAAGGAGGAGCAGGCCCGGGAGAAGGCCGCGGCGGAGCGCGAGCAGGATGCGGCCAAGGCGGAGGCCGAGAAGGAGAAGGCGGAAGCCAAGGCCGAGCAGGAGGCCGCGAAGGCCGAGGCGAAGCAGGAGCAGGAGGCCGCGAAGGCGGAGGCCGAGGAGGAGAAGGCCGCGGCGAAGGCCGAGCAGGATGCGGCCAAGGCCGAGGCCAAGGCGGAGCAGGATGCCGCGAAGGCCGAGGCAACTGCCGAGAAGGAGGCCGCCGAGCAGCAGCAGACTCAGGCGAGGGCCGCGGCAGAGCGCGAGCAGGAGGCCGCGAAGGCGGAGGCCGAGGAGGAGAAGGCCGCGGCGAAGGCCGAGCAGGATGCCGCGAAGGCCGAGGCCAAGGCGGAGCAGGATGCCGCGAAGGCGGAGGCGACTGCCGAGAAGGAGGCCGCGAAGGCGGAGGCCGAGGAGGAGAAGGCGGCGGCCAAGGCCGAGCAGGACGCGGCGAAGGCGGAGGCGACCGCGGAGAAGGAGGCCGCCGAGCAGGAGCAGACTCAGGCGAGGGCCGCGGCGGAGCGCGAGCAGGAGGCGGCCAAGGCGGAGGCCGAGGAGGAGAAGGCGGCGGCCAAGGCCGAGCAGGAGGCGGCCAAGGCGGAGGCGACTGCCGAGAAGGAGGCCGCCGAGCAGGAGCAGAACGACGCGCGGACCCGGGCGGAGGCCCAGCAGGAGGAGGCCCGCCGCGAGGCCCTGCAGGAGAAGCAGCAGGCCAGGCTGGACGCCGAGGACGCCAAGGCCGAGGCGCAGGCCGACTACGAGCAGCAGAAGGCCGAGGCCCGCGCCGAGCGCGACGCCGCCCTGCAGGAGGCCGACCGCCAGGAGCAGGCGGCGAGGCAGGAGTACGAGCAGGAGAAGGCCGAGGCCCAAGAGCAGCGGGACCAGGCGCGGCAGGACGCCGAGCAGGAACGGACCCAGGCACGCCAGGAGTACGAGCGTGAGGTAGCCGCCGGCACCGACGAAGGCGTGGCCCGCGAGGAGTACGACCGGCGGATCGCGGAGGCCGACGCCGCCGAGCGCACGGCCGTCGAACGGGCGGACGCCGCCGAGGCAGCGGCCAGGAGCGAGTACGACCAGGCGAAAGCCGACGCCCGGGCGGAACGCGAGGAGGCGCGCACCGACGCCGAGCAGGCGCGCAAGGACGCCAAGTCCGAGTACGACCGGCGCATGGGCGACATCCAGGCCGAGTACGACCGGGCCAACGCCACCGCCGACAAGGACGTCGACGAGCTGATCCGGCAGCGCATCGCCGACCTCCCCGAACCTCCCGACCTCTCCGCCTCCACCCCGGGCGGCTCGGTGGGCGCGACGGGCTCGGTGGGATCGGCGTACTCCTCCGCGTTCGACGACAACCTCTACAACCAGGACGACCTCGCCTCGGCACTCGGGCGTCCGCAGGGCAGCGACGCCCTGGCCGGCTCCTCCGCCGGGGGCACCGGCCAGGGAGCGGGCTCGCCGGGCATGTACCCGCCGATGATGCGCGGTGCGGGCGGCGAGGCCGGCGGCAGCTCCGGCGAGCGCACCAGGAACGTCATCGAGCCCACGGTCGGCCGGTCCGGCCGGACGGCCGCCGTCACGCCGACCGTCGACGACGAGGAGCACCGCATCGTCCCCAGGTCGGCGCAGACCAGCAGCAGCACGCCCTTCATGCCGCCGATGGGGCCCATGGGCGGGGCGGGGGAGGGCAGGCCGCAGACGGAGAGCGGGGACAGGGAACGGACGACCTGGCTGGCCGAGGACGAGGACGTGTGGGGCACCGACGAGGGCGGGGCGCCGCAAGCCTTGGGGCGCTGAGAGGAAGGGGACCGGTATGAGTCAGCCGATGGAGGACCGAGTGGCCCAGGCGATGGCCCACCTCAAGGCGGCGGAGGAGGCCGCGGCCTCGGCGCGGGCCGAGCTGGACGCGGCGTCGGTCACCGCGCGGTCGACGGACCGGTCGGTCCGGGTCTCCGTGGGGGCGAAGGGGGAACTGACCAGCCTGGAGTTCCTCGACGGCAAGTACCGGTCCATGGCCGCCGCCCAGCTCTCCGCGGCGGTGCTGGAAGCCGCGAACAAGGCGCGGGCCGAGATGGCCCGCCGGGTCGTCGACACGCTCGACCCGCTCACCAGGATGACCGCGCGCGGTGCCGCCCCGCAACGGATGGGCGTCGACTGGGAGTCCGTCTTCGGAACGCTGCTCAGCGAGACCTCCGTGACGGAGGGGCCCACGGCGATGAGCAGGCTCCGCGACGAGATCGTCGAGGACGACGAGGAACCCGCGACCCCGGCCAGGGCGGCCCGTGCCGCCTACGACGGACGGCAGGAGGGCGCCTGACCATGGCCGGCAACTACTCCGCCGACATCCAGGCGATCCTGCAGGGTTCCAGGTACCTCGCGGACGCGGTGCGCCACGGCGACGAGATGCTGCCCCGGTTCGAGACCGGCTGCGCGGCGTACGAGGGCTGGTGGGGCGATGAGGGCGGCGACGACGAGTTCGCCAACGCGGTCGGTGAGCAGGTCCGGCGCGAGCAGCAGCAGGTGGCGGACACGGTCACGTCCATCACCAGCGGTTTCCTGGCACTCGTCGACGCGGTCGCCGCCGAGGCCGACCATGTGCAGCGACCGCAGACCCAGGCGCTGGACGACATCGAGGCGCAGGGCTCCGAGAGCGAGAACAGGCGCTGAATGGCCATCATGTTCCCGCCCGGCCTGCGGGAGTTCATCGAGGTCTGGGTGGGCGCGAACGTCGCCACCGGCAACGAGGACCGGGGCTTCGACAGCCGCAACCCCTACAAGCGGCTGGCGGACGACGTCAGGGACCTGTCCGACGCGATGAAGGGAGCGATCTCCACCGCCGGGAACTCGCTCCCGCCGCGGATCGCCGACGAGTTCGTCGCCGCGATGAGGCTCTTCGTCGACGACAACGGCCAGAACCACCTGCAGAAGTTCTCCGACGAACTGCGGGACATCGGCGCCCGGCAGGTGGACCGCTCCATCAAGCTGTCCGAGGCGAAGTACCAGATCCTCCTCGAGTTCATCCTGATGAACATCGAGCTGGCCCTCATCGCCGCGCTGGCCGTCTTCACGGGCGGTACGTCGCTCACCGAGATCGTTATCCAGAAGGCGCGCACCGCGCTCACCATCCTGCTGCTCCTCCAGCGGCTGGGACGCGCCGTCCCCACGCCGTTGTCGGCGCTGCTGGAGGCGATCCAGGAGGCGTTCGTCTCGTTCGCCGCGCAGCTGATCTCCATGACCGCGCCGGACGACCCCGAGCGCCGGCGCGACAGGTTCGACTGGAAGGACATCGGCCAGTCGGCGGTCGCCGGTGCCTTCGCGGGACTCTTCGGAGGCGTGTTCTCGCAGTTCAGCGACCCGATCGTGAGGAACATCGTCAAGAACGACCGTACGTGGAAGGAACTCTCCGACCTTCCGCTCGGTTTCATCAACGAGGGGCAGGCGGAAACCTTCGCCGAGGCCTTCACCGGCCTGATCTTCCTGGGCACGTTCACGCTCAATCCCAGCACGTTCGTGAGCGCCGGACTCAGCGGCCTCCTCTTCGAAGCGGCCTCGACCGCCGCGGAGTACGGCGGGAAGTGGCTCAACGACGCGTTCTTCCGGGGCCTCTTCGGCCGGGACGGCGTCAACGGCGTGCCGGGCGGCGGAGACCCGGACGGTGACAGGAGCGGACGCACCGACCGGTACGGGTCCGGGAACCGGTACGCGAACCCGTACGACGACGGCAGCCCGTACCGGGACACCTACGGCGACGCGTACAGCGACACGTACAGCGACACGTACGTGGACCGAGGCGGCGCGTACGCGGACCTCGGCACGCACGCGGACCGCGACACGTACGGGAACCCTCTCGACGGCACGTACGGCAACGGCCCCGTCCTCTCCGCCGGCGACACGGGCGACACCGCGCCGTTCCTCGGCGAGAGCACCGGCTCCGGCGACGTCTCGCCTGTCTCCGCCGTCCCGCCCCTCCCGGTCCACGGCGCGGCCCTCGGCGCCGGCACCCCCACCGGCGCGTACGGGCGCCCGGGGACGGCGGACGGGGTCCAGCCGTCGTACCCCGCCCCCGTGCCGAACGGGTACGAGACCCCCTACCGGGACTCCTCCGCGGACACCCCGGACACCGCCACCGTCCTGTCCGCCCTCAACCCGCCGGCCACCGCGCCCCCGGGCCAGGCCGCACCACACGCCGGCTCGCAGCCACGGCCGCAGACCACCTCCTCCGACGACCCGACGGACACCGCCGGGCCGCCCGCCCCGGGTACGGCCACCACCCCGGACGACCTCCGCACTCCCTCGCCCGAGGTGCCCGCGCAGCCCCGCCCGGCCTCCGTGGTGCCGGGCGACGAGACCCGGGCGACGCCCGACGTCCCGCAGCCCCACCGGCCGGTCCGCACCGAGTCCGAGGACCTGCCGGCCACCACCGGCGTCCCACGGGGGACGGCGGAGCAGCCGGCCCCGGCCGTCCCCCGCGGGACGCCGGCCACCCACCCCGTCGCCTTCGACGAGACGCCGCTCAGTTCCCGGGCGCCGGCCGGCACCCCGACCGGCGACCCGTCGGAGCCCGGTTCCCCCGACTCGGTCGACATGATCATGGACTGGGAGGAAGACCAGGATGCGCCCGAGCCCGGGTCCGAGTTCGAGCCCGAGTTCGAGCCCGGGTCCGAGTTCCAGCCCGAGTCCGGGTCCGGGACCGGGTCCGGGGCCGGGTCCGAGTTCCAGCGCGTGCCCGAGTCCGAATCCGGTTCCGGGGCCAAGGCCCAGCCCGGGTCCGAGTTCCAGCCCGAGCCCGAGCCCGAGCCCGAGTTCGAGCCCGGGCCCGAGTTCCAGTCCGAGTCCGAGTCCGATTCCGAGTCGCGCCTCGGGACGTCCCCGGAGCCGGACCCGGCCACCGAGGCGCTGTACGACCGGCTGCTGACGGACGTGTTCGGCCCCGGCATCGCGACGCATCACCTCCAGCCCGCCCTCCGTGACACCCTCGCCCAGCTCGACCAGCTCCGGCAGGTCGTTCCCGCGCTCCGCGACGGCCCGCTCGACCTGGATGCCGTGACCCGCCGGGTGCTGCTCCTGGACACCGCCCAACCGGTGACCGACGCGCAGCGCAGCGAGCTGTTCCGGGTGGCGATGGACCCGGCGGTGGAATCCGCAAGCAGCCTCGCCGCCCTGTCCGCCTTCCACCTCGAACTCCGCGGCGCACTGTCCCTCACCCAGGCGCTGACCGACGACGACGGCGGCGTGCTGGGCCGCAACTGGACGAACACCACGCCCCCCGGCCTCGACCTCGCCGAGGTGGGGAAGGTGGCCCGGCAGCCCGACGGCGCCCTGGTCCGCGGTGACCTGGAGCCCGCGCCCTGGCACCGGCCCGGCGGACCGGAGCCCTACGTGGTGATGGCGCAGGGCGACCACGAACGGATCGTGGTACGCGGCTACGACGGCGCTCCGCGTCAGGTCCCCCTCGACGTCTTCGCCGAACTGCTGGCCCGTGACCCCCGGCTCGCCGCACTGCCCCCGGACACCCCCGTGGTGCTGCTCGTCCCCGACGCCGGCGCGCGCGGGCTCGATCTCCCGCGCCAGGCGGCGGACCGGGTCGGCAGGGACGTCTGGTCGGCCAACGGCACCGTGAAGATCTCCCCGCAACGCGACCCGTCGCAGCCGTACGTCGTCTCCCTGCTGTACGGGGAGGGGCTGCCCCGCGCCGACTGGATCCGCAGCACCCCCGGCCAGGTGCCCGACCCGGCGGAGCTGCGGAACGCCCCGGCCTGGGAGCGCGAGGTGCGGTCGCACAGCATCGTCGGCGAGGGGGGCACCACCATCGGCCGAGGCGTGTTCGAGGACTCCGAGGCACCGCGCCGGATCGCGGCGCTGCGGCTCGCGACGGAGTCGTCGGAGTTGTGGCACTACGACCCGGCCACCGGGGAGTCGGTCAAGGACGACCAGCCCGTCCCGTTCGCCGGCAAGCCCGTGTACGTCTTCGGCGCCCACGCCCGGCCCGGCACGACCCGGGTGCCGACCACGACGGACCCCAGGCACCACACCCGGCGGCGGGAGACCGGCGGGATGCTCAAGCGGCGTCCGAGCCTGGCACAGCTCCCCCAGGACCACGCCGTGCTGATGGAGGCGTGCTCCAGCGCCGAACCGCCGGGCGTGGTCCGCACCCGCAGGGGCATCGACGACACGTTCGTCCCCGACCCGCTGGCGGTGGTCGGCGAGAGCCAGCACGTCGCCAACGAGACCGGGCGCACGACCTACGGCGGCACCCGCATGGTCAGTTTCGCGACGCTGCCGGACGGCACGTTCGTCCACCGCCTCTACACGGACTCCCGGGGACGGCGCGGCAGGTGGGTGGAGCACCGGCCGGAGCCCGCCGGTGCTCTGCTCGACGACCGCGCCCGCGCGGCGGGCCTGCACCCGGACCCCGCGCTGCCGGTCACGGACGCCACCCGCGAACGGGCCCTGCGCCTGGTCCGCGCGCTGCGGCTGGCCTTCGGCGCGGCGATCGAGGACGACAGCCGGTACGGCGACCTCCTCGCCGGGATCGGCGCGCTGGACACCATGCGGGCGGCCGACCCGGTCCTGCGCGAGCTCGGCCCGTTCTCCATGGACCTGTTCGAACGCGCGGCCCACGCGGGCCGGCCGGGCGACCGGGGCCCCGACGCCTACCGCGACCTGCTCGTCCGGGCCGCCGACACCGTGCGCGGGCGGCCGGACACCGTACTCTCCGACTTCGTCGCCCTGCCCCACGTCACCGCCGCCGCACGGCGTCTCGGCGGTCTCCCGGACCAGGACCTGGACACCGAGGCCGCCCGCGTCCTGCGGCTCCCCGACGGCCCGGCGGCCGTCGGGGACGCCGAGCGGGCCCGGCTGTTCTGGGCGACGGTGAAGGCCCTGGAGTGGGAGAGCCGGACCCCCGACCCGGACGCCCTCACCGGCAGGATCCTGCACCTGGACCGGCCCGACCCGGCCCGGCGGCCCGAACTGCTCGACCTGGTCGCCCAGGCGGCGGCCGTCGGCGTCGACGTGGACAACCCGACCGAGCTGGGCGCGTTCCACCTGGAGACCCTGGGCGCCCTCGCGCCGCAGACCCGGCTGCTCGACCCGGGCGGCGTGCCGACCGGACGGCGCTGGTCCCCGTCCCCGCCGGACGCGGCCACGACCACGCTCACCGACCGTGTCGTCGTCGCCGCCCCGCAGCAGGGCGGCGGCTACCGGGCCGTGGGCCAGGAACGCCCGCCATGGAGCGCCCCAGGCAGGTCACCGGCCTACCTGGTGTGGGCGGGCGGCGGCCGGGACCACCTCCTCATGACCCTGCCCGGCGGCTTCCGCGCCCGGGTCCCCTACGACGAGGTCGCCGAGCTGCTGGCCCGCGACCCGGTGCTCAACACCCGCCCGCAGGACACCACGGACGTCGTCCTGGCCGTCCCGAAGGCGGCCCCGGCGGCAGCCACCGGACCGGTCGGCGGTGGCACCCCGGACACCGATCCGCGGGCCGTCGTCAGCGCCGGGACCGGCCGTACCGTATGGGCCTCGCAGGGCAGCGTGAGCCTGGCCCCGACCGGGCCGTCACGGCCGTACGTCCCCTCCCTCCTGCCCAGCGCGCCGGGGCGTCCCGCGGCGGCCGACTGGGCCGCCGTCCGGCCCGGCGACCTGACCGCGCCCGGCACCGGCGACACCGGGGTGGACGACGTCACCTTCGCGGACCGCCACGGGACCGAGGTCCCGTCCGAGCCGCCCGCCGCGCTCGCCGACCTCCTCGATCCCGGACCGGTCGGAGGGCTCGACACGCCGCTGCCGAACCTGGACGGCGTGCTGGACGGCTTCGACACCCCGTTGCCGGACCGCCGGGACGACGGCGTGGGCGGGGACCGGGCGGCGGAACCGACCCCGGAGGAGGTCCGGCACCGGGGAGTGCTGGCGGACATCTACGGCCCCGACGTCATGTCGAGCCCCCTGTACCCGGACATCCGCGAAGGGCTCGCGCGCCTCGACCGGCTCCGCCGGAACGACCCCCTGCTGGAATCCGGCCCGCTCGACCTGGACGCCGTGGCCCGCCGGGTGCTGCTCCTGGACCCCGCCGATCCGGTGAGCAACGTGCAGCGCAGCCGACTGCTGGGGCTGGCCACGGCACAGGCGGCACGGACGGCGGGCGGTCTGGCCGCCCTCGCTGCGCTCCACCTCCTGCGCCAGGGCGTGCTGTCACCCACCCACGCCATGACCACCGGCCTCGACGGGCGCCCTCGCGGCCGCGACTGGACGCGGGGCAAGGGCGCGCTCGACGACCTGGACCTCACCCGTACGGGAAGGACCGGCCCCCGGGCCGACGGCACCCTGTCACGCGACGAGGTGGGGACCGCGCCCTGGCACCGGCCCGGCGGCCCGGAACCGTACGTCGTGCGGGCGGACGGCGACCGCGACCATGTCGTCGTACGCGGCCACGACGGTGCCCCGCGCGAGGTGCCCCTCGACGTGTTCGCCGAACTGATGGCCCTCGACACCGAGTTGAGCGGACTCCCGGCGGACGTGCCGGTGCTGCTGCTCGTCTCCGACGCCGGCGGAGGAGGCCTGGAGCTGCCGCGGCGGGCGGCGGACCGGACCGGCAGGGACGTCTGGGCGGCCGACGGGGACGTGGACATCGCCGAAGGCCCGGACGACAACGCCTCCCACCCGTACGTCGTGCCCCTGCGGAGCGGCCGGGGCAGTGACCGCACCGACTGGATCCGCAGCTCCCCCGGCCTGCTGCCAGACCCCGCGGAGTCCGCCCGCGCCCCCTTCTGGGAACAGGACCTGCGGTCCCACACCATCGTCACCGACCGGGGGCCGATCGGCAGGGCCGTGTTCGAGGACGGCGAACGCGTGCGACTGCTGCCGGGGATCCGGCACTCGGCGACGGCGACCGAGCTCTACCACGTCGACCGGCAGGACGGGACCTGGACCAAGGACGACCGGCCCGTCCCGTTCGCCGGCAAGCCGGTGTACGTCTTCGCCGCGCACGGCCGGCCCGGCGAGACGGCGCTGCCGACCCGGGCGAACCCCCGCCACCGAAAAGGGGAGCGGGCGGCGGGCGGCGTGCTCAGGCGCCGTCCGAGCCTGGCGCGGCTCCCCAAGGACCACGCCATCGTGATGCAGGAGTGTTTCGCCGCGACACCGCCGGGCGTCACCCGCACGCGCAGACTGGTCACGGACGTCTTCGTCCCCGACCCGCTGGCCGTCGTCAGCCAGAGCCAGCAAGCGGCCGACGAGACCGGCCGGACCGTCTACGGCCCGACCCAGGAGGTCGGCTTCAAGTACGGGAAGGACGGCCGGGTCTCCCACTACATCCTCACGGACTCACGGGGCCGGCAGGGCCAGTGGGTGGAGCACCGGCCGGAACCCGGCGACGCCGCGCTCGACGACCGCGCCCGCGCGGCGGGCCTGCACACCGACCCGGTGGGACCGGCTTCGGAGGAGGTCCGCGAGCGGACGCTGCGGCTGGTGCGCGCGCTGCGGCTGACGTTCGGGGCGGCGATCGAGGACGACGGCCGCTACGGCGAACTCCTCGCGGGGATCGGCGCGCTGGAGTCCCTGCGCGCCGCCGGCCCGGCGCTGCGCGACACCGTGCCCTTCTCCATGGACCTGTTCGAGCGCGCGGCCCGCGAGATCCGCGCGACGGAACACGGCGAGGTGGACGGCGAGCCGGGACCCGACGCCTACCGGGACCTGCTGGCCAGGGCCGCCGACGCCGTGCGCCGGGACCCCGGCGCCGTGCTCACCGACTTCGTGACCCTGCCGCACGTGACCACCGTGGCCGAGGGACTGGACGGCCTCACGGACGAGGAAGTGAACGACGAGGCCGCCCGGTTCCTGGGGCTGGACCCGGACCGGGTGGCCATCGGGCCGCCCGAGCGGGCCCGGTTCTTCTGGGCGACCGTGAAGACCCTGGAGTGGGAGAGCAGGACCCCCGACCCGGGCGCCCTCACCGGCAGGGTGCTGCACCTGGACCGGCCGGACCCGTCCCGGCTGTCCGACCTCCTGGACCTGGTGGCGCGCGCGGCGGCCGTCGGCGTCGACGTGGACGACCCGGTCGCGCTGGGCGCGTTCCACCTGGAGACCCTGGGCGCCCTCGCGCCGGACACCCTGCTGCTCGACGACTCGGACGCCCCGGCCGGCCGGAGCTGGACACCCGGTCCACCGGGTGCGGCGGTGGACGTCGACGCCGCCCTCGTCATGGCGGCGACACCGGACGGCGGCCACCGTCCGCTGCGCCGGGCGAAGATGCCGTGGACCACCGGCACCGCCGAGCCCGCCCCGTTCCTGGTGCGGGGCGAGGCCGGTCCTGACCACCTCACCATGGAGCTGCCCGGCGGATTCCGCGCCAAGGTTCCCTACG
This sequence comes from Streptomyces sp. JK94, assembly GCF_053613315.1. Taxonomy (NCBI): domain Bacteria; kingdom Bacillati; phylum Actinomycetota; class Actinomycetes; order Kitasatosporales; family Streptomycetaceae; genus Streptomyces; species Streptomyces sp. JK94. Next base: position 165,021 of record NZ_JBSICH010000009.1, on the reverse strand, counting down.
AGGAGATCGCCGAACTGCTCGCGGTGGACCCGGCGCTGAACGGCTTCCCGCGCACGGCCGACATCGTCCTCGCCTCCACGGCCCCCACCCCGACCCCGACGGACCCGCAGGCCACCGACCGGCGGGCCCTCGTCGGCGCCGGGACCGGCCGCGGTGTGTGGACCTCGCCGGGGCCCGTGGGCCTGCTCGCGCAGAGCGCCCCGTCGCTGCCGCACGTCCTCTCCCTGCTGCCCATGGCGGACGGCCGGCGCCAGCAGGCCGACGACTGGTCGGCCGTCCGGCCGGCCGCCGCGTCCCCGGCGGACGCCCGCCTGTCGCCCACCACGGTCACGACCGGGGGCGAAACCGGCGCTCCTCCCGGCCCGCCTCCGCCCCCGGAGCCGGACCCGACGACGGCCCTCGTCACGCCGACCACCGAGCCGGACCCGCCGTCTCCTGACGCCCCGCGCCTCGACCCCGCCATGGCGCCCCCACCGAGGCGTCGCGCCCCGGCCCGGTTCCAGGACGGCCGGCGGATGCCCGCGTACGTCGACGACCTCCCGTCGCTGCTGCCGCCCGGCCTGACCACCGCAGAGATCGAACAACTCCTCGCCAATCCAGGCACGTTCGGTCAGAGCACGGTCGTCCTGCGCGGCCCCGAACAGGCCCTGGACGCCATCGACCGCGAACTGGGGCGCAGGCCGGACGCCCGGCCCGCGGACGACACGAAGCTGCTGGACGACATCCGGCAGACGCTCCGGGACAAGCCGAAGACGCTGGCGGACGGCGAGGGGCGCCCCTTCCCGTACGTCAACGCGGACGGAAGGGCGCGCGTCCTGTGGGTCAGAGCGCGTCACTACGGCAACTGGGCCCCGTTCGACGACGGCATCGGCGACTCGACGAAGATCGACAGCATGCACCGGGCGGCCGCGACCTTCGGGCTGACCAAGAACATGCAGGCCAACTCCCAGTACGGCCTCGGTGGACCGATCGGCCCGGCGGGCACCGCGGCGTTCGGCGGCTTCGGCCGTCTCGCCCTGCGGTTCGGCTTCATCAACAAGGTCGGCTACACCCTGACCGACCAGCGCATGAACCAGATGGAGACCCGGACGCTGGACAAGTCGCGGGCGTTCCTGGACGACATCCACTACGAGATCCGCGTCACCGACCCTGCCGGACGGGTCGTCACGGGCATCGACCCCGAGCCCGGCACCGCCCCCGATCCCAGGACCGACCGGGCCGTGCCCGCCCGGTTCTCCTTCGGCGTCCGAAAGGGCCTCCTGGTCCGCCTGCCCGACAGCGTGACGAAGATCCCGAAGCCGGGCCGGATCCCCCGCTCCATCGACCTGGACCGCAACTCCCAGTACCGCTTCGTCCGTATCGAGGGGTTCGGCCCCGTCGCGGCGATCCGCGACTGGGCGGCCCGGCAGATCGGAGCCCTCCCCGGCAGCTCCGCCTACACCGAGCTGGACATCTTCTTCTCCGGCGACAGCTTCCAGCGGCACGGCGGCACGATGGCGCGCGGCCGCATCACCACCCCGCCGCTGTTCGCCGACGACAAGAAGAAGTCACCGCTGGGCGTCTTCGTCGTGGAGGAGCTGATCCCGCGGACGGCGATCCTCGTCGGCGAGACCGACCAGGCCGAGATGCGGGACATCAACACCTCGACGGTCCGCAGTGAGCGGAGCCGGGCCAACGGCAGGAACCTGCTGCTGCAGGCCGTCGCCGGACCCGCCTTCAACTTCTTCGACCCCGGCACGGCCCCCTTCGACCTGCGGCTCCAGTTCGGGCCGACCGCCCAGTACTCGTACGCGAAGACCTGGTCGGTCGGACTCGGCGCGGCCGGCACCCTCAAGTCGGCCGGACAGGTGAAGGGCCCCAAGACCGCCCTCTACCTGGTCGTGAAGTCGGTGCGGGTGCGGCGGGCCGGTGACAACGCGCCGCCGACGCGCTTCCTCACCTGGAGCCTGGACCGGATGACCAGCTCCGAGGCACGGCGGCTGGCCGGATGGGACGACGGGACCACACTCGCCCTGCGCAACGGCGCCGCACCGCCGTTCGTCCCCGCCTATCTGACCGTGGACCGCCCGCGCACCCTGGGCATGCACCGGGTGAAGGAGTTCACCTTCGACGACGGCCGGCGCACCCGGGTCACCCCGGACGCGGCGGACGGCGTCGGCCGCACCCTGCTGGACCAGTTCGCGGACGGCGTGGTCGACGCCGTCTCGAATCTGAACCAGGACCTGGTGGTGCCCCTCGACCAGCTGCTGCCGCCGAACCTGCCGAAGGGCTGGCGCACCCGCTTCAACGACCTGCTGGGGCGCAAGCCCGACCAGGTGCTCCAGGCGGCCCAGAGCCTGCCCATGCCGTCCCGGTGGACCGATCCCGTCAAGTACCGGATCGCGCTCCAGAACACCCTGCAGATCCTCGGTGTGCTGTCCCAGCAGAGCGTCACCGCGAACCTGGAGGCGCTCACCACGGTCGGCCTGCCGGTCAGGCTCACGGACCCCGACTCCGTCGGGACGACCTACTACACCCTCCGCGTGCACGGGTCCCTGACCGGGCGCCGCTACGAGGGCAAGGACGTCGACGAGGGCATGCGCTTCAGCGCCCAGGGCATCGACCGGCTCGACGGCCAGGCGGGCGCGAAACGAGGCCTGGAGCTGGGCTTCGAGGGCACGTTCTCGGGCCGTGACAACAATGTCGACGAGCTGGCGGGCCTGCGCCGGAACACGCTCGGGCTGACCCTGGGCGCACGCGGGGGCTGGCAGTGGGAGACGGAGACCACCTTCGGCTCGACGGTCACCAACGAACCGATGTCGGTGACCAACCAGCCCACCCACCTGTACCGCTACGACCTCGCCCTCATCGCGAGCCTGAGCGGCTACTGGCGGCCCCGCGGCCTGATCCGCGGTCTCGGCCTCGGGCTGCCGGGGCTGCTGGTGCTGGACGAGCCGGTCAACGTGCTCTTCGGCCGGACGCCGCGGGGCCACCTGCGGGGCGGCGGCCCGATGACCGGGCAGGTGCTCATCGGTGTCCCCGTACAGCACACGCCCGAGGCGGACCCGTACGCGGACGGGGCGCTCAACCCGTACCTGTCCGACGAGCCCGCACCGACGTCCATGACCACCGAGCGGGCCCTCGCACTGGCGAGTGGCGACCTCGTCCTGCCCGCAGGCCCCGGCCCGCAGCAGCCCGCCGGACGGCTCGCCGACCGCGGGACACCGCAGTTCAAGGAGTTCCGGCAGCACCCGTTCGTCATCGTGAACGTGGTGCTGTCGCCCACGCTGACCGAGGAGGTGGACCGGGTCCTGCGGACGGCGTCGGGCAGCGCCTGGCAGATGGTGAAGGAGGGCGCCCCCACCCGGGACGCCATCGTCCGCACCTTCACCCCCCAGTACCTGACGTCGAGCTTCGACCAGAGTTCGGGGCCGCTGGGCCTGGTGGGCAGCGGCCTGCTGGGCAAGGGGCCGTACGGTGAGCTGTGGGGAACCTTCCGGTACACCACGACGGTCGGGAACCTGCGCGCCCTCACCCCGCCGATGTCCATGGACACCGAGATGACGCTCGGCGGCACCCGCCAGGCGGCCGGCAAGACCAGCAACAGCACCAGCTTCGTCTTCGGCGGCCAGCTGATCTACTCCGTCGCCCAGAATCCGGGACACGGACTCATGGGCGCGTACGGAATCGTCGCCAACCCCGTCTCGAGGAGCGGCACGCACAGTCTCAGCGTCGTCCGCACCGTCGTCGCGGACATGAACCGCAAGGGCTTCACCCACCAGGTGCTCGTGGCCGGCGATGTGCAGCACTGGTTCGCGCTGTTCTCCAGCCGGCTGGGCACCGGCCGCACCGGAACGGCCGCGGCGGGCAGCGCCCTCGTGCCGCGTTCCCTCGCCGGGGCCGCGGGGACCGCACTGACCAGCCCGGGCGGTCTGCTGGGGCATCTGCCGGAGAAGAGCGCCCACCGGATGCGGCTGATCGACGACGGGCTGGGCGACATCCCCCGTTACACGACTCAGGTCTGGACACCGCAGCCCTGGATGCGCGGCGCCGCCTTCGGCACGTACGCGGTGAACGCGCTGGACCCCACGGACGTGCTGCTCGCGTTCGACAAGCGGATCGGGAAGCTGGGGCTCGACGACGAGAGCCGGGAGCGGATCCGGCAGCTGGTGACGGGCCGTGCCACCCGGGCGCTCAAGGGGGAGATGACGACCACCGGTCCGTCGACCCTGGTCAAGGCCGGCGGCTGGGGCTGGGACAGCGTCCGGATCGGCAGCCGGCGGGTGCGGGCACGCGTCGAACTGATCCCCGGGACGCCCGTGTTCGACGGACTCGACCACAGCGCCGAACTGGAGGAGAACCGGCGGGCGATCGAGACCGCCCAGCAGAACTCCGAGTTCTCGGCCGGCGCGGACCTGGGCTTCCTGACCAGCCAGATGGTGTACACCGGCAACCCCCAGGTCCCGGCCGCCGGACCCACGTACACCGAGGGCGGCTCCAACCGGAAGACGGTCGCGTCGAGTCACACGGTCACCACCGTCACCATCTACCGGGCGGCGTCCACCGAACCGCACGCGGAGGTCGTCACCCCGTACCGGATGCGCATCACCCTGGAGGCCGACGACACCCCCAACACCGGCGCGCCGGCCGACCCGGACCTGGAAGAGGCGGAGTCCACGGCCCTCGACCGCTTCCGGGGCCGGCTGACCATCGTCGAGGAGGACGACGTCGGCGAGCTGCGCGAGCACGTGCCGCTCAGCCTGATGGAGCCGGCGCCGTCACCGACGGGGGCGGACGGGACCGGTACCTCCGGGGCCGGCCGGCTGCTGCCCGCGCCCGACCCGGCGGCCGACCCCGCCCTGGCCGGTCCGCCCCGCCCGGTGCCGCTCTCCGGGGTGGAGGGGAAACTGACGGTCCGGGACGGGGACGGCGTCACGCGACCGTTCGCCTTCCCCGAGAACGGCATGCACCCGCGCGGGATCATCGGTATCGAGAACATCCGCATGGCCGGCGACCTCCTCCTCACCAAGGCCTACGACGTCGGCTTCTCCCTCCGGGCACTGGAGGCCGAGGACGGTCCCGACGACGACGCCCTCACCGATCTCCTGCGCCGGACCAGGGAGACCGGGCTGACCCGCCTCGGCACCGGCTCGGCGCAGGCGCTGGAGGACGGCACCAGCTCCACGGCGGTCACGGCGTTCTTCCCGCGCACCACCGAACCGGACGGCTACCAGGTGGCGGGGCTGACCGAGAAGTCCCTCGTGGGCACCGACACCGGACGGCTGACGCTGCGCTCGGCGCCCGACTTCAGCCGCGCGCTGCTGCTGACGGTCGCCGACGGCAAGAAGCTGGAGGTGCTCAGGCGGTACGGGGACAACGCCGGCACGTCGTCGTCCGTCGAGCACAGCCAGTCCTCGAGCTTCGGCGGCGGCTTCCTGTACGACTCGCCCAACAACGCGGGCCTCAACCAGATCGGCGTCTTCGGCCCCGGCCCCAACGACCTCGACGGTGACATCATGCCGGTCGGGGACGACCACCTGACCTCCCGCAACCTCAAGCCCAAGACGGGCCGGTCCTTCCTGTTCGCCGTCCCGGCCACCTGGATCGGCGTCGGCGACGTGCACCGAGGCATCCTGGACTCCAGGCTCGCGAACCGGATCCGGGGCGGGACCTTCGCCAAGGCCCGGTCGGGTCCGCAGGCGATGGAGTCCGAGGCGTACGTCGTCACCTGGATCCGGGAGGACGTCGCCCGCGACCTGCGGATCATCACCGACACGAACTTCCCCGAACGCGTCGCGAAGGCGTGGGACGCGGTCGAGAGCGCGAGCAAGGCGTGGGTCGACGCCGACAAGGCCTACTGGAAGAAGCGGCGTGCCTCCGGCGGCCTGCGCACCGCCCTCGACGCCGCGCAGGCCGCCCTCGACGAAGCCGCTCGGGTCGCCCGTGCCGCGGCCCGCCCGGTCGACCGGGCCCGGGCCGGCGTCGACGCCGCGGACACCGCCCTGCGGCAGGCCGAGAGCGACGCGCGCCGGGCCCACGGCCTCGCGGACGAGGCCGTGGCCGCCGCGCGGGCGGACGTCGACGCGCTCGCCGCCAACGAGGACGGCGCCGCACCCGAGCACGACGGCTGGGCGGACGTCCTGCGGGACGACCGGGAAGCCGCCCTGGCCCGCCTGGCCGAGGCGACGGCGGCGGCCGAGGCCCGGCGCAAGGCGGCCGACGCGCTGCTGGAGACGGCGCGCGCCGAGAAGGCGCGGGCCGACACGCGGCTCGACGCGGCCCTGCTGTCCGCGAGAGCGCCCGGCCGGGACGCCGACGCGGCCACCGCCCGGCGGGACGCGGCACGCGACGCCTTCGACACCCGGCGCGCCGAACTGGACGCGCTCGACGCCACCGCCGAGCGGGCCGCGGTGGAGTACCACCGGGTGCGGGCAGGGGCAGACCAGCTCACCCGCTGGCACCGGCTGGCGGCCACCGAGGAGGGCCGCGAGGAGCTGGACGGTCTCGCCGAGCCGCCCCCGGTGACCCATCGGGCCCCGCCCAAGACGCCCGCCGCCCCGCCCCCGGCCCCGCTCCGCTACACCAGGACCGGGGAGGGACCGGGCACCGTCCTCACGTCTCCCGACAACGAGACCTACACGCTCCAGGAGGTACCGAGGGACGGGGACGCCTTCTTCCACGCACTCGCCCAGGCCCTCGAACACGCCGCTCCGGGGCTGGCGGCCGCGGAGGGGATCGACCTCGCCGGCCCGCGGGTGGCGTACGATCTGCGTCGCAGAATGGCCTCCTGGCTCACCGACCAGGCCGACGAGGACCTGCTGGCCGTCGTCGTCCCCGACGACACCGACGCCTTCAGCGCGGAGGAGATCGCCGCGGCGGGCCTGGACCTGGGAACCGACACGCCCGCACGCCGTGAGTTCGACGGCCTCGGCGGTCTGATCCCGCACGCCGTCGGCCTGACGCCCGAAACACGGGCCGAACTGGCGATCGCCCAGCTCCTCCGCCGGGGCGACGCCCCGTCCGAGGCCGGCTGGAACCACGCCGCGTCGGACCTGCTCCCGCTGCTCGCCGCCCGGACCTTCGGCGTGCGCGTCACGGTGGTCAGGAGCGACGGCGGCTTCCAGGTCTTCGCCCCCGAGGACCCGGCGGGCGCCGACGGCCTCCGGGCCCTCGCCGGGACGTCCGCGCCCTCCGGTGCGCACGTGGTGCTGAGCCTCGACGACCGCCACTACGAACCGGCCATGCCGCAGCCGCGGGGTGCGCTGTCGCCGGAGGGCACGCGGCCTCCGGTACCGGAGGCGAAGGCGCCGGAGCCGGGGTCCGAGGCGTCGGGCGTCCCGCCCGCCCCGCCCCTTCCGGCACCACCGCCGGGGGACACGCTGCTTCCGGAACCGGAACCGGAACCGGAGCCGGGGCCCAAGGTGCCGGAGCCGGGGTCCGAGGCGTCGGGTGTCCTGCCCCTGTCGTCGCTGCCGCCGGGGGGCACGCTGTTCCCGGAAGCAGAGGTGAAGGCACCAGTACCGGAGGTGAAAGCCCCGGAGCCGGAGGCGAAGGCGCCGGAGACGGGGCCCAAGGTGCCGGAGCCGGGGTCCGAGGCGTCGGATGTCCCGCTCCTTCCGCCCCTGCCGCTCCTTCCGCCCCTGCCGCTCCTTTCGCCCGTTCCGCCTGTTCCGCCCGTTCCGCCCCAAGGCGACGGCGGCGGGAAGGACGCCGGGCCGCGGAGCGCCGACGGACGGCCGAGAGGCCGCCGGGTGCCGGTGCCCGGCACGGGCGAGTGTCTCCTGTACTCCTTCATGGCCGGCGACCCCGTGCACCTCCGCAGCCGTCTGGGCGGTCTGGCCGCCACCGACCGGGCCGCGTACGACTTCCTCGGCGACCCCGACGCCGTACACGCCGAACTGCACCGTCTGAGCGCGCTCCGCACCGGGACCGGCGGGCTTCCGGCCGGACCCGCACAGGCCGTGCTCCGGGCCATGCGGTCCCACGTGGAAAACTACGTGGGCCGCACCGCGGGGCGGCTGCATCCGCAGGTCGTCGGCCAGTTCCGGCAGACGGTCACCGACGCCTTCGCCGCACGCGTCCGGGAGATGGACCGGGCCGAGATGCTCGCCCTCCTCGCCCACCACGGCGTCCGGCACGTCCCCGTCCCCGAGGCCCTCGATCCCGCCGGACTGCTCAGGCGGTACGTCGACGCCCGCGTGGAGTCGTGGCCCGCCGGCCCGGGCGACTCCTCGGGGGACGCCCGGGACGCCCGGGCCGTCGTGGAGGCGGAGGCCGAGGAGCTGGGTCCGCGCGGGATGTTCGAGTACCTGGAGGAGCACGGCCTGCTGCCGGTGCCCGAGGACCTCGACGACCGCGCGCTGTCCCGTCTGCTCGCCACTGTCTACCCCCAGAGCACCGCGCCGTTGGACGACACGGAACTGCCCGTGCTCCTGGACGCCGTCGCCCACTGGGAGCGGCGCTGGTGGACCCCGGCGGGGGAGATCTTCCTGCCCCTCCTCGCACACGTGTTCGGTCTGCGGGTCGACGTGGTGCGGGCGCTTCCCTCGGGCGCCCGGCGGGTCAGCAGTGCCGGACCGGACGACGCCACCCGGCAGGCGGAGGTTTACTACGACGGCGGCAACCACTACGACGGCAGTGACGCCGGCCCCCGCGACCGGTTCGGCGGCCCGGTCCTGCCGAAGCGGATCAAGGCGGAGGAGCGGGACCAAGACGGCGACGTACGGCTGAACCCCCTGTGGGTGCCGCTGGACGAGGTCGATCCGGACCTGCTGGTCACCGGAGACCGGGACGCGGTATGGCTGTACACGGTCACCGATGACGGGCGGGTGGTGCTGGGCACGGAGGACCTGAGCGGGATCATCACGCCGGAGCAGTTCGACGCGCTGCTGGCGGGGATGCGGGAGAAGACCCCCGAACTGACGGCGGAGGAGCTGCGCACGTCGCTGGACGGCCTGGGCCACACCGGCATCGCCGCCGGTTTCACCGACGGCGGGGAGACGGCCGGCCGGACGCTGCCGGGCCGCAGCCGGGTGTCCGGCGAGTTCCGCTGGAGCGCGGCGCGGGGTTCCTGGGTGGTGAACGACAAGTCGGGGCGCTACATGAGCGAGACGGTCCGCCCGGACCTGGACGCCGCGGAAGCCGCCGAGTGGCTGACCAACGTGGCGGCCCTGTTCAGCGCCCGGCTGGGCGTCGTCGTCCGGACCGACCAGGTGAAGACCGCCGCGGCCGTACCCGCACCCCCGGCTCCGCCGGAGACCGGCCCGGGGCCGGAGGCGGTGCGGGCGATGGCACTGGGCCCCGCCACGCCGTCCGGGGAGCGGGACACGGCCGCCCCGGCGCCCCGGCCGGAAGCCGGGGCCCAGGACGCCCCGCGCGACGCCGCCGTCGACGACGCGGCCGGGAGCACGGCGGTGGTGGAGGGCGACGGAGTGCCCGCCGAGCCCGCCGCGCCGCAACTTCCCCCGGCCCGGTCCCGGATCGCCTTCGAGCACCGTCACCGGGAGGTCACCGATCCGGACCAGCGCCGCCGGCTCGCCGACCTGGCCGGGCAGGTGGTGGTGTCCGGTCTGCGGGACCTCCGGGCCGGTCTCCGTATCCCCCGGATCACGGTCACCGGTTACAGCAACGGCCCGCGCTTCGCGCTGTCCGGTGACGCCGTCGAGCACGCCGGGACGGTCGGCCGGCAACGGGCGGAGGCCGTGCGGGCCCTCCTCCTCGACGAGATCCGACGGCACCTGGAGGCGAACGAGGGGGCCGTGCGCGACGTCGCCGACGTACGCGGCGGCACGGTCCGGGCCGAGGACTTCCCGATCACCACGGAGAGCGGCGGCCGGGACCTCGGTGCCGTCGGTCCGGTCGACGGCACCAGCGGGAGGGCGGCACGGCGACAGGCGGTCATCACGGTCGACCGCTCCCCGCTGTCGGGGGCGGTCGCCCGGCTGGCGGAACTGAGTCCGGAGGACTTCGGCCGCGCGGACTACTTCACCGGCCCGGACCGGCTCGCCACGGCCCTCCTGCACCTCGACGACAACCCCGACGACGACCCCGACACGGACGAGGACTCGGACGACGGCTCGGACGGCGAGTCCACGGACGGCGACTCGGACGGCGAGTCCACGGACACCGCCCCCGCGCCGGTGCGCTTCGACGCCGACGACCTGACCAGCCGCGTACGCAGGTTGTACGAGCTGGTGGACGACGCCGTCGCGGCCGGCCGGGCGACCAGCAGGGTGTCGCTGACCGCCTACCACCTGGGCAGGCAGGGCCTGCTGTCCGACGCCACCCGGCTGACCGCACCGGACGGCACCACCCCGCTGGGCCGGAACTGGACGGGCCGGCCCGCCGGGGACATCGACGTCTCCTCGTACGACGTGGTGGACGGCGGCGGACGCACCCCCCAGCCGCCGCCGTGGGCCCGTCGGCCCGGCGCACCCCTCCCGTACGTGATCGGGACGAAGGACGGAGACCACACGAAGGTCGGGCTGACCCTGCCGGACCGCAGCAAGCGGTGGCGGCTGTCGCCGGAGGAGTTCGCCGAACTGCTCGCCCAGGACGCGCAACTGACGGGTCGTGAGGATGACGCCGAGGTGGTGCTCGTCGCACCGAACGCCGGTGCCATGGGACTGGACCTGCCGCGCAGGGCCGCGGCCCGGTCCGGAAGGACGCTGTGGGCGCACAGCGGCGAGGTCGCCCTGAAGCCGCCCCCCGGTACCGGCCGGCACCGCATCGAGGTGACCGACGACCGCGCCTTCGACGACGAGACGGGCGAGTCGATGGGCGAGCCGGTGGGCGAGTGGATCGCCAGTGAACCCGGCGACCTGGGACCGGACGAGGGACGGCCCGGAACCGACGAGGGCGTCCTGCGCACCGTCGACGGCAGAACCCTCCGCGACACGGAGGTCATGTCGGTCACCCTCACCGACGAGGGCCGGCCCGTCGGCCGCGCGGTGGTCGACGGCTCGGACCTGCTCCGGCGCGAGCCGTTGCTTGGGCAACTGACCCGGTCGACGCAGTGGTCCGTCTACGACCCGGTCACCGGTGAGCCGGTCGGGAGTCCCCGGCCGGTGCCGTGGAAGGGCCGGCAGCCCTACTTCTTCCTGGTCCACGGCCTGCCGGGGCAGACCCTCATGGTCGAGCGGATGTTCCAGAACAGTGTCCCGGTCCGGGGCACGGAAACCGGCGGCTACCTCCGGCGGCGCCGCAGCGTGACGCGGCTGGACCAGGACACGCCTCTCGTGTTCCTGTCCTGCTGGGGGAGCGGCCCGGAAGGCCACACCGCCACCGCCTTGAAGCGGAGCCGCCCGTTCGATCCCGACCCGCTCGCCGTCACGTCGGCGGCCCAGGACGTCTCCAACGCGACACGACGCGACGTCTACGCCCCGAACAGGGAGCACTGGAGCCGCTACGCGCACGGGAAGCTCTACGACCACGGCATCCCCACCACGCCGGCGAACGACCCGGTGGACTGGGTGAAGCTGCGTCCCGAACCTGCCCCGGAGGAACTCGACGCCCTGGCCGCGCGGGCCGGTCTCGGGACGCCCCCGGACCTTCCCCCGGACACGGCCCGGGACACGGCGCTGCGACTGGTGCGCGCCCTCCGGGCGACGTTCGGTGCCGACGTGGAGAGCGACGCCGACGACCCGGCCGGCAGGTACCGCCGGCTGCTGCGCGGCATCGGCGCCCTGGAGGTCATGCGCCGCGGGGACGAGAGCCTGCGGGAGTACGGGGAGCTGACGCTCGGCCTGCTCGACCGGGTCACCCGCGCGCACCACGGCCTGACGGCCGACCCCGGCGCCCGGCCCGCGCCACCGGACCCCGAGGCCGTACGGACGATGCTCGAAGCGGCGTCGGCGCGGCTGGCCACCGACCCCCGCGCCGCGCTGTCCGACTTCACCCCCCTGCCCTCCGTGGACCGGGCCCGCGAGGTGATCGGACAGCACGGTCCGGACCGGTGGGCCCGCCTGGTGCTGGGGCTGCGCGCCTCGGAGCCCGTCACCGCCGTCCACCGGCAGAACGCGCTGTGGGCCACGGTCCAGGCCGTGGAGAGCGTGGAGCACCATCCCGACCCCGACGCCCTGACGAGGAAGGTGCTCCACCTGGGCACCGGCGGGCATCCGCCGGACGAGACCCTGCGGGCGGACCTCCTGCGGACGGCGGCCGAGGCGGCGGCTCTGGGCCGCGACGCCCACGATCCCACCGTGCTCGCGGCGTACGACCTCGAACGCAACGGCGCGCTGGACGACCGCACCCTCCTCACGTCCGTGCACGGGACGCGGACCGGCCGCGGCTGGTCGGGAAGGCCCGCCCCGAGCCCCTTGTGGGCGGACCGCTACGTCATCTCCCCCGACGGCGGACTGAACGGCAACCGCGGGGCCATGGCCCCCTGGCACCGGAAGGGCGCGGGGAGGAGCACCCATCCCGGCGGCTATCTGCTGGACCTGAGCGGCACCACCCCGGGGCGGGTCGACATGCCCTGGCCGGACGGCACCACCCGGGCGGTGCCCTACGACGAGATCGCCGTACTGCTCTCCCACGATCCCGTCCTGGCCGGGCTGGACCGGGACGTCGCGGTCGTCCCCGTCGGGGCGGGGACGGGAGACGCCGGCCTGGCCGAGGCGATCGCCGCCCGGACGGGGGCCGCCCGGACGGTGTGGCTGCCGGCGCGGCCCCTGAGGCTCCTCGACCGGCGGCCGGCGGTGGCCGAGAGTCTCCTCGTACTGACCTCGCCCCAGGACGACACGGGAGCGCACTGGTCACGGACCGTTCCGCCCGCGCTTGCGGCCCAGCCCTCCGGCCCCGCCCCCGACGTCCTCACGGCCGGCGACGGCCCCCTGCCCGAGGGGCCGTCGTCCGAGGGGCTCCCGTCCGAGGGGCCGTCGTCCGAGGGGCTCCCGTCCGAGGCGCCGTCGTCCGAGGGGCTCCCGTCCGAGGCGCCGTCGTCCGAAGGGCTCCCGTCCGAGGCGCCGTCGCCCGAGGGGCTCCCGTCTGAGGCGCTCCCGTCTGGGGGGCCGTCGTCCGAGGCGCTGCCGCCCCAGGCGCCGCCGTCCGACGGGCTCCCGTCCGAGGTGCCCCCGTCTCAGGCGCCGCCGTCCGAGGAAGCCCGACGCCGGTGGATCGCCGGGCAGGTGCGGGCGGAGGATCTGCCCGGCAGCCCGCCGGGGCTCTCCGGCACCGAGACCGTCACCCTGGCCGCACTGAGGGACGCGGGTGTCGGGATCACGCCCGGAATGGACGTCGAGGCACAACTCGGCGGAGGCGTGCGGGGCAGCGGACTGGCACCGCTCGACCAGGTGCGGTTGCTGTTGGCCCGCCCCGGCCTCTGGCCGGACGCCCTCGACACCGTCGCGTCCGCGGTGTCCCGCCGGACCTGGCACGCGGCGTTCACGCGGTTCGAGAGCGCGGCCCCGGACACGCGTACCGCCCGGACCTGGTACACCGCCCTCGGGCTGCTCCTGCCCGGCGAACCGGAGTCCGCGCTCGCCGACTGGCGCTACGCCGGGCCGGAGTACCGCGACGCCGTGCGCCGGCTCGCCCTCCTCCTCGCGGCAAAGACGACGGACCCCCGGACGGTCGCGCGCCTCGCCGCCCGGCTCCGGGAGGACCTCGGCCTGCCGCCCCTCGGGGCCACCGGCCCGAGCAACGGATGGACGAAGCAGGCGGACGACTGGGAGGCCGAACGGCAGTGAACAGGGTGAACGAGCGCAACCCGGCGGCGATGCCCACGCCGCCCGAGGACATCGTCGCGGCCGCACGGCTCGCGCCGGACCACTGGATCAGCATGGTCGACCCCGGCTGGGACGGCGAGGGCGTGCCGCCCGACCGCGTCGTGGTCGGCCGCTGGCGCACCGGAGCGAGTGGCGAGATCGAGGAGTGGGAGGACAACGAGGCGTACCGCCCCTCCCCGGAGGCGCAGGGCTGGCCCGAGCCCACGGACGACGTCGACGCGGCCCTCCAGCTCGCCGTCACCGGTTACGGACCGGTCGAGGACGCGCTGCGCGCCCTGGCCACCGCCGAGGTGGCGGTGCTCACCCTGCCGGACGGTACGCCGGTGACCGCCGCGGTGCGGGACGGCAGGCGCGTGGTCCCGGTCTTCACCGCCCCGCCCCACCTCGACGGCGTCGGCGGCCTCGCCTTCACTCACGTCACCGTCCCGTCCCTCCTGGACCGCCTGCCGCCCGGCCACGCGTTCTACGTCAACCCGGCCGGCCCCGCGGGCACCGTGCTGGAGCCCGGGCAGCTCCGGGCGCACCTTTCCTAGCCGGGGGCGCGGAGGCGTCGCCCCGGCCGAAGGCGTCGCCCCGGCCGAAGGCGTCGCCCCGGCCGAAGGCGGAGCCTTCCGTCATGATCCGGTTCCGGGCCGGTCCGCGGCTTCGGCGGTGAGCGGTGCCCCGCCGTGCCCGGCCGCCAGCAGCCGCCGGCGCTTGCCGCCCCCCGGGATCCGGTGCAGGCCGTACGAACCGGGCTTGCGCGCCTCGGCCGCCAGGTGCCTGACGGTCCCCGAGCACACCATCTCCTTGAGCCGCGCGCCCGGCCGGCCGTCGATGTGGAACCACACCGCGACGTCGTACCGGTGGGCGAACTGCAAGATGCCGCCGCCCCGGCCCAGGCTGATGCACTGACCGGCGAACGCCTGGTTGAGGGGCGAGGGCGGCTCGCCCGCGATCCGGCTGAGCACCGTGTCGGCGGCGCGTGCGCCCAGCGGAATGGCGGCCTGGCAGCTCATCCGCAACGGCAGCCCCGACGGCGCCGCCGAGTCCCCGGCCGCGACGATCCGTACGTCGTCCACGCTCGTCAGCGTCTCGTCGGTGAGCAGCCGGCCCACGGCGTCGGTGCCGAGCCCGCTGCGCGCGGCCAGGTCCGGCACGCCGAAACCCGCGGTCCAGACGGTCACCGCACTCGGCAGCTCGCGGCCGTCGTCCAGCCGCACGGCATCACGGGTCACCTCCGTCACCTTCGTTCCGGGCCCGTCGAGCACGGTCGCGCCCAGTGCGGCCAGCCGCCCGGCGACCGAGCGGCGGCCCCGGGGGTGCAGGTACGGGCCGAGCACCCCGCCGCAGACCAGGGTCACGGCGTGTCCCGCCTCGGCCAGCTCGGCGGCGGCCTCGATACCCGTCGGACCGGCGCCGACCACCGTCACCGGGGCCGTGGCGGGCGTCGCGTCGATGAGCGCCCGCAGCCGCTGGGTCTCCTCCAGGGAGGCGATCGGATGGGCGAACTCGGCCGCGCCGGGCACGCGCGGGTCGGCGCTGCCGCTGCCGGCCGCGTAGACCAGGTAGTCGTAACCGAGCGTGCCGCCGGCCGCCAGCGTCACGCCGCGTGCGTCCGCGTCGATGCGTGTCACGGTGTCGACCACCAGCCGGACACCCTCGGCCAGCACCTTCCGGTAGTCGACGACCGCGTCGTGGGTCCCGCCCGCCATCAGCTGGTGCAGGCGGATGCGCTCGACGAAGGCCGAACGCGGATTGACGAGCGTCACGGTCACGTCGTCGCGCTGGGTCAGGCGGTTGGCCGTCATGACCCCGGCGTAACCGCCGCCGATCACGACCACCTGGGTGTTCCCGGTCATGGTGTCTCCTTCGCTTGGGGCCTACAGCCTCAAGACACCGGAGGACCGTCCCGTGTGACAGGTGTGACGCGGATCGCAGGCGGTGGTCGGCGGGTGACGCGGCCCCCGACTACTCGACGAAGCCGGCGACGGCGTCCAGCCCGGCGTGCCGCAGGGTGCGGTGCACCGCCGGACGGGCCCCGCGGACGGTCAGGACGGCCGGTACCGGGGCCCGGGTGACCGCACGCAACAGTGCGTAGGCGCAGGCGAGGTCGATGCGCGCCAGGTCGTTCATGTCCAGGGTCCACGCGCCCGGCCGCCGCAGCCGGTGGTCGAGGAGCAGCTCTTCCAGGAGGCGCAGCGCGGACGCGTCCAGGTCGCCGGCGAAGGCCAGAACGGCGTGCTGCTCGTCGGCCTCGACGATCGTCACGGGGGCGGGCCGGCTCGGGCGATGAGGGTCGACGGTCACGACGGCCTCCTCGGCGGCGCGTTGCGGGCGGGCGTGCGTGTCTCCCATTGTCCCTCCAACGGCGCCGGACGGAGCGCCCCGGAGGCTGCCGGCCACGAGAAGGTACGGCGGGCGTCCCGCCGCAGGCCCCCGCCACTGCCGGGGCACCCGGCGCCGGCCGGCTCGGCGGTCGTACACGGCTACCGCGCGCCGCGTCGGCCGGTCGGTCGCCGAGCACCTGTACCGCATCCGTACGGCGTACGGTCCGCGCGACGCGGAGGGCGGCCTGCGGGAGGCCGGGGTCACCATGCGAGGAAGACGGTCCAGGCGTCGGGCGCGACGGTGATGGGGGGGGCGGTGGGGGAGTCGGTCTTGGAGTCGCGGATGTGGATGGTGGCGGGTTGGTAGGCGACTTCTACGCAGTTGCCGCCTTCGCTGCCGCTGTAGCTCGACTTGACCCACTCGAGTGCGGTGCTGCTCGTTGCTCTCCCAGGAGACGGCCCAGAAGACCTCTCGTGCTCCTCGGGTGTGAGGGCCTGTGATCGCAGCATCGCACGTTTCCGGGTGAGGACCGCCACCTCGTCCGGGTCGGCGACCAGTTGGCCGCCGCGTTGGGTTTCCGTGTAGGCGAGTCGCTGATGTTGGGGTGTCTCCAGTGATCGGCGGTTCCTCGCGGTGCAGGATCGCCTGTCGTTCGATACGTGCCGTCGCCAAACTGGGCGATCCTGTCTTCGCCGTAGAACGGCACACGGCTGCGGAACACCGCCCAGGCGTACGCCTCCCTCTGAAGCAGGCCGGGCAGCACCTGGTTCCCGTACGGCGAGATGGCGAGGGCCTCCCGTTCCCGGTCCAGGTACTCCTCGGCCCACAGGGAGACCAGATCCACCTCCGGCATCTTGCTCGGCGCCGGCGACAACACCCCTTGCGTGCCGAGGAGTTCGTCGAGCTGCGTGCACGACAGCGGGGCGGCGTGCCGGTGGTGCCGTCGGTGTTCGGCGGGGAGCCTCGAGAGGGCGGGCGGGGGTTGTTGCTCGTGTCGGAGCCGGCGGACGCGTGGGGCGTGGGGGAGCGGGACCCCGGCAAGGTGGTGTGGTGCGAGGTGGGTTTCGCCCAGGGTGCTGGAGGAGGGGCCGTGGGGGCCGCCCGCTTCCTCGTCGGTGTCGTGCTTCCGCGACCCGAGTAAAGGGCGCTGCGCGTCGCCTTCGGCGATGGCCCTGCGGGCCACCCTTGACTCGGCCCGCTCCAGCACGGGTGAGAAGCGGGCGGGCGGCCCGGGGAGACGGGTGGCCGAACCGGGTTCGCGGTCGGGCGCAGGTTGTGCCGTGGCCCGGCGTCGGCGGTGCGCGCTCGCGCCTCGCCTGCACGCCGGGCCGTCTCGGCGGCTGACGGCGGGTGAGGGGTGCGGTGGTGGTGCGATGGTTCCGGTGGCGGCACGCCGGGTTGCTTCGGCGGCTGACTGCGGGTGGGCGGGTGAGTGAGTGGGTGGTGTGGGAGCGCGGCGGTCGGGTGGTGGTGCACCGGGTCGTCTCGGTGACTGGCGTCACGGTCCGCTGCCGACAGTCCGTTCCTCCTGTACGGAAGGGCCGGGCGGGGGCCTGTACGGCGGACCCCTCTCGAAAAGCGTGAACACTTCGGCCCGAAGTGTTCACGCTTTTCGAGAGGGGTGGGGGACCGGCACCCGCCCGCCGCCGTCGTCATCGTCGGTGCGGCGGGAAGGGCGCGCGTGCCACTGTCTGCCGTCGACCTGACCGCACGCCGCCCACGCAGCGCCGGGTGGCGCGGCCTGCCGTCCCGGCGGGGGCGTCGCGTCACCGCACCATCCACCATCCGTCAGCCGCCGAGACGGCGCGGCGTGCTGGTGAGGTGCCGGCGCGCCTCGGCGTCCGGGGACTGTTCAACGGCGGACGGGACCGTCGGGGAAGGGCCACCGCCTTCCCCGGGCCGCCCGCTCGCTTCTGACCCGTGCCGGAGCGGGCCGGGGCCAGGGTGGCCCGCAGGGCCGTCGCCGAAGGCGACGCGACCGCAGGGAGCGCCCTTGACGCGGCCCGTGGAGGCACGACACCGACGAGGAAGCGGGCGGCCCCACGGTCACGGCCGACGAACGGTGAGCATCCGCGCGATCGACGTGATCGTGTCCGGCCCCACCCGGCAGCAGCCGCCGACCACTCGGGCGCCGCCCGCCCGCCAGGCCCGTACCTGCTCCGCGGCGAACGACGAACGCCCCCGCCACGTCCTGGCGTGCGCGTCCCAGGCCTCCCCGCTGTTGGGATACACCACGACCGGCTTGCCGGTGACCCGCGCGGCGGTCCCGACCGCTTCCGCCACGTCCTCGGGGGCGCAGCAGTTCACCCCCACCGCGATCACCTCCTCCGCATCCGCGGCCAGGGCGAAGGCCTCCTCCAGCGGTTGGCCGGCGCGGGTGCGGCCGCCCGCGACGGTGTACGACAACCAGGCCGGCACACCCAGTCCCCGCACCGCCCGCAGCAACGCCGCGGCCTCCTCGGTGTCGGGGACCGTCTCCAGTGCGAGCACGTCCGGCCGGGCGGCGGCCAGCACCTCCAGGCGGGGCCGGTGGAAACGCTCCAGTTCCCCGGCGCCGAGTCCGTACCGGCCCCGGTACTCCGAGCCGTCCGCGAGCATCGCCCCGTACGGGCCGGCCGAGGCCGCCACCCACAGGCGGCGGTCCACCCGGGCCCGGCGGGCGGCCTCCCGGGCCGCTTCCACGCTGAGCGTGAGCAGGTCGGCCGCCCGCTCCCGGCCGATGCCGCGTCGGGCGAAGCCCTCGAAGGTGGCCTGGTAGCTGGAGGTGATCGCCACGTCCGCGCCCGCCTCGAAGTAGGCGAGGTGGGCCGCGGTGACCGCCTCGGGCTCCTCGGCGAGCAGCCGCGCCGACCACAGGTCGTCGCTCAGGTCGTGCCCCGCCGACTCCAGCTGGTTGGACAGGCCGCCGTCGAGCACGAGCGGGTGGCCGGAGGCGAGGGCGTCGGCGAAGTCGCTGGTCATGTCACGAGGCTAGACGGGCCGGGGACGGCGGTCTTGTCCGGGCGCCGCTCCTTCCCTCCCCGCCGCCGGACGCCCGGCAGCCGACGCGTCGCGGACGGCCGGCGCCGGACCCGTTGACCTCTCCCTGCCACGCCCTTACCTTTTCGACGTTCGTCATCGCAGATGGCGTTCGGCATGACGAACGAGCTGTGTCGCGCGCCCTGTCGCCCCTCGACGCCACCACCTTCACCCACCGCGGCGTCCGCTGGCTCGCCTGGGCGCAGCACGAGCCCGGCATGGACAACAACACCGCCCTGTGGCTGTCGGAGAGGGCGAACCCCTGGACGCTGAAGGGCCCCCAGGCACGCATCTCCACGCCCGAGTACGACTGGGAGTGCGTCGGCTGCAAGGTCAACGAGGGCGCGTCGGTCGTCGCCCGCGACGGCCGGCTGTTCATGACCTGCTCGGCCAGCGCCACCGACGCCAACTGCTGCATGGGCCTGCTGACCGCCGACGCCGACGCCGACCTGATGGACCCCGCGAACTGGTCGAAGTCGCCGGTCCCCGTCTTCACCAGCAACGACGCCAACGGCCAGTACGGCCCCGGCCACAACTGCCTCACCGTCGACCGGGACGGCCGCACCGACGTCCTCGTCCACCACGCCCGTTAGTACAAGGAGACCGACGGAGATCCGCTGCACGATCCCAACCGGCACACCCGCGTATCCAGAGGCTCCGCCGGAAGGCGGACGGCACCCCGGACTTCGGCGTTCCGGTCGCCGGCACGGCGGACACGCCCCGCCGACCGGGCGCCCGGGGACGGGGCTCAGGCCCGCAGCCGGTGCCTCATCTGCGTCAGACGCCGGTCGAAACGGAGGTGGGACCAGGTCATCCAGCCGAGGGAGACGAGCGCGAGGACGAGGGTCAGGCTCCCGGCCGTGACGGACCCGACGACGAACCACAGGACCGACGTACCGAAGAAGATGAGGGCCAGGAGCGGGAACGCCCACCAGCGGTGGCGCCGCAGTCGCCGCTGACGGGACTCGACCAGCACGGCCATGGCCTGCCGGCGCCGCGGATCCTCGGGGGGCGGCCCGCCCTTGAGGATCCGCCGCTCCATCGCGGGCACGTCCTCCGGCTCCGCGCCGGTGTCCCGTGCGTCGTGCCGGCGGCGGCGCCGCACCAGGAACACGGCCCAGACGCTCATCAGCGCGGCACCGAGGAGGGCCGACGGCCACGCCGCCGCCCCGTCGAAGAACAACCGGACCACGACCCCGACGGCCAGGGCCCCCAGGCCGATCGCCCACAGGCTGTCCCGCCGACGCCGCGTGAAACCGTCGTCGCGGTGCTCGGGCCTCTCCATGCACACCCCTCGGGTAGTAGTGGCCTCGTGATGACGTCGCACGACGGTGCGGGTACCCGCCCGGGGACCAGGACACTTCGGCCGCCACCGAAGCAACCGGCGCATAGCGTCGGGGAGATGAGCGACACGCACACCGCCACCGCCCGTACGTCCGCCGGCGCCGTCACCGGCATGGTCGACCACGTCCTCGCGCTCGCCGCCACCTGGCCCGGCCGGGACGGGCGTCCCGTGCACGCCGACGGCCGCGTCCACACGCCGCACAAGGCGATCCGGCGGACGGCCGACCACGTGACCGACCACCTCGCCGAGCTGGAGGCCCGGTTGGCCGGACAGCGGACGCAGCCCGACCACTGGCACGCCTCCGCGGTCACCACGGCGGCGGACCGCGCCCCCTTCACGCCGCAGGACCTCGACGAGGCCCGCAGCCGCCTCACCCGGCTCGCCCGCATCTGGGCCAACCGCCTCGACGCGCTCACCGACGAGCAGCTCGACCGCTCGCCGGGCGAGGGCTGGAGCTTCCGCGAACTCGCCGCGCACCTGGAGGAGTCCGTCCACTACGCCGACGCGGTCGGTGACCTGTCGTGACCGCCTTCGCCCGCCTGCACCGGGCAGGCGCGCCGCTGCTCCTGCCGTGCGCCTGGGACCACGCCTCGGCCCTCGCCCTCGCCGGGCGGGGCTTCGCGGCGGTCGGCACGACCAGCCTCGGCGTCGCGGCGGCGGCCGGCCTGCCCGACGGCACCGCGGCGACCCGTGACGAGACACTGCGGCTGGCCCTGGCCCTGGGGTCGGAGCCGTTCCTGCTGTCCGTGGACGCGGAGGACGGCTGCAGCGACGACCCCGACGAGGTGGGGGAGTTCGCACGGGAACTGGCGACGGTCGGGGCCGTCGGCATCAACCTGGAGGACGCTCTGGGCCCCGTCGGCCGGCACGCCGCGAAGATCGCCGCGGTCCGGTCGGCGGCCCCGGGCCTGTTCGTCAACGCCCGTACCGACACGTACTGGTCGGGCGACGGGTCCTTCGCCGAGACGATGCGCCGCCTCGACGCCTACCGCGAGGCCGGTGCCCACGGCGTCTTCGTCCCCGGCCTCACCGACCCCGGCCGGATCGCGGCCCTCGTCGCCCGTCTCGACGTACCGCTCAACATCCTCCACTCGCCCGCCGGCCCGACCCTGGCGCACCTCGCCGACCTGGGCGTGCGCCGCGTCAGCCTCGGCTCGCTGCTGTACCGCCGGGCGCTGGGCGCCGCCCTGGAGACGGCGGCCGACATCGCCGCGGGCCGCACCCCGGGCGGTGCGGCGCCCACGTACGAGGAGGTGCGGCGGCTGAGCGGCTAGCTCCCGCTCCCGCCGGGCCGCTCGCGGGGCCAGTGCTCCAGCGCCACGTGCAGGGCGTCGACCGCCTTGTCCCAGGAGGCCTGCACGTCGCGCGGGGCACCGAAACCGCCGGTGGCCTCCAGGGCGCAGTAACCGTGGAAGGTGCTGCGCAGCAGGCGGACGGCGTCCGTGAGGTCGGGTTCGGTCAGGCCGTAGGCGCGGAGCATCCCGTAGGTGATCTCGGCGGTGCGGCGCAGGGCGGGGGAGCCGGCGACGGCGGACTGGCCGACGCGGATCCGGGTCGCGGCGTACCGGCCGGGGTGGCGCAGGGCGTAGGCGCGGTAGGCGCCCGCGAAGGCGGCGAGGGCCTCCTTGCCCGTCCGCCCGGCCACTGCCGACGCCATCTCGTCGATCAGCTCGCCGCCGGCCAGCAGCGCCACCCGGACGCGCAGGTCCTGGAGGTTCCTGACGTGCGTGTACAGACTCGCGTCCTTCACCCCGAAGTGCCGGGCGAGCGCGGAGACGGTGACGCTCTCGAACCCGGTCGCGTCGGCGAGGTCGGCGGCGGCCGCGACGACGCGGTCGGTCGTGAGACCGGCTCGGGGCACGGACCACCTTCCCGTTTCCTAGGAATCCTAGGTTTCTTGTTAGGGCAGGCAGGGTGGCAGGTGGGGCTCATCCCCACGTCGTTCAACGTTCATCTTTTGCGTCGATTCTCCTCGAAGCCGCGCACGGCGGCGGTATCCAGGAGGATCTTCATGGGGCACGGACACGGGCACACGCACGGCCATCACCACCACGGACACGCACACCCGCACGACCACGAGACCGCGCCGGCCCTGCCCGCCGCCTTCGACACCAGCGTCCCCGACGAGGCACTCAACCCCGAACAGCAGTCGCGCCGCGGGCTGCTGCGCCGCGCGGGCCTGCTCGGCGCCGGACTCGCCGCCGGCTCCGTCCTCGCCCAGACCGCGACCGCCGCCCCCGCGCAGGCCGCGGGCAACGGCCGCAGCAAGAAGGGCTTCCTCTGGCTCGCCGGCGACCACCACATCCACACGCAGTACAGCAGCGACGGCAAGTACCGCGTCGTCGACCAGGTCCGCCAGGGCGCCCGGCACGGCATGGACTGGATGGTCATCACCGACCACGGCAGCACCACGCACGCCAAGATCGGCGTCGAGAAGGTCAACCCGGACATCCGGGAGGCCAGAACCGCCCACGAGGACACCCTCGTCTTCCAGGGCCTGGAGTGGAACATCCCGGCCGCCGAGCACGGCACGGTCTTCGTCCACCCGGGCAAGAACGAGGTCTCCGTCCTGAAGCAGTTCGAGACCGACTACGACGGCAGCGTCAAGGGCGCCGGCGACTCCACGCCCGCCAACGAGGCCCTCGCGGTCGCCGGTCTCTCCTTCCTCGCCGACCAGGTGAAGCGGCGCAAGGTCGAGGACGCCCTGATGCTCGCCAACCACCCGGCGCGCAAGGGCATCGACTCCCCGCACGAGATCCGCGCCTGGCGCGACGCCACCCCCCGGCAGCACCAGATCGCCGTCGGCTTCGAGGGCGCCCCCGGCCACCAGGCCGCCGGCCTGCCGCAGCCGCTCGGCATGGGCCGCGCCCGCGGCATCTACGACGGCAGCCCCGGCGCCAACTCCTTCGCCGGCTACCCGCTGGAGAGCTACCGCACCTGGGGCGGCTTCGACTGGATGACCGCCACCGTCGGCGGCCTGTGGGACAGCCTCATCGCCGAGGGCCGCCCCTGGTGGATCACCGCCAACTCCGACTCCCACCAGGTGTACGCCGACACCGCCGCCCGAGGCGGCGGCGACTTCGCCGCCAACGGCCGTTACGACGACCCCGTCTACGCCGGGCAGATCGACGTCACCCAGGGCGACTTCTGGCCCGGCCAGTACAGCCGCACCCACGTCGGCTCCGACGGCTTCTCCTACGCCGCCGTCATGGACGGCATCCGCGCCGGCCGCATCTGGGTCGACCACGGGCAGCTCATCAGCGGCCTCGACGTCCGCGTCTCGGGCGGCGGCCGCTGGGCCACGCTCGGCGGCGCCCTGCACGTCCGCAAGGGCACCCGGGTCACCCTCTCGATGGACGTGGCCATGGCCGGCGGCCCCAACTGGGCCGGATTCACCCCGAAGCTGGCCCGCGTGGACGTCATCCAGGGCGACGTGACCGGCCTGGCCGCCGACAAGGACACCTTCACCGCGCCGACGGCCCGGGTGGTCAAGTCGTACGAGGTGAACAAGGACTCCGGGACCGTCCGGCTCACCTACGACCTCGGCCGCGTCGACCACCCCGTCTACCTCCGCACGCGCGGCACCGACGGCAACCGGTCCGCCGTCGGCGCGCTGGGCGCGAAGGTCGACCCGGCGGGCCCCGCCATCGACGTCGTCGGCGACGCCGACCCGTGGCGCGACCTGTGGTTCTACTCCAACCCGGTATGGATCCTGCCGTCGTGACGCCGCCCTCCGCGCCGTACGCCATCGGCATCGACACCGGGACGACGACGCTGCGCGAGGCCGATCACCTGCTCCAGGCCCTCGCTGCCGAACTCGCCCTCCCCGAGGACGTCTTCGGCTGCACGCACCTGGTCCGGGACGACCGCCCGCGCGTGGTCCTGTCCCTGGCCTCCGATGCGGAGCCGGTCCTGCGCACCGCCCGGGACCGGCTCACCGCCCAGGGGTACGACGTCCGCGACGGGGCCCCGGACGAGGCCGGCCGCGCCGTCCTCTACCCGGGCGCGGACGCCCTCACCGGCACGCTCACGCTCGCCGAGCTGCTCGCGCGCTCCGCGATCGACCGCGTGACCGTACTGGGCACCCCGGACGAACCCTCCCCGGACACCCGGCTGGTCACCCGGGAGCACGTCCGCCCGCAGTGGCGGGACGGACGCCTGGTCCTGGCCGCCATGCCCGCCGCGGGCGGCGCCCTGGTGCCGTTCGAGGACCCGGACCCGACCCCGTGCTGCGCGGACCACTGAGGGCCGGGGGACGACGGGAACGGGGGCCGGCCCGCTGACGGCGACCAACGGGAATGCGGGCCGGAGACTAACGGGAACGCGGGCCGGTGCGCAGGACGGCGAACAGCCCCCGCGCGCGGGTGCCGTCCGGCAGCCGCCAGGAGCCGGCCACGTGACCGGCCGCTTCCGGCGGCAGGGCGGACGCGACGTCCGGGACGGGGTGCAGGACCCGGTACAGGCGCAGGCTCGCGCCGTGCGGTGCGTGCAGCTCGGTGCCCGACGGGTCGTCGGCGGGCGGGCTGCCGACGACCGTGGGGACGGGACCGTCACCGGTGCGGGAGCGGGTGACCTCCCGGTCGGGGAGGTCGCTGGTGTCCTGGTCCTGGGCCTGCACCCGGCCCTCGACCAGGGCCGTGAACTGGGCGGCCCACACCGGGTCGTGGCAGCCGTCGTACACCCAGCGCCGCCCCAGCACCCCGTGCTCCATGGTGCCGACGAGGGCGTGCCCGGCCCCGTCCAGCGGGGCACCGCGATAGGTGAGAGGCACCAGATAGGTGGCCGGGCGGGCGCCGGAGGCGTCGTTGACCACCAGGAACTCGATCCCGACCTCGCCCCGCGGGTCGTCCAGCCGGAAGCCGCCGGCCTTGGACAGCTCCGGTTCGTCCCCGCCGGAGTACCACGGCCGGGAGGGCAGCCAGGCGGCGAGCAGCTCCAGCTTGGTCGGACGGAGCGTGGTGTGGTGGATGACGGCCATGCCGGCAGTCCCCTTTCGTCGACCGGACGCGTGGTGCCCACCCTGCCATCCACCGGACCCGGCCGCGCGGTGCCGCCTCCCGCCGGACGCGCCCCAGGACGCGCAGGACCCGCAGGTCGCGCAGGTCGCGCAGGACCCGCAGGACGCACACGAGGTGCCGGCCCGCGCCCGGCCGCGGCGACCGGAGCCGCTCAGCCCTCCAGCACCCCGCGCACGAACGCGTTCGTGAACTTCCCCGCCGGGTCCAGCGCCCCGGCCAGCGCCCGGAAGTCCCCCAGCCGGGGGTAGAGCGCGCGCAGCCCGCCCGCCGGCGTCGTGAACACCTTCCCCCAGTGCGGCCGGGCCGCGAACGGGGACAGCGCCTCCTCCAGCCGCCGCACCACCGGCAGCACCGCCGCCGTGTCCTCGACCCAGGTGAAGTGCGCCGCCACGGTGTCCCGCCCGTACGCCGGGCTCAGCCACTGCTCGTCGGCGGCGACCGTGCGCACCTCACAGGTCTGGAGCACCGGCGCGACCGTCTCCCGTATCGCGTCCACCGCGCGCAGGGCGTCCAGGGCGTGCGCGCGGGGCATCAGGTACTCCGACTGCAGCTCGGCGCCGCTGCTCGGCGTGAACTCGGCGCGGAAGTGCGGCAGCCGCTCGTGCCACGGCCCCGGCACGCCGAACTGCTCGGTGCAGTTGACCGCGGGCATGCCCGGCACCGGATGCGTCTTCACGGCCGCCGGCGCGGCGTACGGGAACTCCGGCAGCGGCTGGTCGGTGCGCCGCTTCAGCCACACCTGCCGGAACCCGGGGGCCCGCCAGTCCGTGAACAGGCTCACGCTGTACGCCGCCGCCATCACCGTGTCGAAGACCGCCGTGTCCAGCCCGGCGAGCGGCAGCTCCGTGAAGACGTGCTGCTCGACCTCGTAGGCGGGCTCCAGGTCGAGGGTGAGCGCCGTCACCACGCCCAGCGCGCCGAGCGAGGTCACCGCGCCGCCGAACCGCTCGTCGCCCCGCGCGACGGTCACCGTCGAGCCGTCCGCCGTGACCAGCTCCACCTCACGCACCGCCGACGCCAGCGAGCCGTTGCCCACCCCCGAACCGTGCGTGCCGGTCGCCACCGACCCGGCGACCGAGATGTGCGGCAGCGACGCCATGTTCGCCAGCGCCAGCCCCCGCCCGTGCACCCGCCGCGCCAGCTCCGCGTACCGGACACCGCCGCCCACCCGCACCGTACGGGCCGCGGAGTCGACGTCCACCTCCGCCGGCAGGCCGGCCAGCGACAGCAGGACGCCCTCGGCGCCCGGCTCGGCGATCTCGTTGAAGGAGTGCCCGCTGCCCAGCACCCGCACCCGCGCGCTGTCCGCCACCAGGGCCCGCAGCGCGCCCGGTGAGTCCGGCCGGAGCAGCTCCTTGGCCGCGTAGGTGATGTTGCCGGCCCAGTTGGTCACGGTGATGTCGGTCATACCGCGGAAACCTACCCGGCGCGCCTGGAGGGGCCCCGGGCGGGAAGCCGCACGGGCGGGGGCATACCGTGAGAAGTCGAACGCCTGAGCCGGGAGGAGACACGGATGGGCAGCCGCACCGCGCTGGTCGAGGATCTTATGGAGCGCTTTCCGCATGTGCCGCGGGAAGCCGTCTTCAAGGAGGACCTGCTCCGCGGCGGGGTGGCCTTCGACCCCTCCGCACTCAGTGACAACGAGGACGGCGAGGTCAAGCCGAAGTCGTACTTCATCTTCTCCTTCGACCACGGCACCCTGCCCGAGCTGGGCGAGGCCGCGCTGCGCCGCCCGCCCGAGGAGATCATCCTCACCGGCGGCCCCTACGACCTGCGCCGCACCGTCGTCTCGGTCCGCGTGAACCCGTCCTCCCCGTACCGCGTCGCGGCCGACGAGCACGACCAGCTCGGCCTGTACCTCGACGGCAGGCGGATCTCGGACGTCGGCGTGCCGCCCATGCCCGAGTACTACCGGCACACCCTCTCCAACGGGAAGTCGGTCATGGAGGTGGCCCCGACCATCCAGTGGGGCTACCTGATCTACCTGACCGTCTTCCGGGTCTGCCAGTACTTCGGGGCCAAGGAGGAGTGCCAGTACTGCGACATCAACCACAACTGGCGCCAGCACAAGGCGGCCGGGCGGCCCTACACGGGCGTCAAGGACGTGGAGGAGGTGCTGGAGGCCCTGGAGATCATCGACCGCTACGACACGGCGAAGGCCTCCACCGCCTACACCCTCACCGGCGGCGCGATCACCAAGACGGTCTCCGGCCGCGACGAGGCCGACTTCTACGGCCACTACGCCAAGGCCATCGAGGAGCGCTTCCCCGGCCGCTGGATCGGCAAGGTCGTCGCCCAGGCACTGCCCAAGCCCGACGTCCAGCGCTTCAAGGACTACGGCGTGCAGATCTACCACCCCAACTTCGAGGTGTGGGACGAGTACCTGTTCAAGATGTACTGCCCCGGCAAGGAGCGGTACGTCGGCCGCGACGAGTGGCACAAGCGCATCCTGGACTCCACCGACGTCTTCGGCGCGCGCAACGTCATCCCCAACTTCGTCGCGGGCGTCGAGATGGCCGAGCCCTTCGGCTTCAAGACGGTCGACGAGGCCATCGCCTCCACCACCGAGGGCCTGCGCTTCTTCATGTCGCAGGGCATCACCCCCCGCTTCACCACCTGGTGCCCCGAGCCCACCACCCCGCTCGGCAAGGCCAACCCGCAGGGCGCGCCGCTGGAGTACCACATCCGGCTGCTCCAGGCCTACCGGCAGACCATGGAGGAGTTCGGCCTCTCCTCGCCCCCCGGCTACGGCCCGCCCGGCGCCGGCAACGCGGTCTTCTCCGTCAGCTCCTTCATGGACAGCCTGCCGGAGGACGCACCCGTCGAGGTGTGAGCCGACGTCCCTGCCGGCGGGCCGCGCCCCGCCCCGCCGGTTGCGGGCACCCTGCGCACGGCGGCCGGCTGCCCGGGGCCCTCGCCGCCGTCGTGACCGGCTGGGGCGGTCCCGCGCACCCGGCACAGCGCCGCCGCGCCGCCGAGGCGCGCCCCGGCGCCGGGAGCCCGGCGACGGACGACGACCGCGCCGACCGGACGCGACGGACGGCGGCCACCGGGCCCGCGTCGTGTGCTACGGCCGCCTCGCCCCTCGTCCGGCCCCGGACGAGGGGCGAGGCGGCCCCCCTGCCGGGCCCGCTGCCTCGTCGACCAGTGGCCCGACGGCTTCCAGGACACCACCGCCACCGGTCACCGCCACCACCGTCGGCGCCCTCGCGTCCTGGCGCGGCAGGAAGGCCCCGCCGTACGACGTCACGCTGAACGGCCGGGAGTGCGGGAGAGAGCGGGAGCGCGGGAGCGCGGGAGCGCCTGACGCTGCGGGCCCGGGACGCGGACCGGAAAAAGCCGTTGACGGGCCGTGGCGCCCACCGGCTACTGTGGCGGCACACCATGCGGTGATCGCCGTGCGGTGGGGGCACAGGATCGAGAAGGAGGTGTCGACCGATGGCTGTCGTTGCGACGGGCGCTGCCCGCAACCAGGAAACCATCAAGTCCACCTCCGTGGCCGCCGGCTGACCTCAGCCTTCCTGAGTCTCGCGCCGGGGCCGCCCCTCGAAGGGCCACCCCTTGACTTCCACCTCCGTCTTCACCGCCCACTCCGCTCTGACCCCCTACGGCTGGGACGAGGACTGGGCCGACGCCTTCGCCCCGTACACCGCCGACGGGCTGCTGCCCGGCCGCGTGATCCGGGTCGACCGCGGCCAGTGCGACGTCGCCACCACCGGCGGGGTCCTGCGGGCCGACACCGCGTTCGTCACCCCGCACGACCCCCTGCGCGTGGTCTGCACCGGCGACTGGGTCGCCGTCGAACCGGACGGCACCCCGCGCTACGTACGGACGTACCTGCCGCGCCGTACCGCCTTCGTGCGCTCCACCTCCTCCAAGCGGTCCGAGGGGCAGATCCTCGCGGCCAACGTCGACCAAGCGATCGTCGCCGTGTCGCTCGCGGCCGAACTCGACCTCGCCCGCGTCGAACGGTTCCTCGCCCTCGCCTGGGAGTCCGGGGCGCAGCCCGTGGTCGTCCTCACCAAGGCCGACCTCGTCCCCGACCCGGTGACCCTGGCGCACCTCGTCCAGGACGTGGAGACCGCCGCGCCCGGCGTGCCGGTGCTGGCGGTCAGCGCCGAGCGCGGGGAGGGGCTCGACGTCCTCGCCGCCGTCGTGTGCGGGGGCACGGCGGTGCTGCTCGGGCAGTCCGGCGCAGGCAAGTCCACCCTCGCCAACGCGCTGCTCGGCGAGGACGTCATGGGGGTCCAGGCCATCCGGGAGGTCGACGGCAAGGGCCGGCACACCACCACCACCCGCAACCTCCTCGCCCTGCCCGGCGGGGGAGTCCTGATCGACACCCCCGGGCTGCGAGGCGTCGGGCTCTGGGACGCGGGCCACGGGGTCGGGCAGGTGTTCGCCGAGATCGAGGAACTGGGACGCGGGTGCCGGTTCCACGACTGCGCCCACGAGAGCGAGCCGGGCTGCGCCGTCCTCGCCGCCATCGACAGCGGTGAGCTGCCCGAACGCCGGCTGGAGAGCTACCGCAAACTCCTGCGGGAGAACCAGCGCATCGTCGCCAAAACCGATGCCCGCCTGCGCGCCGAGATCCGCAAGGAATGGAAGCGCCGGGGCGCCATCGGGAAGGCGGCGATGGAGGCCAAGAGGGGCCGCGTACGGTAGCGGTCCCATGGGACGCGTGCGGTAGCGGCCCCGGGACCGCCCCGCACGCGCCCCCTCGGCGCGGCCTCCGACGCGATGTCCGATTTCCGCCAGCCCGGTCCTCCGGGCCGGCGGAGACTGGACGGCGTGACGGAGAACGTGAGGGAGCACGCCGCGTGCGCGGAGCCCGAGGGCAGCAGGTACGAGGACAGCAGGTACGAGGCCGTGCGCAGCCGGGACGCCCGGTTCGACGGGGCGTTCTTCTTCGCGGTCGAGACGACCGGCATCTACTGCCGGCCCAGCTGCCCGGCGGTCACCCCGAAGCGGCGCAACGTGCGGTTCTTCGCGACGGCCGCCGCCGCCCAGGGCTCAGGCTTCCGGGCCTGCCGGCGGTGCCGCCCGGACGCCGTACCGGGCTCGGCGGACTGGAACGTCCGCGCGGACGTCGTGGGCCGGGCCATGCGACTGATCGGTGACGGCGTCGTCGACCGCGAGGGCGTCGCCGGACTCGCCGGCCGGCTCGGCTACAGCGCCCGCCAGGTGCAGCGGCAGCTCACCGCCGCACTCGGCGCCGGGCCCGTGGCCCTGGCCCGCGCCCAGCGGGCGCACACCGCGCGCATCCTGCTGCAGACCACCGGCCTGCCGGTCACCGAGATCGCGTTCGCCTCCGGATTCGCCAGCGTGCGGCAGTTCAACGACACCATCAGGGCCGTGTACGCGGCCACCCCGAGCGCGCTGCGCGCCGCCGCCCCGGCACGCGACCGGAACGCCCGGCTCGGGGCCACCCCCTCCGCCGGCATCCCCCTGCGCCTGGCCCACCGCGGCCCCTACCGGCGCGGCCCCGTCTTCGACCTGCTCCAGCACGAAGCGGTGGCGGGCGTCGAGGAGATCAGCGGCCCGCCCGGCCGCCGGATCTACCGGCGCACCCTGCGCCTGCCGTACGGCACCGGGATCGTCGCCGTCGACGAACGGCCGGGCGGACCGCGCACCGGCCCCGGCGGCTGGCTCGACGCCCGCCTCCACCTCACCGACCTCCGCGACCTGACCACCTCCGTGCAACGGCTGCGGCGGCTCTTCGACCTCGACGCCGACCCGTACGCCGTCGACGAGCGGCTCGGCGCCGACCCCCGCCTCGCCCCCCTCGTCGCCGCCCGCCCCGGGCTGCGCTCACCCGGCACCGCCGACCCCGGCGAACTCGCCGTACGCGCCCTGGTCGGGCGGGCGCAGGCCGAGCGCCTGGTCCAGCGGTACGGCAGGGCGCTGGACGCGCCGTGCGGCACCCTCACCCACCTCTTCCCCGAACCGGCCGTCCTCGCCGGGGCCGAACCCGGCGGCACCCCGGGCGCGCTCGCCGCCGCGCTCGCCGACGGCACCGTACGCCTGGACCCGGGCGCGGACCGGGACGACGCCGAGCGCGCGCTGCTCGCCGTGCCCGGCGTGGACGCCCGCACGGCCGCCGTCGTCCGCACCCGCGCCCTCGGCGACCCGGACGTCGCCCCGCCCGGAACCGCCGTGCCCGACACCTGGCGCCCCTGGCGCTCGTACGCCCTGAACCACCTGCGCGCAGCAGGAGAGTGGGAGCAGAACCGATGACGACCACCATCCCGACCCCGGTCCCGACCTACTGGACCGAGGTGGACAGCCCCCTCGGCCGGCTGCTGCTCACCGCCGGCCCGGACGGGGCGCTCACCTCCCTGTCCGTGCCCGGGCAGAAAGGCGGCCGGAGCGTCCAGGACGGCTGGCGGCACGACGCCGGGCCCTTCCGGGCGGCCGAGGAGCAACTCGCCGCCTACTTCGCCGGGGAGCTGACGGAGTTCCGGCTGCCGCTGCGCGCCGCGGGCACCGTCTTCCGGGAACGCGTGTGGGCCGCCCTGGACGCCGTCCCCTACGGCGCGACCACGACGTACGGCGAGATCGCCGCGCGCATCGGGGTCTCCCGGCCGGCGGTACGCGCGGTCGGCGGCGCGATCGGCGCCAACCCGCTGCTGATCCTGCGCCCCTGCCACCGGGTGATCGGCGCCGACGGCTCCCTGACGGGATACGCGGGCGGCCTCGACCGCAAGACCCGGCTGCTCACCCTGGAGGGCGTCGGCGCCGCCGGTACGCAGCGCCCTTCGGGTGCGGGGCGGGTGCCGGTGACCGGCGGAGGCAGGGAGGGAGGCGCTCCAGGTCGGCAACGAGACGGCAGCACTCCTAGCCGCCCAGCACCGCCCCGAGCCATGCCCCGGTGATGAGCAGGCAGGTGAAGAGTTCCGTCAGCAGGTCGCCGCCGCCCGAGCGCATCGTCGTCCGCAGCGCCGCCATCGCCTCGCCGTGCCGGCCGAGCCGGATCCGCTCGGCGAGGTAGATGCCGCCCAGGAAACCGGGGATCGCGCCGAGCACCGGGAGCAGCACGAAGCCCAGGAAGGCGCCCGCGCCCGCGTACGCCGTGACCCGGCGGGTGGCGTCGTCCCCGCGCAGCCGCCGGGAGGGCAGCGCCCAGCGCACCGCCTGGGACAGGAGCAGGACGGCCGTGGCGCCGACCAGTACGGCCCACGCGAGCGGCTGCGGATCCTCCAGCGTCCACCACAGGACCCCGGCCCACACCAGCCACGACCCGGGCATGCCGGGGAGCAGCACGCCGCACAGCCCCAGCAGGATGACCAGGCCGGACAGCAGGAGGTTCCACGCTCCCATCTGTCCAGGGTGCCGGAGCCGGGTGCGGTCCGCAGATGTCCGGGGCGGCGGCGGGGGCGGTCAGCGCTTGCGGGCCACCCAGTCCCGCTCGTAGGCGTGCCAGCCCAGCTGGAGCCGGGTGGTGACCCCGGTCAGCTCCATGAGGCGCTTCACCCGGCGCTGTACGGT
This sequence comes from Streptomyces sp. JK94, assembly GCF_053613315.1. NCBI lineage: Bacteria > Bacillati > Actinomycetota > Actinomycetes > Kitasatosporales > Streptomycetaceae > Streptomyces > Streptomyces sp. JK94. The sequence goes on along the minus strand of NZ_JBSICH010000009.1, from coordinate 132,139 downwards.
CCGCAGGCCCAGGTCGAGCTGTTTGGCGACGCTGGCGTCGGTCAGCCCGGCCAGCAGCAGGGAGAGGATCTCCAGGTCGGTGCCGTCGGGCCCGTTCGGGCCGTGCTCGGTCACGCCGGACACGCCGAGCCGCAGCGGCAGCGCGTCCTGCCAGACCGCCTCGAACAGGCCCGACAGCAGCTCCAGCAGGCCGCTGGCGTGCACCACCAGCGCGGCCGGCTCCGAGGAGCGGGCGGTGAGCGGTACCAGGGCGAGGGCCCGGTCGGCGACCACCAGCTTGGTCGGTACCCGGTCCACCACCCGGACCTCCTCGTCGCGGCCGAGCGCGGCGGTCAGCTCCGTGATGCCGGTGGGCAGGTCCAGTACCGAACGCTCGACCACCACCCGGTAGCGGACCCCGCGTCCGGTGGCCTGCTCCTCCGCGTCGTTCTCCATTCCGGTGACGGCGACCGGGTTGCCGGTGACCAGCGCGCACACCTCCTCGCTCGCCCCCAGCTGGAGCTGGAGGAAGCGCTGGGCGACCGCCGCCGCACCGGTCACCACCTCCACCAGGTCGTGCACCGCCGGCTCGGACGCCGCCGCCCGGTACTCCTGGGCCAGCAGCGCCGCCGCCAGTTCCGCCTTCTCCAGCTCGTGCCGCTGCTGGGTGAGCAGCGCGCCCAGTGCCACGCCCGGCGGCGCGGCGACCCAGCGGCCGGGCCGGGCCGAGGACTGGGCCGCGAGCCCGTTCTGTTCCAGCCGGCGCAGGGCACGTTCCGTCTCTTGCTCGCCGAGTGCCAGCCGGCGGGCCAGATCGGGCACGTCGGCCGCGCCCACGGACACCAGCGCGCGGTACGCCGACTCATGGGTGTCCTTGAGCCCCAACACTCCCAGCATCAGGCGTCGTCCCTCCCCGAGAACCAACCTCACCACCATCCGGGCGGCGTCCGTGGCGGGAAACGGCCACGGCGCAAACCCGCCTCCGGACATCATCGCCGTACCACCGGTCACTCTGCCAAGGTGGCGTCGCCGGGCGGTTCTCCCGTGGGGGGTGGGACCGCTCGGCGACCTCGCTGCGCAAGGCCGTGCGACGCGTCGCACGAACGTGTCCGGCGCGTGCCGGTACGCCGGACTTTCCGGATGCCCCGTTCTCCTACGGTCCCCTCGGTGGACAATCGGGAGCATGAGCCAGCAGGGGGGAAACCCCACCGGTCGGGACGACGACTGGTGGACACAGCTGTACGACGACTCCACCGACGACGCCGGTCCCACCGCCGCGCCCGATTCCCTGGACGACCGTTTCGCCTCGGCAGCGGGGACGGTGTCCCGCGGGCCGGGCCACGGCGCCCGGAGCGGTACGACACCGTCACCGCCGACGGACCGCACCCCGGACCCCACTCCACCGGCGGCGCCCGGCCCCACTTCGCCGGCGGCGCCCGGCGTCCCGTCGCCCGTCGTGCCCGGCCCCCGTGCCGCGGGTTCGTCGCAGGCCGGCGACACCCGTCAGGGCGGCGGCACACCACGCCGCCCCGGACCGGCCCGGTCCCAGTCCCAGTCCCCGTCCCCATCCCCGCCCCCGTTCCGGGCCCCGGGGGAACCACCACCCTCCACACCCCCCGGCCCCACGGGCTTCCCTCCCGGTCCTGAACGGTCCGGGGCGCGGCCGACCGAACGCCGGGCCGGCCCCCACGGGCGCACCACCTCGGGAAGCGGGGCCGCCGATCTCACCGAACCCCCCGCCCCGGCCGCCCCACCCGCTCCCGACGCCTCCCCACCCCTGCCCCCGCTCCCGCCTCCGTTCCTCCCGACGCCCCCGACGCCCGCGCCGTCCCGGCCCGGGCGGGCGCAGGACGGCGGGGACGGGTCCTCGTCCTCCCCGCGGGACTACGTCGGCTCCCGGCCGCCGACCTACGACGCCGAGCCCACCGCGCTGCCGGCCGCCGACCCGGACGGGCTCGACGGGCTGGTGGCCGACACCGTGCTGGACGGCGCCCGGTACGGGACCTGCACGCTGCGGGCCGTCTCCGCACGGGGGGACTCCGCGCGCTACCGGGGCGACCCGCGCCGCGACGCGCTGCTCGTCGCCCGCTTCGGTGCGGGCGAACAGGCGCTGGTCCTGGTGGCGATGGCGACCGGCGCCCGCGCGACGGCCGGGGCGCACCTCGCCGCCGCCGAGGCGTGCCGGTGGATCGGCCGTGCCGTGGGCCGCAGCCACGCACGGCTCGCCGAGGACCTCCGGGCCGGCCGGCGCGGTGACCTGAAGTCCGGCCTGCACCGGCTCACCGACCGCAGCCTCGGACGGGTCCGCGCCGCCGCCGCGGAACAGGGCCTGCCCCCGGAGGGGTACGAGGCCACCCTGCGCTGCCTGCTGCTGCCCGCCGACCCCGCATGCCGCACGAGGGTCTTCTTCGGCGTGGGCGAGGGCGGACTGCTGCGGCTGCGGGACGGCGCCTGGCAGAACATGGAGCCGAAGGCCGGTGATGTCACGGGTGAGCCCGTCGTGGGATTCGGCGGCCCGCCCCGGAGCGGTACGGCGAGCGGGGCGCCGAGCGAGACACCCGACGGCGACCGGCTCACCATGGACCTCGGGGTCGCGGCACCGCCCGGCCCGCACCCGGGACCGCCCGCCGGGCCGCCCCGCCGGCCCTTCCGCTTCCGGGCCTCCGTAGCCCGGCCGGGTGATGTGCTCCTGATGTGCACCGCGGGCCTCGCCGAGCCGCTGCTGAGCGAGCCCGAACTGGGCCGGCTCCTCGCGCGGCGGTGGGCGGGCCGTACGCCGCCCGGCCTCGCGGAGTTCCTCGCCGACAGCCGTCTCCGGGTCAAGGGGTACGCCGACGACCGCACGGCCGCCGCCGTGTGGGAGGCGTGACACCGCTCGCTGTGCCATACGTAGAGCCATGGCCAAACAGAACGTCGCGGAACAGCTCGTCGACATCCTCACCCGTGCCGGGGTCGAACGCCTCTACGGAGTCGTCGGCGACAGCCTCAACCCGGTGGTGGACGCCGTGCGCCGCCACCCCGGCATCGAGTGGGTGCACGTCCGGCACGAGGAGACCGCCGCCTTCGCCGCCGGGGCGGAGGCCCAGATCACCGGGAAGCTGACCGCGTGCGCCGGCTCCTGCGGCCCCGGCAACCTGCACCTCATCAACGGGCTCTACGACGCCCACCGCTCCATGGCCCCCGTCCTCGCCCTCGCCTCCCAGATCCCGTCCAGCGAGATCGGCCTCGGGTTCTTCCAGGAGACCCACCCCGACCGGCTCTTCCGCGAGTGCAGCCACTACAGCGAGCTGATCTCCAGCCCGCGGCAGATGCCGAGGCTGCTGCACACCGCCATCCAGCACGCCGTCGGCCGGGGCGGCGTCAGCGTCGTCTCCCTGCCCGGCGACGTCGCGGACGAGCCCGCTCCGGAGAAGGCCGCCGAGACCGCGCTCGTCACCTCCCGGCCGACGGTCCGTCCCGGCGACGAGGAGATCGACCGGCTGGTACGGCTGATCGACGACGCCGACAAGGTCACCCTGTTCTGCGGCGCCGGCACGGCGGGCGCGCACGCCGAGGTGATGGAGTTCGCCGGGAAGATCAAGTCCCCGGTGGGGCACGCCCTGCGCGGCAAGGAATGGATTCAGTACGACAATCCGTACGACGTGGGGATGAGCGGGCTGCTCGGCTACGGTGCCGCCTACGAGGCCACCCACGAGTGCGACCTGCTGATCCTGCTCGGCACCGACTTCCCGTACAACGCCTTCCTGCCCGACGACGTGAAGATCGCCCAGATCGACGTCCGGCCGGAGCACCTGGGCCGGCGCTCCAGGCTGGACCTCGCGGTGTGGGGCGACGCGAAGGAGACGCTGCGCTGCCTGATCCCGCGAGTGAAGGAGAAGAAGAGCCGCCGCTTCCTGGAGCGCATGCTCAAGAAGCACGCGGACGCCCTGGAGGGTGTGGTCAAGGCGTACACGCGCAAGGTCGACAAGCACGTCCCCCTGCACCCCGAGTACGTCGCCGCCGTGCTGGACGAGCTGGCCGACGACGACGCCGTCTTCACCGTCGACACCGGCATGTGCAACGTCTGGGCCGCCCGCTACATCTCGCCCAACGGCCGCCGCCGCATCATCGGTTCCTTCTCGCACGGCTCGATGGCGAACGCGCTGCCGATGGCGATCGGCGCCCAGTTCACCGACCGGCGGCGGCAGGTGGTCTCGATGTCCGGCGACGGCGGGTTCACCATGCTGATGGGCGACTTCCTCACCCTCGTCCAGCACGACCTGCCGGTGAAGGTCGTGCTCTTCAACAACTCCTCGCTGGGCATGGTCGAGCTGGAGATGCTGGTCGCGGGCCTGCCCTCGCACGGCGTGGCCAACACCAACCCCGACTTCGCGGCCGTCGCCGAGGCGTGCGGGGCCTTCGGGGTGCGGGTGGAGAAGCCCAAGGAACTGGCCGGGGCGCTGAAGGCCGCGTTCAGGCACAAGGGGCCGGCCCTCGTCGACGTCGTCACCGACCCCAACGCCCTGTCCATCCCGCCGAAGATCAGCGCCGACATGGTCACCGGCTTCGCCCTGTCCGCCTCCAGGATCGTCCTGGACGGCGGCGTCGGGCGGATGCTCCAGATGGCCCGCTCGAACCTGCGGAACGTGCCCCGGCCTTGACCGGACGGACGGTCGTTGACTTTTCGACAGGACTGTCCGGGCTCCGGATGACTGCCCGGGGCCCGAACGGGCAAGGCTTCTCCCGTGAAGTTGTTCGAAGAGGAGGGGAAGCGACATCGGCGCGCGGACGGGGGACATGGAGAGGGAGACGGCGCCGCAGCTCAGCCGGCGGCTCGGGCGGGCGGACCTGCGGGCGGTGCCCGAGACCCGGCGGGCCCTGCGTGAGCTGCTGCGGCACTGGGGCGGGCCCGGACGGTCGGAGATAGCGGAGCTGCTGACCAGCGAACTCGTCACCAACGCGCTCGTGCACACCGACGAGGGCGCCGTCCTGACCGCCACGGTCGGGCCGCGCGCGCTGCGGGTCGAGGTGCGGGACTTCGTCGGCCGGCTGCCCCGGCCGCGGGATCCCGATCCGCAGGAGAGCACCAACGGCAGAGGCCTGGTCCTGGTGTACTCCCTCGCCGACGACTGGGGCGTGCGGCCCTGCGACGCGGGCAAGTCGGTCTGGTTCGAGCTGGACGCCGAGGCCGCCTGAGCCGCCCGGGACCGGGCGCCCGGGCGGCATCCGGCTAACCGAACTGCTGCTCCAGGTCCTTGAGCTTGCGCTCCAGGGAGTCCAGACGCGGCAGGGCCTGGGTGTCGTCCTCCGCGGTGAGGTCCACGGTGATCTGGTCAGCTCCGTTCCGCACGGGCTGCAGGGAGGGCCGCTGGCGTCCGGGCAGGGGCTCCGGGGCCGCTATGGCAGGCTCCGCGGTGGCTCGCTCGGTGCCGCGCTCCACCTGCTGCACCTCGACCTCGACCTGACGGCCGCCGCGCCCCCCGGGGAAGCCCCGGTGGCCGTGGCCCCGGCTGATCGCCTTGAGCTGCGCCCGCTCCAGACGCTCCTGCTCGCGCCGGCGCTGCTTGGCCTCCTCCTTGCGGCGCCGGTCGTCGCGGACCTCCTCGACCGCCTCGTCGAGGCTGCGCACACCCTCCAGGAGCATCAGCGACCAGGCGCGGTACGTCTCCCGGGGGGCCCGCAGCCAGCGGACCATGCGGATCTGCGGCAGCGGACGCGGCACCAGACCCTGCTCGCGCAGCGCGGCCCGGCGGGTCTGCTTCAGGGCCCGGTCGAACAGGACCGCCGCCGACAGGGACATGCCCGCGAAGAAGTGCGGGGCACCCGCGTGACCGATGCCGCGGGGCGCGTGGACCCAGTTGAACCACGCCGCCGCGAACGCGAAGGTCCACACGAGTATGCGCGAGCCGAGCGCCGCGTCACCGTGACTGGCCTCGCGCACCGCGAGGACGGAGCAGAACATCGCCGCCCCGTCGAGCCCGAACGGCACCAGGTACTGCCAGCCGCCGCTCAGGCCGAGGTTCTGCTCGCCGAAGCCGACCAGACCGTGGAAGGAGAGCGCCGCGGCGACCGCGGCGCAGCAGAAGAGCAGGACGTAGGAGACGCTGCCGTAGAGGGCTTCCTTGCGCCTGCGCCGCTCCTCCATGCGCTCCCACGAGTCGTCCGCGCCCGCGTCCTTCCCCGAGGAACGCTTGCCTCGCGCGAGCACCGCCACCGCCGCCAGCATGCCCAGGAGCAGCACGGCGCCCGGAAGCAGCCAGTTCAGCGATATGTCGGTCAATCTCATCTGGGGTCCCTTGCATTGGGATAGGGCGTAACGCCCGCCATGGTGGCCCAAACCCAGCGGCCCTCAGGGGGTTTCGGGGCAAGAGGCCGCCAAGGGAGTGAGAGGGGGTGCCCAGGGCGGCGTTCTGCTCGAACTGCCGCATGAGGGGCGGGAGTTGAGTTCGATTAAGAATACCCGTACGGGTGGTTCCACGGAAAGTTCCCGCGACGCGTGGGGAAGTTGTGAAACGACATCGATGATCTTAACCGACGTTCGCTCGCCCCGCGGTGGCGGGCAGTTCTCAACCCGCGGTGGCGAGGAGCTTGTTGACGCGGTCCGCGTCGCAGGTGCGCGGGCAGGTGGCGCAGGTGTCCTCGGGGCGCAGCGTGTAGAACATGCAGCAGCTCGCCCGGTCCCGGGTGTGCAGCGGTTCGCCGTCCGGGCCGGTCAGCTCGCGGAACGCCGCGTCGCCGACGTACGGCTTGGTCGCGCCCGGCAGCAGCAGCTCCAGCTCGTGCCGTGCCCGTTCCTGCTCGCCGAACAGGTGGGCGACGTACCAGAGGCCCTCCACGACCTCGTCGGTCGCCATGCCCCACAGAGCGCGTCCGCGCCGCCGCATGCGGGGGCCGAAACCCGCCAGCACCGGCTCCAGGTGCTCGGCGACCGAGGCGCGCACCTCGGCCCGCAGCGCCTCCTCGTCGGCGACCACGCGGGCGCCCGGCAGTGCGGCGGCGGGGTCGCCGGGCAGGCAGGCGAACCCGGCGGAGCGCACGGCCATGCGGCCGAGGGGGAGCCCGGCGGCGCCGCGGTCGTAGGCGACCTGGGCCGCGGGGTAGCGGGGCACCCGGCGGTGCAGGAACCACGGCACGGTGATCAGCAGGCAGGCCGGCCAGGCGTACCGGTGCAGCCCGAAGCTCGCGACCACGTCCGGCCGGGCCCGCTGCCCGTAGTCCCGCAGCACCTGGGCGTCGTCCCAGGCGAGGAACGACTCCAGCTCCGTCCCGCCGGCGGCGAGCGCTTCGGCCCCGACCCATCCGCCGCCGTGCGGGAACGCTCCGGCCGCGTCCAGCTCGGTGACGCCCAGCCCCGGGAGGACCTCGGACAGGCGCGCGTAGGCGTCCGTGAAGGCCGAGCGGGTGACAGGCATGCGGGACCACCGATCCGGGTCGGAAACATCGGATTGCTTGAGGTAAGCCTTACCTTACCCAAGATCTCCGGGATGTGAACTGGCGGCCGGTGCCCTTATGGTGCTTGACGGACAGGCGACAACCCGCCGTAATGACCCCAAGTACCGACACGTCCCGCAGGAGGACCCGTGAAGCCGAGCGCGCAGGGGCCCGCCGGGACGGGCGGCGGGCGGCCCCGCACCGCCGAGCGGGCCGGACGGTCCGGATCGGTACGGCTCCCGGCGCAGCCCGGCGCCCCGGACGGGAACCGGGAGCGAGGCCGCGACCGAGAGCTGGACCGAGACGGCGATCGAGACCGCGACCGGGCTCCGGAGAGCCGGGGAGCGGGCGAGGGCGTGCGCGGTGAGCACACGCACGGCGAGAACGCGCCGCCCCGGCCACGGGGCCTCGTCCAGCGCTCCTCCGTACGCGGGCAGGTCCTCGCCGCCCTGCGCACCGCTCTGGTGGCCGGCGAGCTGCGCCCGGGTGAGGTCTACTCGGCACCCGCGCTCGGCGAGCGGTTCGGCGTCTCCGCGACGCCGGTGCGGGAGGCCATGCAGCAGCTCGCCCTGGAGGGCGCCGTCGAGGTCGTCCCCAACCGGGGTTTTCGCGTCGTCGAACGCGGCGACCGGGAACTGGCCGAACTCGCCGAGGTCCGGGCCCTGATCGAGGTGCCCGTGCTGCTCCGCCTGGCCCGTACGGTGCCCGCCGAGCGGTGGGCGGAGCTGCGCCCGCTCGCCGAGGCCACCGTCCGGGCCGCCTCGTCCGGCTGCCCGGCGGCCTACGCCGAGGCCGACCGCGCCTTCCACCGCGCGGTGCTCGCGCTGGCCGGCAACGACCAGCTCGTCCGGATCGCCGGTGACCTGCACCGCCGCGCCCAGTGGCCGCCGGCCGGCGCCCCCGCGGTACGGGGGCGGGTCGACCTGATCGCCGACGCGCACGAGCACACGGCACTGCTGGACGCGCTGATCGCCGGCGACCTGGACGTGGTGCGGACCCTGGTGGGGGAGCACTTCGCGGGCGCGTGAGCCGTCCCCCGGCCCGTGGACCCCGCCGAGGGGCCCAAGGCCCGGGGACCGGGAGCCGGTCTCCGGCCGGGCGGCTCGACGGCCGGCCGAGCGGCGGCGCACACCGACGTGACCGGGCGCGTCCTCAGTCCCGGCGCGACCGGGCGCGTCCGCGGCCCCGGCGTGACCGGGCAGGCCCCCGCGACGTGCGTCCCGGGCCCCGGCGTGACCGGGCAGGCCCCCGCGACGTGCGTCCCGGGCCCCGGTCCGCCGGTCACGCCGTCGCCGCGCCCGCGGCCGGTGGCGCCAGGTGCCGGGCCAGCCACGTCGGTACTCCGCCGAGCAGCCGGAACAGGCGTCGCGCCTCCTCCCGCAGCCGCGACGCCTCCGGTTCCGACTCGGCGTCCGCGAGCGAGACCAGCGCGGGCGCCGTACCGACCAGGTATCCCAGCTCCTCGCGGATGCGCAGCGACTCGGCGAAGCCGTGCCGGGCCTCCGCCAGCTCCCCTTCGCGCAGGGCGAGTCCGGCCAGATGCCGCCAGGTGGCGGACTGCAGCAGCGGGTCGGCCTGAGCCGTGGCCCCGGCGTGGGCGCGCCGGTACGCCGCTCGGGCGGCCTGCGGCGAGCGGGTCAGGTTCTCCGCGAGGAGCCCGCGCCGGAAGTCCAGCAGTGCCCGCCCCCGGGCACCGGGCGCGATCAGCGCCGCCGCCCGGCCCAGTGCGGCCCGCGCCTCGTCGGACCGGTCGCGCACCCCGTGCACGGTGGCGGCGTACGCGAGCTGTCCGCGTTCGCAGGCGGCGGCCCCGCGCTCGTCGTCGCCGTCGGCCAGCGCCTCGGCGGTGCGCAGCGCGTCCTCGGCGTCCGCCCAGCCCTGCTCCGTGTACAGGCACCGCTCCACCAGCAGCGCGGCCCGCTGCAACGCGGCGGCCGCGGTGTCCGGCGCCAGCAGGGCCGCCGCGTCGGTCCAGCAGGCGCGCGAGCGCAGCCGCCACACGGCGGTCTGGAGCGGATCGTCACCTTCGGTCGTTCCCCAACCAGAACCGGCCATGGCGGAATGCGCCACGTCGCCCTCCCCTTAGCACGCCGTCGAGCTCCCGAGTGGTGGCCGCATCTCAGCACGGATCCGGCAGCCCGGCCAAGAGGCTGGGTGAAACTTTTCACAAAGTCGTGGACCTGACGGCCCCGGGGCGGGGGGCCGCCGCGGAAGCCGTCACGGGCCCGCGGCTCAGCTCATCCGCAGGGCCAGGAAGAAATCCAGCTTGTCCTCCAGGCGCGACAGGTCGCGCCCCGTCAACTGCTCGATCCGCCCGACGCGGTAGCGCAGTGTGTTGACGTGCAGGTGGAGCCGGGCCGCGCAACGCGTCCAGGAGCCGTCGCTGTCGAGGAAGGCCTCCAGCGTCGGGATCAGCTCGGCGCGGTGGCGGCGGTCGTAGTCCCGCAGCGGGTCCAGCAGCCGGGCGGTGAAGGCCCGGCGCACGTCGTCGGGGACGAAGGGGAGGAGCAGGACGTGCGAGGCCAGTTCCTGGTGGCCGGCCGCGCAGACCCGGCCGGGGCGCGCCGCGGCGACCCGCCGCGCGTGCCGCGCCTCCTCCAGCGCGCCGCGCAGCCCCTCCGCCGAGTGCACGGCCGCGCTGACGCCGAGCGTGACCCGCCCGTCGCCGTCCAGCCCGGCCGACAGCGGCTCCCGTACGGCCGCCAGGAGCGCGTCCGCGAGGACGCCGGTCTCGGAGCCGTCGTGCTCGCTGGAGACCGCCGGCAGCGGCACCAGGGCGACGGCCTCGTCGCCCGTGTGGGCCACGGCGATGCGGTCGGAGTGCTCGGGGCCCGTGGTGAGCGGGTCGACCAGGATCTCCTCCAGCAGCGTCTGGGCGACCGGGCCGGTGTCCGGTTCGCCGTTCTCCCACTCGACACGGGCGACGACCACCTGCCAGTGCGGGGCGGCGCCGAGGCCCGGCAGCAGTACCGGCGCCGCGACGCGCAGCCGGGCCGCGATCTCGGCGGGTGCGGCACCCGTCTGCACCAGTTCCAGCACCTCCTGCGCGAGCCGCCGCCGCACCGTGCGCGCCGCGTCCCGCCGGTCCCGCTCGACCGCGATCAGCTGCGTGACGCCGTGCAGCAGGTCGAGCCGCTCCTCGGCCCAGTCCCCGGCGTCCGCCTCCACCACCAGCAGCCAGTCCGACAGCACCGTCTCGCGCACGTCCCGGGCGGCCTGCGGGGCGCGCGCCGCGCCGGCCACCGCCGTACGGTGCCCCGAGGCGCGCACCGGGAAGAGGCTGTACGCCGTGGGGCCCAGGGGCACCCGGTGCGGTGCGCGCCGCCCCGCTCGGATGGCCGCGAGGTGCTCCGCCGCCAGCTTCGCGCACACCTCGGCGGACAGCGCGGGCCCCGCGTCCCTCGGGCCCGCCACCGGCCGCCCGGTCGGGGAGAGCACCCAGGCCCGCAGGTCCAGGTCGGAGCCGAGCAGGTCCAGGACCACGTCGGGGCCGCCGCCCGCCGGGCCGGAGGTCATCATCCGGCGGTGCCGGTCCACCACCGCCGCCAGGTCCCCGGCCCGCTCGCCGGAGACCTGGCGGACCACGTGCTCGGTGATGGTCGCGAAGGCGACCGACTCGTTCACCGCGAACAGCGGCAGACGGTGCCGCGCGCACGCCACCACCAGGTCCTCCGGCACGCTCCCCAGCTCCGCCTCACCGGCGGCGAGGGCGGTCACGCCGGCCTGCACCAGGAGACGGACGAAGGGCTCGGAGTCGTCGGCGTCCCGGCGCCAGGCCAGGCCGGTCAGGACCAGCTCCCCGCCGGACAGGTAGCGGCTGGGGTCCCGCAGGTCGGTGGTCATCACGCCCCGCACGGAGCGGTCCAGCTCGTTTTCGCCGCCGAGCAGCCTGAGGCCCAGCGCGTCGGTGTCCAGCAGTGCGCGCAGCCGCATTCTCGTCGCCGCCGTTCTTTGTCTCGAAGTGTTCCAGGTCACGCGGCTGTGTCGCCCGTTGCCGGAGGAAAGCGAGGAGGTTACTGAGGACCTCCTTTCATACGAATCTACAAGATGCCCGCGCTGGCCAGCCAACTCCTTCATGGTTTCTGCGACTGACCCTGGTGGAGCAGCGGGCGGTGTACTGAGGCCACTCCACGTGAACCGCACATGAACGAGCCGGCCCCGCCGCACACGGATTGGCTCAATCTGCACGACCACCAGACGAAGACGAAGAAGAGAGCCGGTCATGGACTTCCTTCGCCCCGCCAGCTGGGAGGAGGCGCTCGCCGCGAAGGCCGAGCACCCCACCGCTGTGCCGATTGCGGGTGGCACCGACGTGATGGTCGAGATCAACTTCGACCACCGCAGGCCCGACTACCTGATGGACCTCAACCGCATCGGCGACCTCTTCGAGTGGGAGGTCGGCGAGGACGCCGTGCGGCTCGGCGCCTCCGTCCCGTACACCCGGATCATGGACGGCCTCCGCACCGAACTGCCCGGACTCGCCCTCGCCTCGCACACGGTCGCCTCCCCGCAGATCCGCAACCGCGGCGGCGTCGGCGGCAACCTCGGCACCGCCTCCCCGGCCGGCGACGCGCACCCCGCGCTGCTCGCCGCCGGAGGAGAGGTCGAGGTCGAGTCGGTGCGCGGCAGACGCCTGATCCCGATCGACGCGTTCTACACGGGCGTGAAGCGCAACGCGCTGGAGCCCGACGAGCTGATCCGCGCCGTGCACGTCAAGAAGGCCGACGGCCCGCAGCAGTTCTCCAAGGTCGGCACCCGCAACGCCATGGTCATCGCCGTGTGCGCCTTCGGCCTCGCCCTGCATCCCGCAACCCGCACGGTCCGCACCGGCATCGGTTCGGCGGCCCCCACACCCGTACGGGCGAAGGCTGCCGAGGAGTTCCTGAACTCCGCGCTCGAAGAGGGCGGCTTCTGGGACAACGGCAAGATCATCACCCCGTCGGTGGCCAAGCAGTTCGCCGATCTGTGCTCCGCCGCCTGCAACCCGATCGACGACGTCCGGGGCACCGCGAGCTACCGCCGCCACGCCGTCGGCGTCATGGCCCGCCGGACGCTCACCTGGACCTGGGAGTCGTACCGCGGCGCCCGCCACACCGCCGAGGGAGCCGCGTAATGCGTGTCAACTTCACTGTCAACGGACGTCCGCAGGAAGCCGACGACGTCTGGGAGGGCGAGTCCCTCCTGTACGTCCTGCGCGAGCGGATGGGCCTGCCCGGCTCCAAGAACGCCTGCGAGCAGGGCGAGTGCGGCTCCTGCACGGTGCGCCTGGACGGCGTACCGGTGTGCTCCTGCCTGGTCGCGGCCGGCCAGGCGCAGGGCCGCGAGGTCGTCACCGTGGAGGGCCTGGCCGACTTCGCCAAGGAGCGGGCCGAGGGCTGCGCCACCGGCGCCTCCCGGGGCACCACGCTCGACCAGGCCGAGCGCCGGCAGGCCAAGGGCACCGACTCGCAGACCGGCGAGGGCACCGAACTCGCCCCCGTCCAACAGGCGTTCATCGACGCCGGCGCCGTCCAGTGCGGCTTCTGCACGCCCGGCCTGCTGGTCGCCGCCGACGAGATGCTGGAGCGCAACCCGAATCCGACCGACGCGGACATCCGCGAGGCGCTGTCGGGCAACCTGTGCCGCTGCACGGGCTACGAGAAGATCATGGACGCGGTCCGGCTGGCCGCGGCCCGCCAGTCCGAGGGGGTCTGAGCATGGCTGCCAACGGCGCACCCACCGAAATCACCCAGGGTTCGAAGACCAAGGGCGGTGTCGGCGAGTCCACCCTCCGCCCGGACGGCACCCTCAAGGTCACCGGGGAGTTCGCGTACTCGTCCGACATGTGGCACGAGGACATGCTCTGGGGCCAGATCCTGCGCTCCCCGGTCGCGCACGCCGAGATCGTCTCCATCGACACCGGCGAGGCCCTCGCGACGCCGGGCGTCCACGCCGTCCTGACCTACGACGACCTGCCGACCGAGGTGCGCACCTACGGCCTGGAGATCCAGGACACCCCGGTCCTCGCCCACGGCAAGGTCCGCCACCACGGCGAACCGGTCGCCATCGTCGCCGCCGACCACCCGGAGACCGCGCGCCGCGCCGCCGCCAAGATCAAGGTGGAGTACCGGGAGCTGCCCGTCATCACCGACGAGGCCTCCGCGACCGCCCCCGGCGCGATCCTCGTCCACGAGAACCGCGACGACCACCACATCGGCCACGTCCCGCACCCCAACATCGTGCACCGCCAGCCGATCGTCCGCGGCGACGCCGACGAGGCCGCCAGGAAGGCGGACGTGATCGTCAGGGGCGAGTACTTCTTCGGCATGCAGGACCAGGCCTTCCTCGGCCCCGAGTCCGGACTCGCGGTGCCCTCCGAGGACGGCGGCGTCGAGCTGTACGTCGCCACCCAGTGGCTGCACTCCGACCTGAGGCAGATCGCCCCGGTCCTCGGCCTGCCCGAGGACAAGGTGCGGATGACGCTGTCCGGCGTCGGCGGCGCGTTCGGCGGACGCGAGGACCTGTCCATGCAGATCCACGCCTGCCTGCTGGCGATGCGCACCGGCAAGCCGGTGAAGATCGTCTACAACCGCTTCGAGTCCTTCTTCGGGCACGTCCACCGCCACCCGGCGAAGCTCTCCTACGAGCACGGCGCCACCAAGGACGGCAAGCTCACCCACATGAAGTGCCGCATCGTCCTGGACGGCGGCGCCTACGCCTCCGCCTCCCCGGCGGTCGTCGGCAACGCCTCCTCGCTGTCCGTCGGCCCGTACGTGATCGACGACGTGGACATCGAGGCCGTCGCCCTCTACTCCAACAACCCGCCCTGCGGCGCGATGCGCGGTTTCGGCGCGGTCCAGGCGTGCTTCGCCTACGAGGCGCAGATGGACAAGGTGGCCGGGGAACTCGGCATGGACCCGGTGGAGTTCCGCCGGATCAACGCCATGGAGCAGGGCACGGTCATGCCCACCGGCCAGCCGGTCGACTCGCCGGCGCCGGTCGCCGAACTGCTGCGCCGCGTCAAGGCGATGCCGATGCCGCCCGAGCGCCAGTGGGAGTCCAGCGAGGGCTCCGACGTGCGCCAGCTGCCCGGCGGTCTGTCCAACACCACGCACGGTGAGGGCGTCGTGCGGGGCGTCGGCTACGCGGTCGGCATCAAGAACGTCGGCTTCTCCGAGGGTTTCGACGACTACTCCACCGCCAAGGTGCGCATGGAGGTCGTCGGCGGGGAGCCGGTGGCCACCGTGCACACCGCCATGGCGGAGGTCGGCCAGGGCGGCGTCACCGTCCACGCGCAGATCGCCCGTACCGAGCTGGGTGTCACGCAGGTGACCATCCACCCGGCCGACACCCGGGTGGGCTCGGCCGGCTCGACCTCGGCCTCCCGGCAGACGTACGTGACCGGCGGCGCCGTGAAGAACGCCTGCGAGCTGGTCCGCGAGAAGGTCCTGGAGATCGGCCGCCGCAAGTTCGGCTCCTACCACCCGGCCTGGGCCACCGCCGAGCTGCTCCTGGAGGGCGGCAAGGTCGTCACCGACGGCGGCGAGGTCCTCGGCGACCTGGCCGACGTACTGGAGGGCGAGGCCGTCGAGGTCGAGGAGGAGTGGCGGCACCGGCCGACCGAGGCCTTCGACCTGCGGACCGGCCAGGGCAACGGCCACGTCCAGTACTCCTTCGCCGCGCACCGCGCCGTCGTGGAGGTCGACACCGAGCTGGGCCTGGTCAAGGTCGTCGAGCTGGCCTGCGCCCAGGACGTCGGCAAGGCGCTCAACCCGCTCTCCGTGATCGGCCAGATCCAGGGCGGCACCCTCCAGGGCATGGGCATCGCGGTGATGGAGGAGATCGTCGTCGACCCCAGGACCGCGAAGGTCCGCAACCCGTCCTTCACGGACTACCTGCTGCCCACCATCCTCGACACGCCGACCATCCCGGTCGACGTGCTCGAACTCGCCGACGAGCACGCCCCGTACGGGCTGCGCGGCATCGGCGAGGCACCCACCCTGTCGTCGACTCCGGCGGTCCTCGCGGCCATCCGGAACGCGACCGGGCTGACGCTCGACCGTACGCCGGTCCGACCGGAGCACCTCACCGGCACGGCGTGACAGGACCCTCCGGGCGGCGCACGGAACGTCACACACTCCGCGCCGCCCGGAGCACCCCCCGGGTTCCGCTCCGCTCGCGGGCCTCCACGTACGACCACCCATGCGTTCGTCTCGGGCCGTCCCCCGGGTCGTGCACATCCCAAATCCCGCAGCCGCCCCGGCGGACCGCGCGGGTGCCCCTTTGAACCTTGGGAGACGGCCCCATGACCCAGCAGTCAGTGGAGCCCGAGATCACCGCCAAGGACGCGGGAGCGGGTTCCCGCGTCCCCGCCGGCAGGTCTTGGCTCGACCGGTACTTCCACATCACCCACCGAGGATCCACGGTCGCGCGCGAGGTGCGCGGCGGCATCACCACCTTCATGGCGATGGCGTACATCGTCCTGCTCAACCCCGTCATCCTGTCCGGCGAGGACGCCGCCGGGGACACCCTGGGCCAGAAGGCCCTGATCACCGCGACGGCGTTCGCCGCGGCGCTCACCACGCTCCTGATGGGCTTCGTCGGCAAGGTGCCGCTCGCCCTGGCCGCCGGGCTCTCGGTGTCCGGAGTGATCGCCGGGCAGGTCGTGCCCCAGATGACCTGGCCGCAGGCCATGGGCATGTGTGTGATGTACGGCGTCGTGATCATGCTGCTCGTCATCACCGGGCTGCGCGAGATGATCATGAACGCGATCCCGCTCGCCCTCAAGCACGGCATCACCATGGGCATCGGCCTGTTCATCGCCATCATCGGCCTGGTCAAGGGCGGCTTCGTCCACCCGGGCGAGGCGACCCCGCTCACCCTCGGCCCCACCGGGGAGCTCGCCGGCTGGCCGGTCCTGCTCTTCGCCGGCACCCTGCTCCTGATCTTCATGCTCCAGGCGCGCCACACCCCGGGCGCGATCCTGATCGGCATCATCACCGGCACGGTCGTCGCCTCCGTGCTGAACGCCACCGGGGTCGTCGATCCCGGGCAGTGGGCCAACGGAGCCCCCGAACTGCACGGCAGCGCGGTCTCCATGCCGGACTTCTCGCTCTTCGGCGACCTGGAGTTCGGCGGCTGGGGCGAGGTCGGCGCGATGACGGTCGGCATGATCGTCTTCACGCTGGTGCTGGCCGGGTTCTTCGACGCGATGGCCACCATCATCGGCGTCGGCACCGAGGCGAAGCTCGCCGACGACAAGGGCCGTATGCCGGGTCTGTCGAAGGCGCTGTTCATCGACGGCGCCGGCGGTGCCGTCGGCGGTGTGGCGGGCGGCTCCGGCCAGACCGTCTTCGTCGAGTCCGCGACCGGCGTCGGCGAGGGCGCCCGCACGGGGCTCGCCTCGGTCGTCACCGGCCTGTTCTTCGCGGCCTGCCTCTTCTTCACGCCGATCACCGCGATCGTGCCGCAGGAGGTCGCCTCGGCCGCGCTGGTCGTCATCGGCGCGATGATGATGATGAACGCCCGGCACGTGGACTGGGCCGACCGGGCCACCGCGATCCCGGTCTTCCTGACCGTCGTCCTGATGCCGTTCACCTACTCCATCACGGCGGGTGTCGCCGCCGGCGTCATCTCCTACGTCGCCATCAAGGCCGCCCAGGGCAAGGCCAGGGAGATCGGCGCGTTCATGTGGGTCCTGACGGTGCTCTTCCTCGTCTACTTCGCCCTCAACCCGATCGAGAGCTGGCTGGGCGTGCACTAGCCGCAGCCTCGGGAACCCCTTCCGTATCACCGCTCTGTGAGGAGACCGACAGATGCTGGACATCGCCGAAGAGCTGAACCGGTGGGTCGAGCAGGGACGCGACTTCGCCGTGGCCACCGTGGTGGCCGTCGGCGGCAGCGCACCCCGCCGGCCCGGCGCCGCCCTCGCGGTGGACGCCGAGGGCACGGCGATCGGCTCGGTCTCCGGCGGCTGTGTGGAGGGGGCCGTGTACGAGCTGTGCCGGCAGGCGCTGGACGACGGCGAAACCGTCCTCGAGCGCTTCGGCTACAGCGACGAGGACGCCTTCGCCGTGGGCCTGACCTGCGGCGGGGTCATCGACATCCTCATCACGCCGGTACGGGCGGACGACCCCGCCCGTCCGGCACTGGCCGCCGCGCTCGCCGCCGCCGCCCGGGGTGAGGCGGCGGCTGTGGCCCGGATCGTGAGCGGCCCCGCGGAACGGAGGGGCCGCGCGCTCGTCGTCCACCCGGACGGCACGTCCGAGGGCGGCTTCGGGGCACACCCCGAACTGGACCGCACGGTGGCCGCCGAGGCGGGCGCCTTCCTGGACGCCGGCCGCACCGGCACCCTGGAGATCGGAGAGCAGGGCTCGCGTTGCGGAGCACCGCTCACACTTCTGGTCGAGTCCTCCGTCCCGGCACCCCGCATGATCGTCTTCGGCGCGATCGACTTCGCCTCGGCACTGGTCCGCGCCGGCAAGTTCCTCGGCTACCACGTGACGGTCTGCGACGCGCGCCCCGTCTTCGCGACGAAGGTCCGCTTCCCCGACGCCGACGAGATCGTCGTCGAGTGGCCCCACGAGTACCTCGCACGCACCGAGGTCGACGCGCGCACGGTGCTGTGCGTCCTGACCCACGACGCCAAATTCGACGTACCGCTTCTCAAGCTCGCCCTGCGCCTGCCGGTGGCCTACGTCGGCGCGATGGGCTCCCGCCGCACCCACCTCGACCGCAACGCCCGCCTGCGCGAGGTCGGCGTGAGCGACCTGGAGCTGACCCGCCTCAGGTCCCCCATCGGCCTCGACCTCGGCGCACGCACCCCCGAGGAGACGGCGCTCTCCATCGCGGCCGAGATCGTCGCGACCCGCCGCGGGGGCAGTGGTGCCCCCCTCACCGGCGCGCACACGCCGATCCACCACGACGGCCCCTCGGCACCGGCCGGCCGCATCGGCTCGGTGGCGTAGGGCTCCGGGGCCGAGGTCTGGGTGGCGGGTGGTCTCAGTCCTGGCCCGAGACCCGGGCGGCGGGCGGTCTCAGTCCCGGCCGGAACTGCTCCGGAGGAGGGACACGTCCGCGACCACCGGCCGGTGGTCCGAGGCCGCGGCCTCCTCCGGCACGAAGGCCCCCCGCACCCGCACGCCCCCGCCCACGGCCACGTAGTCGATCCGCTTCACGGGCGCCGCGGCCGGATAGGTGCAGCCGGTGCCCGTCCCGGCGTCCCGCACGTCCGCCCACAGCGGGCGCAGCTCGGGCGCCGGGGGCTCGGCGTTGAAGTCTCCGAGCAGTACCTGCCGCGCCCCCGGCAGTGCCGCCCGCTCCCGCGCCATGATCCGCCGCGTGTCGGCCACCTGCGCCGTCCGCACCGCCGGGTCCGACCGGTGGTCGAGATGGGTCACGAACACCTGCACCGGCACCCCGCGCACCCGGAGCGTCACCTCCCCGAACCCGGGCGCGGGGGCCGGCACCGGGTTCTCGTCCTGCGTGGACAGGCGCGTGATCTCGTGGTTGGCCGCCGCACGGACGGGGAAGCGGGAGAGGACGGCCACGCCGTACTCGCGCCGCGGGCCTCCGGCCTCCGCCGGGTCGAGGCTGTAGATCGGCGCGAACGACACCCGCATCCCGAGCCGCCGCGCCAGCTCCCCGGCGACGTCCAGCCCCTGGCTGCGGGAGCCCCAGTGCACGTCGACCTCCTGGAGCCCGATCACGTCCGCGTCGAGCGCGCGCAGCGCGGCGGCCTGCCGGTCGAGGTCGAAGACGCCGTCCGATCCGGTGCCGGCGTGGATGTTGTACGTGGCGACGCGCAGCGGCACGGGGCCCTGCCGGCCGGCGGAGGCGGGCGCCGCCGCCACCGTCAACATCGCTCCGACGAGCATGAGTTGGGCGAGTACGCGTGCTCCGGATGCCATGGCGGCACGGTACGCGGGAAGCGCCCGCGCCGGGGCGCGCGGCGCGCACGCAAGCCGTACTCCGCCGGCCGCCGGTCGTTCACGGGTGCCGCAGCAGGTGGTTGACCGTGCGGCCGAAGACGTACCGCCCCGACCGGCCGAGGACGCCGTCGAAGAGGGAGGGCAGCGGGCGGACGTCCAGGTCCTCGCGCCACAGGACCCGGGCCCGGCCGCCGGGGCCCGGCCGGACCTCGATCTCCGCCCAGCCCCCGACCAGCCGGCCGCGCTTCTCCAGCCGGCACAGGCCGGGGGTGCCGTCGTCCAGCGGTGGCTGCCAGACCGTCACCTCCATCCTGTCGTCGAAGGCGAGCGGGCCGGCGCCCGTGCGGGCCACGATCACCGTGCCCGTGCGCGTGGGCCCGGGGGTGGCGGCGGTGACCCGGGTCAGCGGCACGGTGTCGCCGTGCCGGTGCCACGCGGTGAGCCGGCGCCATGCCTCGTCCAGGGGGAGCGGGGCGGTGCGTTCGAGCGAGAAGGTGACCACGGGCACGATCGTAGGGAACGGGCCGCGAGGAACGGTCGCGGCGGGGCGGGGGCCGGGGGCGCCGGCGCCGACCGGGCGCGTGCCGGGGCGCGGCGCCGACGGGCGCGTCGCTCGCACGCCAACCGGTCCCCGTGTCCGTCGCCTTCCTGGTCGGCGAAGGCACGCGAGGGCATGCGGGGGCTGTACAGGGCGAGTACAGACGCAGTTCATAGTGCCCCTCGAATGGCAGTTCGGGGTAGGGGGTCGTTCGCCGGGCTACTCAGCCGACACGCAAGTGACGGCGAGAGTGAGGAGGACCCCGTGAGCGAGAGCCCCCTGAGCGGCGGCACCGTGGGCGGCCGTGCCTGGCGCCGGGCCCTGGTGACCGGCGGCGCCGGATTCGTGGGATCCCACCTGTGCGGCCGGCTGCTCGACGCCGGCGCCGACGTCGTGTGCCTCGACAACCTGGCCACCGGCTCCCGCGCGAACGTGGCCGAGCTGGAGCGGCGCCGCGGCTTCCGGTTCGTCCGGGCCGACGCCACCGACCCGGCGGCCCTGCGCGGGCTGCCCGGCCGGTTCGACCTGGTCCTGCACTTCGCCTGCCCCGCCTCGCCCGCCGACTACCTCCGGCTGCCCCTGGAGACCCTCGACGTCGGCAGCACCGGCACCCGCAACGCCCTGGAACGCGCCCGTGCCGACGGCGCCCGCTTCCTGCTCGCCTCCACCTCCGAGGTCTACGGCGATCCGCTGGAGCACCCGCAGCGCGAGACGTACTGGGGCAACGTCAACCCGGTCGGCCCGCGCAGCGTCTACGACGAGTCGAAGCGCTTCGCCGAGGCCCTGGTCACCGCCCACCGCCAGGTGCACGGCACCGACGCCGCCATCGTGCGCATCTTCAACACCTACGGCCCCCGCATGCGCACCGGCGACGGCCGCGCCGTCCCCACCTTCGTCGCGCAGGCACTGGACGGCATGCCCCTCACCGTCGCCGGGGACGGCGGCCAGACGCGCTCCCTGTGCTACGTCGACGACACCGTCGACGGCGTCCTGGCCCTCGCCGCGTCCGGTGAGAACGGGCCGGTGAACATCGGCGGCGCCGACGAGATCACCATGCTGGAACTGGCCCGCCGCGTCATCGAGCTCACCGGCTCCGGTTCCCGCATCCGCTTCGTCGACCGCCCCGTCGACGACCCCGGCCGGCGCAGGCCCGACACCACCCTGGCCCGGGAGCGGCTCGGCTGGCGGCCGAAGGTCGGCTGGAGCGAGGGGCTGGAGCGGACCATCGGCTGGTTCGCGCACACCGTCGCCGCGTAGGTCCCCGGGGCCGGCGGAACTCACCGCTGCACACTACTCAGGGTGATTTGTCCGCTCTTCTGTGGAATTGAGTTGTCTCCAAGTGTTTGAGGCGACTTCGCTGCGGCACCCGCGACGCCAGGCAGACCCCAGCAGTCCCCCGGGACGGAGCACACCCCATGCGCATCCTTGGTATCAACGCCCTGTTCCACGACCCGGCCGCCGCGCTCGTCGTCGACGGCCGGACCGTTGCGGCCGCCGAGGAAGAGCGCTTCAGCCGCCGCAAGCACGGCAAGCGTCCGGTGCCCTTCTCCGCGTGGGAGGTACCGGAGCTGTCGGCACGCTGGTGCCTGGAGCACGCCGGGGTACGGCCCGGGGAGCTCGACGCCGTCGCGTACTCGTTCGACCCCAAGCTCGCCCGGCCCGCCCGCGACATGGGCCTGGACGACCCCTGGGACCCGCTGCGGCTGGAGTACGCCCGCCGGGCGCCCGAGTTCCTCGCCGAGGCCCTGCCCGGGCTCGACCCCGACCAGGTCGTCTTCGTCCCGCACCACGTGGCGCACGCCGCCTCCGCCGGACCGGCCTCGCCCCACCCCGACAACGACGTCCTCGTCCTCGACGGACGCGGCGAGTCCGCCTCCCACCTGGCCGGCCGCTACCGCGACGGCAAACTCGACACCCTCGCCACGCAGGCGCTCCCGCACTCGCTCGGCCTGGTCTACGAGGAACTGACCGAGCACCTCGGCTTCCTGCGCAGCAGCGACGAGTACAAGGTGATGGCCCTCGCCTCCTACGGCACCCCCCGCCACCTGGACCGCCTGCGCGAGCACGTGCACGCCACCGGCGACGGCGGCTTCCGCGCCCACGGCGTCGACTGGGTGGCCCTCGCCCCGGCCCGCGCCAAGGGCGAGGACTGGACGAAGGACCACGCCGACCTCGCCGCGAGCACCCAGGCCGTACTGGAGGAACTCCTCCTGGAACTCGTGCACTGGCTGCACCGCGAGGCCCAGGGAGAGGCCCTCACCATGGCGGGCGGCGTCGCCCTCAACTGCGTCGCCAACTCGAAGATCGCCGCCCAGGGCCCGTACCGGCACGTGTGGGTGCAGCCCGCCGCCGGCGACGCGGGCACGGCCCTCGGCAGCGCCCTGCACGTGGCCGCCCAGACGGCCGCCCCCGAGCCCATGCCCGGCGCCGACCTCGGCCGCGGCTGGAGCGACGAGGAGATCCGCGCCTGGCTGGAGACGGCCGCGATCCCCTACGAGGAACCGGACGACATCGCGGAGACGGTCGCCGAGGAACTGGCCCGGGACGGGATCGTCGCCTGGTTCCAGGGCCGCAGCGAGTTCGGACCGCGCGCCCTCGGGCACCGCTCCCTGATGGCCCACCCGGGCCGCGCGGAGAACCTGGAGCGGCTCAACCACGTCAAGGGCCGCGAGGAGTTCCGGCCGGTCGCGCCCATGGTGCTGGCCGACCGTGCCGCCGGCATCTTCACCGGGCCGCTCCCCAGCCCGTACATGCTCTTCGTGCACGACGTCGCCCCCGCGTGGCGCGACCGCATCCCGGCCGTCGTCCACGTCGACGGCACGGCCCGCATCCAGACCGTCGAGGAGCGCCGCGAGCCGCTCGTCGCCCGGATGCTGAACGCCTTCGAGCGGCGCACCGGGCTGCCCGTCGTGGTCAACACCAGCCTCAACACCGCCGGACGCCCCATGGTCGACGACCCGCGCGACGCGCTGGAGTGCTTCGGCTCCGCCCCCGTGGACCTGCTGGCCATCGGCCCGTTCGCGGTGCGCAGGGGGAGGGCGTTCGCATGAGCGGCGCACCCGTGAACGGCGTCCCCCCGACCGGCTACGCCGTCGTCGTCCCCACCCTCGTGCGCGACACGCTGGCCGACTGCCTGGCCGCGCTGGCCGCCGCGACCGGCCCCGGCCCCGACGAGATCGTCCTCGTCGACGACCGTCCCGGACCCGGTGCCGGCCCCGGCGCGCTGGAGCATCCGCTGAGCGTCCTCGGCGACCTGCGCGAGCGCACGGTGGTGCTGCGCAGCGGGGGCCGGGGCCCGGCCGCCGCCCGCAACACCGGCCTCCGCGCGGTCACCTCGCCGTGGACCGCCTTCCTCGACGACGACGTCCAGGTCGGCCCGCACTGGTGCGACCAGCTCGTGCAGGACCTCGCCGAGGCGGCGCCCGACACCGGGGCCGTGCAGGGGGTGATCGCCGTGCCGCTGCCGGGCGAGCGCCGCCCCACCGACTGGGAACGCGGCACCGCCGGCCTCGCCCGGGCCCAGTGGATCACCGCCGACATGGCCTACCGCACCGACGTGCTCGAACAGGTCGGCGGTTTCGACGAACGCTTCACCCGCGCCTTCCGCGAGGACGCCGACCTCGCGCTGCGCGTCCTCGACGCGGGCTGGCGCATCCGCCGGGGCCGCCGCACCACCCGCCACCCCGTACGCCCCGCCTCCCGCTGGGTGTCCCTGAAGCAACAGCGCGGCAACGCCGACGACGCCCTGATGCGTCGGCTGCACGGTCCCGGCTGGTGGGCCAAGGCGGTGGCGCCCAAGGGCCGGATCAGGCGCCACGCGGCGATCACCGCGGCCGGCGCCGTGGCCCTCGCCCTCGCCGCCGCCGGCCGCCCCCGGGCCGCCGCGGCCGCCGGGCTGGGCTGGGCCGCGGGTACCGCCGAGTTCGCCTGGGCGCGGATCGTCCCGGGACCGCGCACCCGCCACGAGGTCACGACCATGCTGGTCACCAGCGCCCTCATCCCGCCCGCCGCGACCTGGCACCGGCTGAGCGGACGGTGGCGGCACCGCGCCGCCCCCGCCTGGCGGGAGGTGGCCGCATGAGCCCCGTCAGGGCCGTGTTCTTCGACCGCGACGGCACCCTCGTCCACGACGTCCCCTACAACGGCGACCCGGAACGGGTCCGGCCCGTCGACGGCGCCCGTGAGGCGGTGGCGCTGCTGCGGGAGCACGGCGTGGGCGTCGGCGTCGTCACCAACCAGTCCGGCGTCGCCCGCGGTCTGCTCACCGGCACCGACGTCCGTCGCGTCAACCGGCGCATCGACGAACTCGTCGGCCCCTTCGACGTCTGGGCGGTCTGCCCGCACGGCCCCGAGGACGGCTGCCGGTGCCGCAAGCCGCAGCCCGGCCTGGTCCTGTGGGCGGCCGGACGCGTCCGCGCCGCGCCCGCCGACTGCGTGGTCATCGGCGACATCGGCGCCGACGTGGAGGCCGCCGGACGGGCGGGCGCCCACGGCATCCTCGTCCCCAACGACCGCACCCGCCCGCAGGAGACGGCCGCCGCCCCCCACGTCGCCCCGGACCTGCTGACCGCCGTACGCGCGGTCCTCGACGGTCCGCCCCGGGGCAGCTGCCTGGTGAACGAACGCCCCTTCGAGGCGGCGTTCACCACGGGCACGGCCACGGATGCGGGCGCGGGCGCGGGTGCGCGTACCGCCGCGGAGACGGGCGTGGCCTCCGCCACCGGTGCGGGCACCACCGTCGCCACGGGCACCGGCCGGAGCGAGCCCGTCCCAGGCACCGGGCAGCGCACCCGCGCTCCCGGGGCGGCCCGGGCGCGTGCCGCCGGCGACACCGGTGGGAGGCCGCGATGAAGGCGCTCGTCACCCGGCTCGACAGCTTCGGCGACGTACTGCTCGCCGGGCCCGCCGTCCGGGCCGTGGCCGCCCGGGCCGGCCACGTCACGATGCTGTGCGGGTCGCGCGGCGCACCCGCCGCCCGGCTGCTGCCCGGCGTGGACGAGGTCCTGGTGTGGGACGCGCCGTGGGGCGGGTTCCAGCCGCCCGACGTCAGCCGGGAGGACGTCGACCGGCTGGTGGACCGGATCGACGCCGACACGGCGCTGATCCTCACCTCCTTCCACCAGTCCCCGCTGCCCACCGCCCTGGTGCTGCGTCTCGCCGGTGTCCGGCACATCGCCGCGGACAGCGTGGACTACCCCGGCTCCCTGCTCGACCTGCGCCACCGGCGCGCCCCGCACGCCCACGAGGCGCAGGCCGCGCTCGACCTCGCCGAGGCCGCCGGATTCCCCCGGCCCGACGACGGGCGGCTGCGGGTGCACGCGCCGCCCGACACCGGGGAACTCACCGGTCCCGGCCCGTACGTGGTCCTCCACCCGGGCGCCAGCGTTCCGGCCCGCGCCTGGAGCCCGGAGCGGTGCGCCGAGGCCGTGCGCGAACTGGCCGCCGCCGGGCACCGCGTGCTGGTCACCGGCGGCCCCGACGAGCGCGACCTCACCGCCCACGTCGCGGGCGAGCACGGCACCGACCTCGGCGGCCGCACCGAGGCCCCCCAACTGTCCGGTGTCCTCGCGGGCGCGGACGCCGTCGTCACCGGCAACACGGCGCCCGCACACCTCGCCGCCGCCGTCGGCACCCCGGTGGTGTCCCTGTTCGCGCCCGTCGTACCGGCCGAACGCTGGCGGCCGTACGGCGTCCCGTACGTCCTGCTCGGCGACCAGGACGCGCCCTGCGCCGACACCCGGGCCAGGGACTGCCCCGTCCCCGGCCACCCCTGCCTGAACACCGTCACGGCGACCGACGTGGCCGCCGCCGTCGAGAAACTCCTGGGGGACGCATGAGGATCCTCATCTGGCACGTGCACGGGTCGTGGACCACGGCCTTCGTGCAGGGCCCGCACACCTGCCTCGTTCCCGTCACCCCGGACCGCGGACCCGACGGCCTCGGCCGCGCCCGCACCTGGGACTGGCCCGACTCCGTCGTCGAAGTACCGCCCGAGCGGCTCCGCGACGAGCACATCGACCTCGTGATCCTCCAGCGCCCGCACGAACTCGCCCTGGTCGACCGGTGGCTCGGCCGCCGCCCCCCGCTGGTGTACCTGGAGCACAACGCCCCCGACGGCGACGTGCCCGACACCCGCCACCCCGCCGCGGACATCCCCGGCGTCACGCTCGTCCACGTCACCCACTTCAACCGGCTGATGTGGGACGCGGGAAGCACGGAGACGACCGTCGTCGAGCACGGCATCGTCGACCCCGGCCACCGCTGGACCGGCGAGCTGGAACGCGCCGCCGTCGTCGTCAACGAGCCGATCAGGCGCGGGCGCACGACGGGCACGGACCTGCTCCCCGCGTTCGCCCGGACCGCGCCGCTCGACGTGTTCGGCATGCGCACCGAGGGGCTCGCCGGCCACATCGGCGTCCACCCCGACCGGTGCCGCACGCGGGACGTCCCCCAGAGCGACCTGCACACCGAGCTGGCCCGCCGCCGCGTCTACGTCCACCCCGTCCGCTGGACCTCCCTCGGCCTGTCCCTGCTGGAGGCCATGCACCTGGGCATGCCCGTGGTCGCCCTCGCCACCACCGAGGTCACCGAGGCCGTGCCCCCGGGCGCGGGAGTGGTCTCCAACCGCATCGACGTACTGACCGACGCCGTACGCGGCTTCCTCGCCGACCCGCCGCACGCGCGGGCCGTCGGTGACGAGGCCCGTGCGGCGGCCCTGTCCCGCTACGGGCTGTCCCGCTTCCTGGACGACTGGGAGCGGCTGCTGAAGGAGGTGACCCGATGAGGATCGCCATGGTGTCCGAGCACGCGAGCCCCCTCGCCGCGCTCGGCGGCGTCGACGCCGGTGGACAGAACGTCTACGTGGCCCGTCTCACCGAGGAGTTGGCCCTGCGCGGCCACGACGTCACGGTCTACACCCGCCGGGACGCCGCGGACCTGCCCGACCGGGTGCCGCTGCCCGGCGGCGCGGTCGTCGAGCACGTGCCGGCCGGGCCGCCCCGGGCCGTGCCCAAGGACGAGCTCTTCCCGCACATGCCCGCCTTCGGCGCCCACCTGGCCCGCGCCTGGGCGGGCGAGCGGCCCGACGTGGTCCACGCGCACTTCTGGATGTCCGGCATGGCCTCGCAGATCGGCACCCGGCCGCACGGCATCCCGCTCGTGCAGACCTTCCACGCCCTCGGCACCGTCAAGCGACGCCACCAGGGCATGCGGGACACCAGCCCGTACGAACGCATCGGCATCGAACGCCAGATCGGCCGGACCTGTGAACGCGTCCTGGCCACCTGCACCGACGAGGTCGTCGAACTCGGCGACATGGGCGTGCCGCCCCGACAGGTCTCCGTGGTGCCCTGCGGCGTGGACGTCGAGCACTTCCACCCCGCCGCCGACACCGGCCGCACCCCCGAAAGGCGCCGGCGGCACCGGCTGCTCGCCTGCGGCCGGCTCGTGCCGCGCAAGGGCTACGACCAGGCCGTCCGCGCCCTGGCCCACATCCCCGACACCGAACTCCTGATCGCGGGCGGCCCGCCCGCCGGCGGCCTCGACGCCGACCCCGAGGCGCGGCGCCTGACCGCGCTCGCACGCCGGACCGGCGTCGCCGACCGGGTCCGGCTGCTCGGCGCCGTCGACCCGGAGGACATGCCCGCCCTGCTCCGCAGCACCGATCTGGTGCTGTGCACCCCGGTCTACGAGCCGTTCGGCATCGTGCCGCTGGAGGCCATGGCGTGCGGCGTGCCGGTCCTCGCCACCGACGTCGGCGGCCACCGGGACTCCGTGGCCGACGGGACCACGGGCCGCCTGGTCCCCCCGCAGGACCCCGAGGCCGTCGCGGACGCCGCCCGGGAACTCCTCGCCGACGAACGGCTGCGCCGCCAGTACGGCAGGAACGGCCGCGAGCGCGTCCTCAGGCACTACACCTGGGCCCGCGTCGCCGACGGCGCGGAACAGGTCTACCGCCTGACCCTCGCCGACCACGCGCTGTCGAAGGAGGTCGCGTGATGACCGTGCACCCGCCCGCCGTCGGGCACTGCGACGAACTCCAGGACGCCCTGGGGGCGTTCCGCGCCTCCGCGCACATCACCGAACGCTGGGGCGAGCAGCTCGCCGCCGTCCTCGCGGGCGGCGGCCGGCTGCTGGCCGCGGGCAACGGCGGCAGCGCCGCCCAGGCCCAGCACCTGACCGCCGAGATCGTCGGCCGCTACCGCGACGACCGGCCGCCGTTCTCCGCGATCGCCCTGCACGCCGACACCTCCAGCACCACCGCCATCGCCAACGACTACGGCGTCGACGAGGTCTTCGCCCGCCAGGTCCGCGCCCACGGTCGCGAGGGCGACGTACTGATGCTGCTCTCCACCAGCGGCGCCAGCGCCAACCTGCTCTCCGCCGCGGACGCCGCGCGGTCGGCGGGGGTGCGGGTGTGGGCGCTGACCGGCTGCGAGCCCAACCCGCTCATGGCGGGCAGCGACGAGTCCCTGTGCGTGGCGGCCCCTTCGACGGCCACCGTGCAGGAGCTCCACCTCGTCGCCGTGCACATGATCTGCGCGGCCTTCGACGCGGCCCTGGAACGGGGTGTACGTGGCACGGGAACACGGAGGTGACGGGACCCATGGCTGACCGGACGCCCTTGGTCGTCGTCGGCGACGCCCTCCTCGACCGCGACCTCACCGGCTCCGCCGACCGGCTCGCCCCCGACGCACCGGTTCCGGTGGTCTCCGAGTGCGCCGAACGCGTACGGCCCGGAGGCGCCGCCCTCGCCGCGTACCTCGCCGCCCGCGACGGCCGCGAGGTCACGCTGATCGCGGGGGTGGGCGACGACCCGGCCGGCGCGGCCCTGCGCGAACTGCTGGAACCCTGGCTGAGGCTGATCCCCCTCCCGCTCACCGGCACCCTGCCGGAGAAGACCCGCGTCCTGGCGCAGGGCACCCCCGTCGTCCGCCTGGACCGCGGCGGCGGCCGGGTCCACGAGACCACCGGGGAAGCCCGCGAGGCGCTGCGCGACGCCCGGGCGGTCCTGGTCTCCGACTACGGCCGCGGCGCGGCGGACGCCCTGCGCGACGTCCTGGCCGCGCGACCGCCCCTGGTCTGGGACCCGCACCCGCGCGGGGGGCCGCCGGTGCCCGGCACCCGGCTGGTGACACCGGCCGAGAAGGAGGCGCACGGCTTCGCGCCGCGCGGCGGTCACCCGGGCGGCGGCCTGCGCGCCGCCGCGCTCGACGCCGCCGCGCTCGTACGGGACTGGCGCGTGGCCGCGGTGACGGTGACCCTCGGCTCCCGCGGAGCCCTGCTGTCGTACGGTGAACACCCGCTCCTGGTCCCCGCCCCCGCCTCCCACCACGGCGACTCGTGCGGCGCGGGGGACCGGTTCGCCGCCACCGCCGCCGGACTGCTCGCCGACGGGGCGCTGGTCGGGGAGGCCGTCGAGGGCGCGGTGGGCGCCGCGACGGCCTTCGTCGCCGCGGGCGGCGCGGGTGCCCTGCCCCCCGCCGGCTCCGGCCCGGTGCACGCCCCCTCGCCCGACACCGACGACCCGCACGCCCTGGCCGCCCGCGTCCGCGCCCAGCACGGCACGGTGGTCGCCGCGGGCGGCTGCTTCGACCTGCTGCACGCCGGACACGTCGGCCTCCTGCAGGCCGCCCGGCGACTCGGCGACTGCCTCGTCGTCTGCGTCAACTCCGACGCCTCCGTCCGGCGCCGCAAGGGCGACGGCCGCCCGGTCAACCCCCTCACCGACCGCGTCCGCGTCCTGCGCGCCCTCGCCTGCGTCGACGCGGTCGCCGTCTTCGACGAGGACACCCCCGAACGCCTTTTGGGCGACCTGCGCCCCGACGTCTGGGTCAAGGGCGGCGACTACGCGGGCGCGGACCTTCCCGAGGCCGCCCTCCTCCAGGAGTGGGGCGGCCAGGCCGTCCTCCTGCCCTACCTGGACGGCCGCTCCTCCACGGCCCTGATGGCGCGGGCGGCAGAGGGGGTCCGGTGACCCCCGGGACGCCGGGCACGGGACGCGGCCGGGCGACGGCGCCCCCGCCGCCCGGCACCACGGCGACGGCCGCGCGTCCCGACCGGCGCATGCCGTCCCCGGGGCCGGCGCGGGACCTGCGGCCGGGGCGGGACCCGGCCGGCGGCGGGGCGCGTCCGCGGGTGCTCGTCCTGCGTGCCCTCGGGCTCGGGGACCTGCTCGCCGGGGTGCCCGCGCTGCGCGCGCTGCGCCGGGCGTACCCGGGGCACGAGCTGGTGCTGGCCACCCCCGCCGAGCTGGCGCCGGTGGTCGCGGCGACCGGGGCCGTGGACCGGCTGCTGCCGGCCGCCGAACCCGGCCGTGCCGTCCCGCGCACCCTCGACTGGACCGGTCCGCCCCCGGACGTCGCCGTCGACCTGCACGGCAACGGCCCGCCCAGCCACCGCCTGCTGGCACGCCTGCGCCCGCTGAAACTGCTGGCCTTCGCGCATCCGCTGACGCCGGAGGTGGACGGGCCGCCCTGGTACGCCGAGGAGCACGAGCGCGAACGGTGGTGCCGCCTGCTGCGGGCCTACGGCATCGACGCCGACCCGGCCGACCTGCGGCTGCCGCCTCCCGGCACGCCGTCCCCCGCCCCCGGAGCGGCGGTCCTGCACCCCGGCGCCGGCGCGCCCTCCCGCTGCTGGCCGGTGGAACGGTACGCGGCCGTCGCCGAGTCGCTGCGCGCACGGGGACACCGGGTGGTCGTCACCGGGGGAGCGGAGGAGGGGGACCTGGTCGCCCGGCTGGCCAAGCTCGCCCGCCTGCCCGACACGGACGTGTTCGGCGGCGGCCTGCCCCACGACCGGCTCTCCGCCCTGGTGGCCGGAGCCGGCGTCGTCGTCAGCGGCGACACCGGCATCGCCCACCTCGCCGTCGCCCACGCCACCCCCTCCGTCACCCTCTTCGGCCCGGTCCCGCCCAGCCGCTGGGGCCCGCCCGGCCACCCCCGCCACCGCGCCCTGTGGCACCCCGGCCCGGACGGCGACCCGCACGGCCGCGAGACGGACCCCGCGCTGCTGCGCATCGGCACCGACGACGTCCTGGCCGCACTCGACGCCCCGGCCATCCTGGGAGAGGCACGATGAACCACGGCACGCCCCACCCCACCCCCCGACAGACCGGGCGGCCCGGTCTGTCGGCCACCCGCGAACGGCCCCGCACCGCCCCCGCCGGGCACGCCCCCGTCGGCGTCGTCATCGCCACCCGCAACCGCGCCGCGAGCCTCGCCGTCACCGTACGGCACCTGCTCGCCCTGCCCGAGCGGCCCGAGATCCTCGTCGTCGACAACGCCTCCACCGACGGCACCCGCGCCATGCTGGCCCGCGACTTCCCCCGGGTCCGCGTGCTCTCCCTGCCGTTCAACCGCGGCGCGCTCGCCCGCACCCACGGCGCCCGCGCCCTCAACACCCCGTACGTGGCGTTCAGCGACGACGACTCCTGGTGGGCGCCCGGCGCGCTCGCCACCGCCGCCCGGCTGTTCGACGAGCACCCGCGGCTCGGCCTGCTCGCCGCCCGGACCCTCGTCGGCCCCGCCGAGGACGCGGACCCCCTCAACGACCTGCTCGCCGCGTCCCCCCTCGGCCCGGCCACCGACCTGCCCGGCACCCAGGTGCTCGGCTTCCTCGGCTGCGCCGCCGTCGCCCGGCGCACCGCCTACCTCGACGCGGGCGGCTACCACCCCCTGCTCTTCTTCGGCGCCGAGGAGACCCTCCTCGCCTACGACCTGGCCGCCCGCGGCTGGGGCGTCACGCACTGCCCCGACGTGACCGCCCACCACCACCCGGACCCCGCACCCCGCACCGGCCGCCCGGCCGTCGTGCGCCGCAACGCGCTCCTCACCGCCTGGCTGCGCCGCCCCCTCCCGCACGCGCTCGCCCGCACCGGTGCCCTCGCCGCCGAGGCCCGCCACGACCCGCACGCCCGGCGCGCCCTGCGCGAGACCCTCACCCGCCTGCCCGCGGCCCTGCGCGCCCGCAGGGCCCTGCCCCCGCACGTGGAGCGCGCCGCCCGCCTCCTCGACGCAGCCGACGGAGCCCACGGAGCCGACGGAGCCCATGAAGCCCACGGAGCGACCTCGTGACCGACACCCGGACCACCGTCGTCGTCATCACCCACAACCGGCGCCCCGAACTCCTGCGTACCCTGGACCGCCTCGCCGAACTCCCCGAAAAGCCCCCGGTGATCGTCACCGACAACGCCTCCACCGACGGCACCGCCGCCGCCGTCGCCCGCCACCACCCGGAGGTACGGCTGCTGCGCCCCGGCCGCAACCTGGGCGCCGTCGGCCGCAACCTGGCGGTCCGGCACGTCCGCACCCCCTACGTCGCCTTCTGCGACGACGACTCCTGGTGGGCGCCGGGCTCCCTGCCCGGGGCCGCCGACCTGCTCGACCGGTACCCGGCGGTCGGCGCGGTCACCGCCCGCATCCTCGTCGAGCCGGGCGGCACCGAGGACCCGATCGTCGGGGAACTGCGCGACTCACCCGTGCCCCGGCCCGACTGGCTCCCGGGACCGGCCCTCGGGTCCTTCCTGGCCGCCGCGACCGTGCTGCGCACCGACGCCTTCCGGGCCGCGGGCGGCTTCCACCCCCGGCTGTGGCTGGGCGGCGAGGAGGAGCTGCTCGCCGCGGACCTCGCGGCGAACGGCTGGTGGCTGACGTACGCCGACGACCTGACGATCCATCACCATCCCTCCGAGGTACGGGACCCGACGCTGCGGCGCGCGCACGGCATCCGCAACACCCTGTGGTTCACCTGGCTGCGCCGCCCGGTCGGTCCCGCCCTGCGCCGCACCCTCCACCTGGCCCGTACCGTCCCCCGCGACACCGCGTCGCTGCGCGCCTTCGCCGAGGCGACGGCCGCCCTGCCGTGGGTGCTGCGCGAACGCCGGGTGCTGCCGCCCGAGGTCGAGGCCCGCCTGCGCTCGCTCGAACCCGCCCAGCGCGCGTCGACGGCCCGCAGCTACACCGGCTGACCGCAGCCGCAGCCGTAACCCGGCGCCGCAGCCATTCAGCCGCAGACCGGCGCCGCACCGGATGGGCCGGCGCCGCACCGGATGCGTCGGCCCCGCACCGGACGGGCCGGCCCCGCGCCGAGGGGACGCGGAGCCGGCCGCCGCGGGGCACACGCCGGGCGGCGGCGGCCCGAGGACGGGCGACGGTGGCCGACGACGGGCGGCGTCGGGCGGCGTCGGGCCCTACCCCTCCGTCCACCGGCACAGCAGCCGGAACGCCGTGAACAGCGTCACCGGCCACATCGCGGCGAAGGCCCAGATCACGGCCGGTGCGGACGTGACGATGCCGGTGACCAGCAAGGCCACCGACAAGGTGAGCAGCAGCAGGACGGCCGGGGTGCGCGGGCGGCACACCATCAGACGGGTGAGGCCGGGACAGCGGTGGAGCCGCAGTGTGCTCAGGCGCCGGTCCAGCCGGCGGTCGCGGCGCAGCTCCCGCTCCACCTCGTCGAGTACGCGTCGCTCGTAATCGGAGAGCCGGTCGGTGCTCATGTCTCCTCCTGGGGGGGGCGGACCGACGCCCGGCCGAGTGCCCGCCCGGCCCGGAGTCAACCGGCCGGCCGTGCCCCGAGCGCCGCCAGGAGCCCGTCCGCGGCGTCCTCGGCCGCGTCCACCGCGCGGAAGGCGGCGCCGATCCGCCCGGCCTCCTCCCGTCCGGTCGTCAGGCACCAGTCCCACCAGTGCTCCAGCACGTCCCGGGCCAGTCGCTCGGCCGCCACCAACGCGGGCCAGCCGCAGGCGCGGACCTGCGCCGTCACCTTCGCGCCGCCCGCGACCGGGTCCACCGCCAGCGCCGGCGTCCCCGCCCGCAGCGCCAGGACCAGCCCGTGCAGTCGGTCGGTCACGACCAGGTCCAGCCGGGCCAGTACCGCCTCCAGCTGCGCCGGCGTGCCGCACAGGCGCCAGTCGTGTGCGTCGAGCCGGGTCTCCAGCTCCAGCCGGGCGCAGTCCTTGCCGGCCAGCCAGCCCGTCAGCTCCGCGGCGACCTCGTCGTGCCGTCGCCGGCCCTCGTACTCGTGCTGCCCGTGAGTGAGGACCACCCCGACGACCGGGCGGACGGGCAGTGCGGGCGCGCGGGCCGCGAGGTCCACGGTCGGCACGGCGCCGGCGGCGTCCCGGGCCAGCACCCGGTGGAAGCCGGTGACGGCCGGGGAACCCGGGTCGACGACGGAGACGCCGACCGCGATCCGCAGGCAGTGGGCGAACCGACGGTGCAGCTCCTCGACGCGCGGGCCGTGCACGGGCCCGCACACGAAGACCAGCCGGGAGTACGCGGCCGGGTCCACGTCCTCGAAATGTGCCCCGTCCGCCCGGAACCCCGGGCTCCACACGACGTCGTACGCGAGCCCCGCCTCCCGCAGCACGTGCTCGACCCGTCGCAGCGCCAGCACGTCCCCGGCGGTCGCCTCCCCGTGCAGGAAGCTGAACCAGCCGGTCACCAGGATCGCGTCTCGTCCGTGCACAGTGCCCCCGGGTGCCCCTCGGGGAGCACGGCAACCCCCCCCCGGGTGCGCACGGCGCTGCACCACCGGCGAGCGGATCGGGCTCACGAGGAGCCGCGAGGCGGCGCGGGCGGCCGGCCCGGCCAGGGAACGCCGGCAGGGAACTCCGGCCAGGGCACGCCGGCAGGGAACTCCGGCCAGGGCACGCCGGCAGGGAACTCCGGCCAGGGCACGCCGGCCCGGGATCACGTCCCGGCCCGCTCCCCGCTGCGGGCCCGGACGTACGCGTCGGCGGCGGGCAGGTACAGCAGCACCACACCGGGGACCGCGAGAAGGACGGCGAGGAGGAGGGTGGCGCCGCCGTACGGCGGGTCGTCGAGCGCGAACGGCGACACGAACACGAGCATCAGCGCGGTCAGGCAGGCGACCGTGGTGCGGGCGACGCGCCGCCCGCGACCGGCTCGGACGGCGAACCAGAGGCAGGCCGCGAAGAGCAGCAGCACGAACGCCGGTGCCTCGTCCGGTTCGACCGCCGTCGACGCCGCCGTCCACGTCCCGAGGACCGACAGCACCACCGCCAGCGTCACGCTGCGCGGCCGGCGGGTCGTGTCCGCCGTCATCGGATCACCTTCTCTCATGGGCCTTCCCTGGGTCCCGGACCGTGCCGACGGCCGTCGGCACGCGCGAAGCGGGCGCGGGGCGGAGCGGCCGTGACGCCCACGGCGTCC
Organism: Streptomyces sp. JK94; assembly: GCF_053613315.1. Taxonomy (NCBI): domain Bacteria; kingdom Bacillati; phylum Actinomycetota; class Actinomycetes; order Kitasatosporales; family Streptomycetaceae; genus Streptomyces; species Streptomyces sp. JK94. The sequence goes on along the minus strand of NZ_JBSICH010000009.1, from coordinate 97,124 downwards.
GCGCCGCCCCGCACTCCCCCGGCCACCGATTCCACCGCCTCCCACCGTTGTTCAGCAGCCCGGAAACGGCACTGAACAACGCGGAACGACGTGGACACCGCCGAAACGACGCGGAAGCGCGGTGAAGGCGCCGTGAACTCCCCGTGCGCCCTCCGCCGGCGAACCCCTCCCCGCTTGCCCGCCCCACCGGCGGCTCCCTACCGTGGGCGTCCGGAAGGGGACCGAGAGCGACGGCGGGGCGGGCGGGACACGTGAGCGGACGGGGAGCGGGACGCCGGGAGCGGGGGCTCGACCCGGGGGCCGGCCCGGTGCAGCGGTTCGCCGCGGAACTCCGCGTCCTGCGGGAGTCGGCGGGGCGTCCGACGTACCGGACGATGGCCCGGAAGGTCCCGTTCTCGGTGACCGCCCTGTCGCAGGCGGCGGCCGGACGGCAGCTCCCCACCCTCGCGGTGACCCTCGCCTACGTCGACGTCTGCGGCGGCGACCGGCAGGAGTGGGAGCGGCGCTGGCGCGAGGCGAACGCGGAGGCCGCCGCACGCGCCGCCGCCGACGAGGACGCGCGACCGCCCTACCGGGGCCTGACCCGGTACGAACCGGACGACGCCGCCCTGTTCTTCGGCCGCGACCGGCTGGTCGACCGACTGACCGAACTGACCCGCCGGCACCGTTTCACCGCCGTCTTCGGCCCCTCGGGCAGCGGCAAGTCCTCCCTGCTGCGCGCCGGTCTGATCCCCCGCCTGCGCACGCCCGCAAGCGGCACCGACGGCTCGCCGCCGCCCGCCGCCGTACGCGTCCTCACCCCCGGCGCCCTCCCGCTCGGCACCCACGCGGACCGACTGTCCCCCGTGCCGGACACGGACGCGGACACCTGGCTGATCGTCGACCAGTTCGAGGAGCTGTACACCCTCTGTGCCGACCCGGCCGAACGCGACGCGTTCGTCGACCGGCTGCTCGCCGCCGCGGCCCCCGGCGGCTCGTCGCGGGTGGTGATCGCCGTGCGCGCCGACTTCCTGGGACGGTGCGCCGAGCACCCCGGGCTCACCGCCGCGTTGCAGGACGCGACCCTGCTCGTCGGCCCGATGCGCCGGGACGAGCTGCGGGAGGCCGTCGTCCGGCCGGCCGCGGCGGCGGGACTGGTCGTCGAACGCGCCCTGACCGCGCGCCTGCTCGACGAGGTCGAGGGCGCGCCGGGCGGACTGCCGCTGATGTCGCACGCGCTGCTGGAGACCTGGCGGCACCGCACCGGCCGGAACCTGACCGAGTCCGCCTACGAGGCGGCCGGCGGACTGCGCGGCGCCGTCGTCCGCACCGCCGAGGAGGTGTACGGCGGACTCGGCGCGTCCCAGGCCGACCTGGCCCGCCGCGTCCTGCTGCGGCTGGTCGCCCCGGGAGACGGCACCCCCGACACCCGGCGGCCCGCCGAGCACGCCGAACTCGACCTCGGCGACCCCGCCGGCACCCGGGACGTGCTGGACCGGCTGGTCCGCGCCCGGCTGCTCACCCTCGACGACGGCACCGTCGAACTCGCCCACGAGGCCCTCATCACGGCCTGGCCCCGGCTGCGCGGCTGGATCGACGCCGAACGGGACCGGCTGCGCGTCCACCGGGCGCTGTCCGAAGCGGCCCGCACCTGGCTGGCGCTCGGCCGGGAGGGCGCCGCGCTCTACGCCGGCTCGCGGCTGACCGCCGCCCACGACGCCTTCCCGCACGATCACCGGAGCACGGAACTCACCGCGGTGGAGCGCGAGTTCCTGGGCGCCTCGATCCGCCGGCACCGCCGCGCGGTGTGGCTCCGGCGCGGCCTGTCGGCGGCGCTCGCGCTGCTGGTGCTCGTCGCCTCGGGCACCGCCGTCGCCGCTCTGCGGGCCCGAGCCACCGCCCAGGCCGAGCGGGACGACGCCGTGTTCGGCCGGATCACCGCGGAGGCCGACCGGCTGCGCGGCACGAACACGGCACTGACCGCGCGGCTCGACGTCGCCGCGCTCGGCATGCGCTCCACCCCCGGCCTGCGGACCCGGCTCACCACGGACGCGGGCCGGGTGCTGTCCACCCGGCTCCCCGGACACCAGGACATCGGCAGCGCCGTGGCCTTCGCCCCCGACGGCCGGACGCTTGCCAGCGGCGGCCACGACGGCACCGTCCGCCTGTGGAACACGGCGGGCGCGGACGAGCAGCTCGGCGAGCCGCTGCGCGTCAACGGCGACCCGGTGGGCGCCGTGGCCTACTCACCCGACGGCACCCTGCTCGCGGCGGCCGGGCACGGCGGCGGCATCCGGCTGTGGGACGCGCGCGACCGCGCCCGGCCGCAACCCGCCGGCGTACCCCTGGTGAGCCACCGGGGGGAGTCCGTCGTCGCCGTGGCCTTCGCCCCGCACGGCCGCACCCTCGCCACCGCCGGCGACGACGGCACCGTACGGCTGTGGGACGTGCGCGACCCGGACCGGCCCGCGCCGCTCGGCGATCCGGTGTCCGCCGACCCCCGCAGCGTCCGCTCCGTGGCCTTCTCCCCGGACGGCCGCACCCTGGCCACCGCCGGTCACACCGGGACCGTACGCATGTGGCGGCTGGACGGTGCCGACGGCGCCACCCCGCTCGGCGAGCCGCTGCGCGCCCACGACGCGCCGGTCTGGTCGGTGGCGTTCTCCCCGGACGGCCGCACCCTGGCCACCGCCGGCTACGACGAGACGGCGCGCCTGTGGGACGTCTCCGGCACGGGCGGCCCGCGCCCGCTGGACGCTCCCCTCACCGCGCACTCCGCCGCCGTGTGGGCCGTGGCCTTCAGCCCTGACGGACACACGCTGGCCACCGCCGGGCAGGACGACACCGTCATCCTGTGGAACGTGGCCAACCCCGAGTACCCGCAGCAGATCGGCGAGCCGCTGACCGGTCACACGGAGGGCCTGTGGGACCTGGCGTTCGCCCCGGACGGCCGCACCCTCGCCACCACCGGCGCCGACCGCGGCGTCCGCCTCTGGCACCTGCCGGAGACCGTGCTGACCGACTTCACCAACCCGCTCACCTCCGTGGCCTACGCACCGGACGGCCGCCTGCTCGCCGCCGCCAGCACGGACGACGCCCTGGTCCGGCTCTGGGACGTGAGCCGGCCGGGACACCCGCGTCCGCTGCCGCGCCACCTGACCGGCCACGAGGCCCCCGTCCTTTCCGTGACCCTCGCCCCCGACAGCCGTACGGCCGCCGCCGGCGCCGAGGACGGCACCGTACGGCTCTGGGACGTCTCCGAGCCGTCCCGGCCCGCCCCCGCCGGCACCCTCCCGAACGCGCACCCGGGCGGTGTCCTCACCGTCGCCTACGCGCCGGACGGCCGCACCCTCGCCACCGGCGGCGCGGACGGCCGGATCCGGCTGTGGGACGTTCGCGGCCCGGACGACGTACGTCCCGTCGGCACGCCGCTGGTGGCCCACACGGACTGGGTCACCTCCGTCGCCTTCGCGCGGGACGGCCGCACCCTGGCCTCCGGCAGCCAGGACGGGACGGCCCGGCTGTGGGACGTGGGCGACCGGAGCCGGGGCCGGCCCCTGGGCCGCCCCCTGACCGCCCACGGGGACTGGGTCAACGCGGTGGCGTTCGCGCCGGACGGCCGCACCCTCGCCACCGGCGGCCGGGACCGCACGGTACGGCTGTGGGACGTCACGGACCCCGGCCGCGCCCGCCCCCTGGGCGAGGAACTGGCCGGACACCGCGGCGGCGTCACCTCCGTGTCCTACTCCCCGGACGGCCGCACCCTCGCGAGCGGCGGCGAGGACCACGCGGTACGCCTGTGGAGCGTCGTGGACCCCGCCCACGCCGAGCCCTTCGGCCACGCACTCGACGGCCACCTGGAGACGGTCACCTCGGTCGCCTTCCACCCCGGCGGCGACACGCTCGCCTCCGCGGGCAACGACCTGACGGCCCGGCTCTGGACGCTCGACACGGACCGGACGGTACGCCTCATCTGCGCCCGCACGGGCGGCGACCTCACCCCGGCCGCCTGGAGCGGGATCCTCCCGCGACTCGCCTTCCGGCCCACCTGCCGGGACACGTGACCCGGCCCGGCCGCGCGGCACCCGCGCGCACCCGCGCGCCGCGCGGACGGAAGCGGACGGAACCTGTCCGCGACCCCCGGGACCGTACGCGGCCGACATGGAAAAGGGGCGCTGCGGGCCGCTCGTGGAGGCCCGCAACGCCCCCCGGTCTGTTGGCCTGAGGAGTACTCAGGTGTCCCGTGCCCGGGGCTGGGAGGCGACCTGCGCGGCCACCAGGCCCGAGAACGTGGTCAGCCGGGAGTAGACACCCGGCTGGCCGGCCCGGGCGCAGCCCTCGCCCCAGGAGGTGATCCCCGCCAGGACGCCCCCGATGACCAGGGGACCGCCGCTGTCGCCCTGGCAGGTGTCCACGCCGCCGGAGGCGAGCCCGGCGCACACCATGTCGCTCGCGACGAAGCCGGAGCCGTAGGAGCCGCGGCAGCTCGCGTCCGACACGACGGGCACGGTCGCGGTCCGCAGCTGCTGGGAGGCGGCGCCGTTCTCCCGGGTGGTGCCCCAGCCGAGGACGCGGGCGGTGGTGCCGGCCGCGTAGACGGAGGTGTCCGAGGAGGAGACGTACTTGACCGGGGTGTGCGGCATCGGCGCCGACAGGGTCAGTACGGCCACGTCGTCGCCGTCGGTGACGCGGGTGTAGCCCGGGTGCACCCAGATCCTGTCGACCCGGACGACCGTGCCGTCGGTGCCGTTGCGGTAGGTGCGTCCGCCGACGACGCGCACGCTGCGGGGGGTCTCACCGGCCATGCAGTGCGCCGCGGTCACGACCTTGGTGGGGGAGACCAGGGTGCCGCCGCAGAACTGGTTCTGCGAGGCGTCCGTGATCTGCATGACGAACGGGTACGCGCCCGTCGTGGTGGTCGAACCGCCGACGACCGGCTGCGGAGCGGCGACGGCGGAGGGCGCGGCCAGCAGCGCGGTGACCGCGGCGCCGGCGGTGGCCAGGGCGGCGAAGGTCCCTCTGGCGCGGACGAACCCGGACATGAGTCTCCTCAAGGGGGGTGGCCGGTGGGGGGTCGCACGGGCGTGGGGGGTGAGCACGGGGGCCTCGGGACAGACCCCCGTGCCGCCCGGGCGAGCGGCACGTGCTCACGCTAGGACCGACGGCGCGGCCGCCCAATGAGGGAACCCCCTACCGGAACCGGGCAGGGAAAACCCTCGGCCGATTCCCGGCGAACCGCCGGGGACCACCGGCCGGCCGGCGGGTGCGCGTCACTCGGTCCGCCGGCCCGCCGCCAGCCGCACGATGTCCACCCGGGACCGGATCCCGAGTTTGCGGTAGACGCGGGTCAGGGTCGCCTCGACCGTCTTCACGCTGACGAACAGCCGGCCGGCGATCTCCCGGTTGGTCGCCCCCTCCATGACGAGCGCGGCCACCTGGCGCTCCATCGAGGCGAGCCCCGCCAGGCCGTCGGGCACCACGGGGGCCTGCGCGGCCGGCGGGGCAGCCGCCCGCGCCGCGACCGACGCCTCCACCTGCCGCAGCCAGGGCAGCGCCCGGCAGCGCCGGAAGAGCCGGGCCGCGTCGTCGTACGACGCCGGCCCCGGCGCCCGCCCCGGCCGGCCGGCCCGCAGCTCCGCCAGCGCGAAGGCCGTCCGCGCCTCCTCCAGGCCGTAGCCCAGCCCGGCCAGCCGCTCCCGGGCCGACGTCAACCCGGCGACGGCGTCCCGGTGTTCGCCCCGCGCCGCCCGCACCAGCGCCTCGGACCGGTCCAGCACGGCGAGCACACCACCGCGCCCGAGCCGCCGCGCGTGCGCGCGGGTGACCTCGATGACCTCCTGGGCCTGCGCCGGCGCCCCGGTGCGCACCAGCGCCTCGGCCAGGTCGCCCTGCCACCGGCCGCGCGCCGGGTCGACGATGCCGGCACCGGCCTCCAGCTCCCGCACGCGGCTCAGCGCGCGCACGGCCGCCTCCGCGTCGCCCGCCACCAGGCTCGCGTGGCCGAGCGCGGCCAGTGCCCGCGACAGGTACACGGCGTCGCCGTCCTCCTCGGCCCGCCGCACCGCCTCCCGCGCCAGCGCCAGCGCCCGTTCCCGGTCCCCGCCGGCGGCCTCGGCGAGTGCGGCCTGCATCGCGCCCGCGCCCTCGCCGATGCCCGCGTCCCGGGCCAGCGTCAGGCTCTCCCGGGACAGCTCCAGGGCCCTGCCGCAGTGCCCGGAGTGCAGTTCGGTCTCGGCGAGGAAACGCAGGTAGTGGACCTCGCTCTCGGCCATGCCGCGCCGCCGCGCCTCGCGCAGCAGCGTGGTCGCGGCCGTCCGCGCCTCGGCCAGCCGGTCGCTCATCACCAGCCACCGGAACCGGGACGAACCGGCCCCGTTGTGATGGCACGCCACCCGCGGGTCCTGCGGCTCCTCAAGTGCCCGCCGGATCGTCGCCGGGGCGTCCGGATGCCCCATCAGCGTCTCGGCCTGCGCCTGGAACGCCAGCGCGAGCAGCTCGGTGCGCCGGTCCCCGGCCCGTGCCGCCAGCCGGGCCGCGTGCGCCGCCTCCTCCCGGCCCTGGGCGAAGTCCCCCTGCGCCACCAGGCCGCGCCAGGCCAGCTGGTAGTGGACCAGGGCGAGCAGCCGGGGGTCGTGCCCCGCGTCGGCCAGCGCCTGCGGGAAGACGGCGTCGACCTCGCCGATGGCCTGCCCGGCCGCCTCGATCACCACCATCCAGGCCCGCACGCGCTCACCGGGCGCGGTGGCCCGGGTCAGCACCTCACGGGCGATGTCCCGGGCGAGGTCCGGCTCACCCCCGGTGATCGCGTCCTCGGCGGCCTGGAGCCGGCGCTCGTCCGGTCCCGGCGTACCGTCCGCCGGGGTGCGCCGGGCGGCGAGCAGCCCCAGCGACGCGGCCACCGACGGCGCCCCGCGGTCCCGGGCCAGCGCGGCGGCCCCGGCCAGCCGGGCCGCCACCTCCGGATCGGTGCCGGTGGTGGCGAGGGCCAGGTGCCGGGCGCGCTCGATCGGGTCCGAGGCGGCCGTGGACAGCGCGGCGTGCGCGGCCCGCCGCTCCGGCGCCGGGGCCTCCGCGTACAGCGCGGCCGAGATCAGCGGATGCGCGAAGCGTACGGCCGGCCCCTCCGCGGCGGTCGCCAGCAGGCCCAGCGCCGCCGCCTGGGCGGTCTCGGCCTCGGCGTTCTCCCGGCCGGCCGCGTGCAGCAGGGCCGGGGTGGGGCGGGCACCGGCACTGGCCACCAGGAGGGTGCGGCGCGCCTCGTCCGACAGCATCTCCAGGCGGGAGAGCACCAGGGCGCGCAGCGAGGTCGGCACCGGCAGCGGCTCGCCCGGCCGCGGCGGGGTGGGGCTCTCGGCGAGCGCCCGGCCCAGCTCCAGCGCGAACAGCGGATTGCCGCCGCTGGTGCGGTGGATGTCGCGGACCGTGGAACGGGGCAGGCCGACATACCCGCGATCGTCGAGCAGGGCCGCCACCTGGGCGCGGGTGAGCGGCCCGAGCCGCACCGCGCGGGTGTCCGGCGGGGACGCGCGCAGATGGCGGCCGTACTCCGCGCCCTCCGTCTCCGGTCCCTCGGTCCGCACCGCGCACAGCAGCCGCACCGGGGTCCCGCCCAGGCGGCGGGCGGCGAAACCGAGGAGTTCGGCGCTGGCCGGATCGAGCCACTGCAGATCGTCGGCGACGATCAGGACGGGCCCCTCGGCGGCGAGCGCACGCAGCGCGGAGAGCACGGCCAGGCGCAGTGCGAGACCGTCGCGCTGCAGCGTGGACTCGCCGCGGCCGGTGAGCGCCGACTCCAGCGCGGTGCGCTGGGCGGCGGGCAGCGCGTCCGACACCTCGTCCAGCACCAGCCCCAGCAGGTCGGCGAGGGCCAGGAAGGGGAGATGGGACTCGGACTCGGTGGCCGAGCAGCGCAGCACGGTGCGGGCCGTGCCGGCGCATTCGGCCGCCAGGGTCCGCAGGACGGTCGACTTCCCGATTCCGGCGGGGCCGTGCAGCAGCACACTCCCCCCGCGGGTGAGCTGCTCGCGCGCGGCGCCGAACGCGTCCTCCCGCCCGACGACCAGGTCGGAGCGGCACCCGGCGAACTCCGCGAAGTCCCGTCGCACGGTACCGCTCCCCTCCGCACGTCCCGCCCCGGCCCTGTGTCGTGCCCCGGCCAATACTAGGCAACGGCCCTCGCATCACGGAGGGACGCGGAGGTGACGGAAACGACGAGGGGACGGTCCGCAGGCAGCGGGCGGCGCCGACAGACCGGGACGCCCTCCGGCTACGGCAGCCATCCCGCCCGGCGCGCCGCCACGACCGCCTCCCCCCGCGTCCGGGCGCCGAGCTTGCGCATGGCCGAACGGAGGTAGGCCTTGACGGTCTCCGGAAGTACGCCGAGCCGCCGCGCGGCCGTCGCGTTCGTCGCCCCGGCGGCCACCCAGGCCAGTACGTCCACCTCGCGGGGAGCGAGCCGGACCGCGGCGGCGGGCCCACCACCGGCCACCAGCAGACCGCACGCCCGCAGCAGCTCGTCCCGCAGCGCCGGGTCCGCGATCCTGGGCGCCAGCGCGCGCAGCGCGGCGTGCGCCTCGCGCACCTGTTCCCGGGCCGGGGAACCCCCGGGGCCGCACGCGGGGCGCGGCCGGACCGCCGTCAGCAGCGCACCCGCCTCGTCCCGCAGCACCAGCGCCTGTTCCACGTCCCGCGCCGCCTCCACGGCCGCGCTCAGCGTGCGGTCGCCCAGCGGCCGGGCCGTGCGCAGGGCGCCGTAGAGGACCCCGCGCACCCGGCGCCGCACGACCACCGGCACCGCCACCACCGAGCGCAGGCCCTCGGCGGCGACGGGGAGGTCGTACTCGTGGCTGATCTGCCGCGAGGCGGAGTAGTCGGTCACCGCGCACGGCCGCGTGAGCGCCACCGCCTTGCCGCCCAGGCCGTTGCCGGAGGTCACCGCGAGGGCGCTGAGCGCGGCCGTGGCGGTCCCGCTCAGCTCGCTGATGCGCACCCGGCGGCGTCCGGACTCCACCAGCCCGCCGAAGGCGACCGGCAGCCCGGTCGTCCGCCGCAGCCGCACCAGCGCGCTGCGGATCTCCACTCCGTCGGCCGTGTCCACCGCCACCCGCTCCGCCCTCCTCGCGCCCGTCCCGGGACGCACACCCCCGTTCGGGGGTAGTGAGACCTGCATCACGGATTACACGATGGCAGAGAGCCGCCCGGCAAGGTCCGGCACGAAGGAGGACAGATGACGACGGCCACGGAGCTGTTCCGCAGCGCACGGGACTTCCTGCTGGAGCACCGCGAGGACTACGCCGCCGCGTACGAGGGCTTCACCTGGCCCCGCCCCGGGAACTTCAACTGGGCGCTGGACTGGTTCGACGTCATCGCCGAGGGCAACCAGCGCACGGCGCTGCACATCGTCGAGGAGGACGGTTCCGAGGTCCGGGTCTCCTTCGCAGAGATGTCCGCCCGCTCCGACCGGGTCGCGAACCGGCTGCGCGAGTGGGGCGTCGGCCCCGGGGACCGCGTCCTCGTCATGCTCGGCAACCAGGTCGAGCTGTGGGAGACCGCGCTCGCCGCGATGAAGCTCCGGGCCGTGGTCATCCCGGCCACCCCGCTGCTCGGCCCCGCCGACCTGCGCGACCGCGTCGACCGCGGCCGGGTGGACCACGTCGTCGTCCGCGCCGAGGACACCGGCAAGTTCGCCGACGTGCCCGGCGACTACACCCGCGTCGCGGTCGGCGGCACCACGGCGCCGGGCTGGTCGCGGTACGAGGACGCGTACACCGCCTCCGACGTCTTCGCCCCGGACGGCCCGACCACCGCCGACGACCCGCTGATGCTGTACTTCACCTCGGGTACCACGGCCCGGCCCAAGCTGGTCGAGCACACCCACGCCTCGTACCCGATCGGGCATCTCGCGACCATGTACTGGATCGGGCTGAAGCCCGGCGACGTCCACCTGAACATCTCCTCGCCCGGCTGGGCCAAGCACGCCTGGTCGAACCTGTTCGCGCCGTGGAACGCCGAGGCGACCGTCTTCCTGCACAACTACACGCGGTTCGACGCCTCCCGCCTGATGGCCGAGATGGACCGGGCCGCCGTGACCACCTTCTGCGCCCCGCCCACCGTCTGGCGGATGCTCATCCAGTCCGACCTGAGCCGGCTCGCCACCCCGCCGCGCGAGGTCGTCGCCGCTGGTGAGCCGCTGAACCCCGAGGTGATCGAACAGGTGCGCCGCGCCTGGGGCGTGACCGTCCGGGACGGCTTCGGGCAGACCGAGACGGCCGTCCAGGTCTCCAACAGCCCCGGCCAGCTCCTGAAGACCGGCTCCATGGGCCGCCCCAGCCCCGGTTACCGCGTCGAACTCCTCGACCCGGTCACCGGCGCCCCCGGCGCCGACGAGGGCGAGATCGCCCTGGACCTGTCCCACCGCCCCGTGGGCCTGATGACCGGCTACCACGGCGACCCCGACCGCACGGCGGAGGTGATGGCCGACGGCTACTACCGCACCGGCGACATCGGCGCCCACGACGCGGACGGACACCTCACCTACGTGGGCCGGGCCGACGACGTGTTCAAGGCCAGCGACTACAAGATCAGCCCCTTCGAGCTGGAGAGCGCCCTGCTGGAGCACGAGGCGGTCGCCGAGGCGGCCGTCGTGCCGGCCCCGGACGAGCTGCGCCTGGCCGTGCCGAAGGCGTACATCGTGCCGGCGGCAGGCTGGGAGCCCGGACCGGACACCGCCAAGGCCCTCTTCGAGCACTCCCGGCGGACCCTCGCCCCCTACAAGCGCCTGCGCCGCCTGGAGTTCGGCGAGCTGCCCAAGACCGTCTCCGGCAAGATCCGCCGCATCGCACTGCGCGAGGCCACGGCGGCCGGCTCCGCGAACGAGTACCGCGAGGAGGACTTCCGGTGACCGCGCTCTCCTACGCCCACGGAACCAGCACCGCGCCCCTCCTCGGCGACACCATCGGCGCGAACCTCGACCGCGCGATCGCCGCCCACCCCGGCCGCGAGGCCCTGGTCGACGTCCCGTCCGGGCGGCGCTGGACCTACGCCGAGTTCGGCGCCGCCGTCGACGAGGTGGCGCGCGGCCTGCTGGCGAAGGGCGTCGCCAAGGGCGACCGGGTCGGCATCTGGGCGGTCAACTGCCCCGAGTGGGTCCTCGTCCAGTACGCCACCGCCCGCATCGGCGCCGTCATGGTGAACGTCAACCCCGCCTACCGGGCGCACGAACTGGAGTACGTGCTCAACCAGTCCGGCGTCACCGTGCTCGTCGCCTCCCTCGCCCACAAGGGCAGCGACTACCGGGCGATCGCCGACCAGGTCCGCGGCCGGTGCCCGGAACTGCGCGAGACCGTCCACATCGGCGACCCGTCCTGGGACGCTCTGACGGCGGGCGCCGCCGCGGTGCCGCACGAACGGCTCACCGCCGCGGCGGCCGAGCTGAGCTGCGACGACCCGGTCAACATCCAGTACACCTCCGGCACCACCGGCTTCCCCAAGGGCGCCACCCTCTCCCACCACAACATCCTCAACAACGGCTACTGGGTGGGCCGTACGGTCGGCTACACGGAGCAGGACCGGGTGTGCCTGCCGGTGCCCTTCTACCACTGCTTTGGCATGGTCATGGGAAACCTGGGCGCCACCTCCCACGCCGCCTGCATCGTCATCCCCGCCCCCTCCTTCGACCCGGGGGCGACCCTGAAGGCGGTGCAGCGGGAACGGTGCACCTCCCTCTACGGCGTCCCGACCATGTTCATCGCGGAGCTGAACCTCCCCGACTTCGCCTCCTACGACCTCTCCTCCCTGCGCACCGGCATCATGGCGGGCTCACCCTGCCCGGTGGAGGTGATGAAGCGGGTGGTCGCCGAGATGCACATGAAGGAGGTCTCCATCTGCTACGGCATGACCGAGACCTCGCCGGTCTCCCTCCAGACCCGGATGGACGACGACCTCGAACACCGCACCGGCACCGTCGGCCGGGTCCTGCCGCACATCGAGGTCAAGGTCGTCGACCCGGTCACCGGCGTGACCGTGCCGCGCGGTGAGGCCGGTGAACTGCGCACCCGCGGTTACAGCGTGATGCTCGGCTACTGGGGGGAGCCCGGGAAGACCGCCGAGGCGATCGACCCGGGCCGCTGGATGCACACCGGGGACCTCGCGGTGATGCGCGACGACGGCTACGTCGAGATCGTCGGCCGCATCAAGGACATGATCATCCGAGGCGGCGAGAACATTTGTCCGCGCGAGGTCGAGGAGTTCCTGTACGGTCACCCGAAGATCGCCGACGTCCAGGTCGTCGGCGTACCGCACGAGCGCTACGGCGAGGAGGTCCTCGCCTGCGTCATCCCGCGCGAGGCGGCCGGTCCGCTCACCCTGGAGGAGCTGCGCGCCTACTGCGCCGGGCGGCTGGCCCACTACAAGGTCCCCAGCCGCCTCCGGATCGTGGACGCCTTCCCGATGACCGTCTCCGGGAAGGTGCGCAAGACGGAACTGCGGGAGCGGTACGGCGTGTAGCGCGTGCGCGGACCCTCTCACCCGGCCGTGGCGTCCAGCGCCACGGCCGGCGCGTTGACCGGGCGCGGTACGCCCGCCGGGTCCAGGACGCAGAGCGGCACGCCCAGCGAGTCGGCGCGGGCGCGGGCCTCCTCGGCGTACCCGGCGACGGAGAAGCGGACGCAGCTCGCGGACTGCGCCATGGCGGTCAGCCACAGGCACTCGACGTCCCGCGCCGAGGCCGGTACCGCCGTCGGGTCGACCTGGACCACGATGCCGGGTGCGGCCAGGGCGATGCCGGACACGGGCCGCCGGCCGGCGCGGTGGACGTCCCGGTGCCCCAGACCGCGCGGATGCAGCACGGCGGCGGTGACCGCGTCACGGGCGGTGCGGATCGGGACGGCGCGCTGGGCCGGGACCCGCGATCCGGGGGCACGCCCGGCCCGCCCGCCGGCCGCGCGGTCCACCGGCACGCGCAGCACCGTCCCGCAGGGGCAGCCCGGTTCCGGCCGCGGCCAGCGGCTCTCCACCCCGCAGGCCGCGCAGCGCACCCCGATCCACTCCTCGTCCCACGCCCGGTGGGTGACCGCGGTCGCGGCCCCGCGCGGATCGAGCGTGGGGGCGACGGGCGCCCCGCACGCGCAGGGATACGACGGTGCCGTGTAGCGGTGCCGGCGCCCGCAGGCGGTGCAGCACACCGGGACGGTCTCGGACATGCCCCCATCGTCCTCTCTTGACGGCCCTCGGCCGCCCACTTACATTACTTCCAGATCGTAGAAAATACATTCCGCAATATGGAAGTCGCTACGGAAGAAGCTCACCGCGGGGCGCGACGGGAGTGCGAATCCGACAGCCGAAGCAGGAGTACTCGATGGCTCGTATGACCGCTGCCCGAGCGGCAGTTGAGATCCTCAAGCGCGAGGGCGTCACCGACGCGTTCGGTGTGCCGGGCGCGGCGATCAACCCCTTCTACGCGGCGCTCAAGGCCTCCGGCGGCGTCCACCACACCCTCGCCCGCCACGTCGAGGGCGCCTCGCACATGGCCGAGGGCTACACCCGGGCCCGGGCGGGCAACATCGGCGTCTGCATCGGCACCTCCGGACCGGCCGGCACCGACATGATCACCGGCCTGTACTCGGCGATCGGCGACTCGATCCCGATCCTGTGCATCACCGGCCAGGCGCCGACCGCGGTGATCCACAAGGAGGACTTCCAGGCCGTCGACATCGCCTCGATCGCCAAGCCGGTCACCAAGATGGCCGTCACCGTCCTGGAGGCCGCGCAGGTCCCCGGCGTGTTCCAGCAGGCCTTCCACCTCATGCGCTCCGCCCGGCCCGGCCCGGTCCTGATCGACCTGCCCATCGACGTCCAGCTGACGGAGATCGAGTTCGACCCGGACACCTACGAGCCGCTCCCGGTCTACAAACCGGCCGCGTCCCGCGCCCAGATCGAGAAGGCGATCGGCCTGCTCAACGCCGCCGAGCGCCCGCTGATCGTGGCCGGCGGCGGCGTCATCAACGCCGACGCCGCCGACCTCCTGGTGGAGTTCGCGGAGCTGACCGGCACTCCGGTCGTGCCGACCCTGATGGGCTGGGGCCTGCTGCCCGACGACCACGAGCTGAACGCCGGCATGGTGGGCCTGCAGACCTCGCACCGCTACGGCAACGCGACCTTCCTGGAGTCGGACTTCGTCCTCGGCATCGGCAACCGCTGGGCCAACCGCCACACCGGCAGGCTCGACGTCTACACCGCGGGCCGCACGTTCGTCCACGTCGACGTCGAGCCGACCCAGATCGGCAGGATCTTCGCCCCGGACTACGGCATCGCCTCCGACGCGAAGGCGGCCCTGAAGCTGTTCGTCGAGGTGGCCGAGGAGCTGAAGGCGGCCGGCAGGCTGCCCGACCGCTCGGCGTGGGCGGCCTCCGCGCAGGAGCGCAAGGCCACCCTCCAGCGCCGTACGCACTTCGACGACATCCCGATCAAGCCGCAGCGCGTCTACGAGGAGATGAACAAGGCCTTCGGCCCGGAGACCCGGTACGTCTCCACCATCGGCCTCTCCCAGATCGCCGGCGCGCAGATGCTGCACGTCTACCGCCCGCGGCACTGGATCAACTGCGGCCAGGCCGGCCCGCTCGGCTGGACCGTCCCGGCCGCGCTCGGCGTCGCCAAGGCCGACCCCGAGGCGCAGGTCGTGGCACTCTCCGGCGACTACGACTTCCAGTTCATGATCGAGGAACTGGCGGTGGGCGCGCAGCACAAGATCCCCTACGTCCACGTCCTGGTCAACAACTCCTACCTGGGCCTGATCCGCCAGGCGCAGCGGGCGTTCGAGATCGACTTCCAGGTCAACCTGGAGTTCGAGAACATCAACTCGCCCGAGCTGGGCGTCTACGGAGTCGACCACGTCAAGGTCGCCGAGGGCCTCGGCTGCAAGGCGATCCGGGTGACCGACCCGAACGAGCTGGGCGCGGCCCTGGAGCAGGCCAGGAAGCTCGCCGCCGAGCACCGGGTGCCGGTCGTCGTCGAGGCGATCCTGGAGCGGATCACCAACATCTCCATGTCGGGGACGAACGACATCTCGCACGTGGTGGAGTTCGAGGAGGTGGCCACGGAGCCGGGGCACGCACCGACCGCGGTCAGGACACTGAAGGCCTGATCCGCACCACCTGCACTGCCCGCACCACCTGCGGGCGAGGGCGGTCCGTCACCGGGACGGGCCGCCCTCGCGCGTGTCCGGGGCCGGTCCCCGCCGCCCCCGCCCCGAGCCGCCGCCGGATGCGCTCCGGCGGCGGCGCCGGCCGCACGCACGCGGGCGTACGCGCGGTCAGCCCCGACGGTGCTCCTGGTGCTCGTGCAGCCCCGGCCAGTCGTCCGGGCCGCCGCCCCGCCACTCGACCAGGTCGCTGTCCCCGACGTCGGTCACGTACAGGTCGGCCAGTCGCAGCAGCTCGGCGACGTCGTCGGCGTGCGAGGCGACGCCGAGGGTCTCGTCGTCGGAGGTGACCCGGCGGGAACCGTCCAGGGCAGGGGAGTGGACCACGATGTGCGGATGCTCGGGTGGGTGTGCCATGACTCCAGGCTGCTGCGCGGGCACGCGATCCGCACCCCGGCGGGGGCCGGTGACGTCGGTGCTGCACGACGGAGAGCGCCGGATGCGGGACGGTCCGCATCCGGCGCTCTTCGGCCGGTGAAAGGCCTGAGGTCTCTGAGGTCTCTGAGGGTTCTTCACGTGGTGTCCGTCCGACGGCGCGAGGCTGGGCGCGACAGGTCATTCGCGCCGCCGGACGGAGTCGTGGGCCTCTTGTGTGAAGAGGCGGGTGGTGGCTGGGACCGCGACGGTGCGACGGGACCGGAAGCCTCTCCCCTCAGGTCGTAGGAGAAGCCCCGGGCCCTTCACCACCGCACTGGCTCGCAGGCCGTCGCGGTCCTCGCCCTTCCCGCGCCGGCTCCGGGCGGCCACCCCTCATCCGGGCCGTTCCGGTGCCCGCGCGGGCCGCGCGCACGGTCCCGGCCTCCCCGCCGGGTCCCGTGCGCGAGCCTTGCGGTCAGTCCTCGCGCAGGGCGCGGACCGCCTCCTCCAGCCGCCTGCCGTACTCCGGGTCGGCGGCGTGGAAGTGCGCGAGGTTCTTCTCGACCACGTCGTTGCGGGAGACCTGGGACAGGCCGCCGGCGAGGTTCGCGATCAGACGCCGCTTCTCGTCCTCGGACATCAGGCGGTACAGCTCACCGGCCTGGTAGAAGTGGTCGTCCTTGGTGTGCGGCGGCGTCTCGTGGGTGCCGGTGTGGCCGGACACCGGGAGCGGCGCGGCCAGTGGGCGGCCGGTCTCGACCGGGCCGTCGTACGAGTTCGGCTCGTAGTTCCTGGCGCCGCGGCCCTGGGAGTTGGACGCCATCAGGCCGTCCCGGCCGTAGTTGGCCGCTCCGCCGGGCACCGCCTTGGGGGCGTTCACCGCGAGCTGGGTGTGGTTGACGCCCAGGCGGTAGCGGTGGGCGTCCGCGTAGGCGAACAGACGGCCCTGGAGCATCTTGTCGGGCGAGGGGCCGATGCCCGGGACGAAGTTGTTCGGGGAGAACGCGGCCTGCTCGACCTCGGCGAAGACGTTGTCCGGGTTGCGGTCCAGCACCAGTCGGCCCACGCGGCGCAGCGGGTGGTCCGCGTGCGGCCACACCTTGGTCACGTCGAACGGGTTGAAGCGGTAGTCGGCCGCCTCGGCCACCGGCATCAGCTGCACGTACAGGGTCCAGGACGGGTACACGCCCCGCTCGATCGCCTGCACCAGGTCCGTCTGGTGCGAGGCCGGGTCCTGGCCCGCGAGCTTCGCGGCCTCGTCGGCGGTCAGGCAGCGGATGCCCTGGTCCGTCTTGAAGTGGTACTTGACGAAGAAGGACTCGCCCTTGGCGTTCGTCCACTGGTAGGTGTGCGAGCCGAAGCCGTCCATGTGGCGGTACGACGCCGGGATGCCGCGGTCGCCCATCAGCCAGGTCACCTGGTGCGTGGCCTCGGGGGAGTGGGCCCAGAAGTCGAAGACGTTGTCCGGCTCCTGGCGGCCCGAGAAGGGGTCGCGCTTCTGCGAGTGGATGAAGTCGGGGAACTTGACCGGGTCCTTGATGAAGAACACCGGGGTGTTGTTGCCGACGAGGTCGTAGTTGCCCTCCTCGGTGTAGAACTTCACCGCGAAGCCGCGCGGGTCGCGGACCGCGTCCGCGCCGCCGAGCGAGTCGGCCACGGTGGAGAAGCGCAGGAAGACCTCGGTGCGCTTGCCGACGGTGTTCAGGAAGTCGGCGTGCGTGTAGCCGGTGACGTCGTCGGTCACCTCGAAGTGGCCGTAGGCGCCGGAGCCGCGGGCGTGCACCACGCGCTCCGGGATGCGCTCGCGGTTGAAGCGGGCGAGCTTCTCCAGGAGGTGCTGGTCCTGGATCAGAAGGGGGCCGCCGATGCCGGCGGAGGCGGAGTTCTGGTTGTCGGCGACCGGGGCGCCGGACTCGGTGGTGAGCACGCGCTGCGACATCGGGGACCTTCCGTGCGAGGGGTCAGCGGAAAAAGATTTCCGCTTTGTGGAGCCTAAGTTCGGGTGAAGGGCACGTCAACAGTTTGTTGAAGCGGGTTCCGGGCGGCGCCGCCGCTCGGGCGCGACAGGACAGGTGTCGGCGACGGCGCCG
Organism: Streptomyces sp. JK94; assembly: GCF_053613315.1. NCBI lineage: Bacteria > Bacillati > Actinomycetota > Actinomycetes > Kitasatosporales > Streptomycetaceae > Streptomyces > Streptomyces sp. JK94. Next base: position 79,502 of record NZ_JBSICH010000009.1, on the reverse strand, counting down.
CCCGGAGGTCTCGTGGTCCGCGGCCGGTCAGACCTGGGCGCCGGAGAGGCGCTCCACGGCCCGCAGCAGGGCCGAGTGGTCCAGGCCGCCGTCGCCCTGGGCGCGCAGGGAGGCGACCAGCTGGGCGACGACGGCGCCGACCGGCAGCGCGGCGCCGACGTTGCGGGCGGCGTCGGTGACGATGCCCATGTCCTTGTGGTGCAGGTCGATGCGGAAGCCCGGCTTGAAGTCGCGGGCCAGGAAGTTGTCCTTCTTGCGCGTCAGTACGGTGGAGCCGGCCAGGCCGCCGTTGAGGACGTCCAGGGCGGCCTTCAGGTCCACGCCCGACTTCTCCAGGAAGACCACGGCCTCGGCGCACGCCTGGATGTTCACGGCGACGATCAGCTGGTTGGCGGCCTTCACGGTCTGGCCCGAGCCGTGCGGACCGCACCGCACGATGGTCTTGCCGAGCGCCTCCAGCAGCGGCCTGGCCTCGTCGAAGTCGGCCTGCTCACCGCCGACCATGATGGACAGCACCGCCTCCACGGCGCCGGCCTCGCCACCGGAGACGGGGGCGTCCAGCACGCGGACGCCCTTGTCCTTCGCGGCCTCGGCCAGGTCGACCGAGGTCTGCGGGGTGATCGAGGACATGTCGACCAGCAGGGCGCCGGGCCTCGCGTTCTCCAGGATGCCGTCGGGGCCGTAGGCGATGGCCTCGACCTGCGGCGACGCGGGCACCATGGTGACGACGACGTCGGCCTCGCGCACGGCCTCGGCGATGGAGCCGGCCGCGGTGCCGCCGGCGGCGGCCAGGCGGTCGAGCTTGTCCTGCTCCAGCGTGTAACCGGTGACCTGGTAACCGGCCTTGATCAGGTTCTCGGCCATGGGGGAGCCCATGATGCCGAGACCGATCCAGGCGACCTTGGGGAGGGTGCTCATGATGGGTGCCTCTCTGGAAAAAGTGTTCTGCGGGTGGCGCTCAGCGGGCCGCGCGGGCCTCGGCCGGCAGCCAGGAGAAGGAGTCGGCGCTGGGGCCGCCGCCCGGCTTGTACTCCAGGCCCACCCAGCCGTCGTAGCCGGCCTTCCGCAGCCGGTCGAGCAGGTCCGCCAGCGGGAGGGAGCCCGTGCCGGGTGCGCCGCGGCCCGGGTTGTCGGCGATCTGGACGTGGCCGGTCTTCGCGGCGTACGCGTCGATCACCTGCGGCAGGTCCTCGCCGTTCATGGACAGGTGGTAGAGGTCCATGAGGAACTTGGCGTTGCCGAGTCCGGTGGCCTCGTTGACCTTGTCCACGACCGCGACGGCGGCCGGCGCCGACACCAGCGGGTACAGCGGGGACTCGGGCTCGTTGAGCGCCTCGACCAGCAGGACCGCGCCGATCCGGTCGGCCGCGCGGGCGGCGAGGACCAGGTTCTCCAGGGCGAGCCGGTCCTGCTCGGCCGGGTCCACGCCCTCGACGCGGTTGCCGTACAGGGCGTTGAGGGCCGTGCAGCCCAGCGACTTCGCGAAGTCGGCGGCCACGTCGATGTTGGCGCGGAACCGGTCCGACTCCTCGCCCGGCACCGACAGGGCGCCGCGGTCGGGGCCCGGAAGTTCTCCGGCGTAGAAGTTCAGCCCGGTGAGCCGGACGCCCGCGTCCTCGATCGCCTTCTTCAGGGCGGCGAGTTCGGACGGTCCGGGGGTGGGCGAGTCGGTCCAGGGCCACCACAGCTCGACCGCGGTGAAGCCGGCCGCGGCGGCGGCCGCGGGGCGCTCCAGGAGCGGGAGTTCCGTGAAGAGGATCGACAGGTTGACGTTGAAGCGCTGGTCTGCGAAGCCCATCGGGTGCCGCGCTCCTTCCGTTTCGATCACTGTTCCGCATTGCGGAATTTCATTTCTGCCTAATGGAAGATTGCCGGTGGGGTTCGGTCCTTGTCAAGAGGGGGCGGCGGAATACGGGCACCGCGCGTTAGGTTGACCGGGTGCGATTGAGAGTGGAGTTCACGACCGAGCCCTTCGACCTCGACGAGGCGCCCGCGCACGCGGTGGTCGCCCGGGAGGTCCTCGAGGCCGCGGAGCTGGACGCGGTGGACGTCGGCCCGTTCGGCAACACGGCCGAGGGCGGCGCGGACGCGGTGCTCACCGCCGTGGACGCGCTGCTGCGCCGGTCCCTGGCGGCGGGCGCCACCCGCATCTCCCTCCAGGTCAACGTGGTCGGAGAGGGTGAGCGGTGACCGGCGCCGGGGAGGAACCCTTCATCGCGGCGGTCAAGCCCCTGGTCGACGCCATCGGCGGCGAGCTGCTGCCGGCCGACGAGGCGGGCCAGGACGACGTCGTGCTCACCTGGGAGGGCGCCGACGTGGTCGCCGTGCGCCTGCCGCAGCTCGCCGACTCCCTGGACCACATCCTGGCCGCCCTGGAGCGCCGGCAGGGCAGGCCGCTCGCCGACCTGGACCGCCGGGCCAAGCAGGAGGTCGTGCGGATGCTGGAGGCCCGGGGCGCCTTCTCCGTGCGGCACGGCGTGGAGACCGTCGCGAGCGCCCTCGGCGTCAGCCGCTTCACCGTCTACAACTACCTCAACCGCGAGAAGGGTGCCTGAACGGACGAGGGGCACCTGACCAGGCACGACCTCCTGAACGGCAAGCCGCCGCCCGGTGACCGGGCGGCGGCTTTTGTTGCCCCGAATTTTCAACAAAGTGTTGACGCGTTGTTTCCGAGGGCGTTAGCTATCGGCACGCCCGTTCAGCACAAGGCCACGGAGGCTCCCGTGACGTCCACTTCCGCGTCGGGCCTGGCCCGTTTCAACACCCTCGAGGAGGCCGCGGCGCTCGCCGAACTCCACGAAGCGTGTGCCTCCACGGCGTGGGCCCGGCACCTGCTCGCCGCTCGCCCCTTCGCCACCCCCGAGGACCTGTACGCCGCCGCCGACGCCGCCATGGCCCGGCTGACGGCCGAGGACCTCGCCGAGGCGATGGCCGGGCACCCGCCGATCGGCCGTCCCGAGCCGGGCGACCCGACCTCGTCCCGCGAACAGGCGGGCATGGCCGGCGCCTCCGAGGACCTCAGGGCGGAGATGCTCGACCTCAACCTGGCCTACCAGGACAGGTTCGGCCATGTCTTCCTCATCTGCGCCACCGGCCGGACCGGGGAGCAGATGCGGGACGCGGTCAAGGAGCGGATCGGCAACTCGCCCGAGCAGGAGCGGGAGATCGTCCGCACCGAACTGGGGAAGATCAACCGCATCCGCCTGACCCGACTCGTCGAACAGGACGCCCGACCATGAGCACCAGCACCACCGCCTCCGTGTCCACGCACATCCTGGACACCAGCGCCGGCCGCCCCGCCGAGGGGGTCGCCGTCCGGCTCGCCGCCCGCGCGGGCGCCGGTGCGGACTGGCGGAACCTGGGCGCCTCCGCGACCGACGCGGACGGCCGGTGCAAGGACCTCCCGGCCCTGCCGGAGGGCACCACACACGTACGGCTCGACTTCGACACCGAGACGTACTTCGCCAGGAAACAAGCCGCGGCCCAGCAGGACGCCCCCGCGCTCCGGGACAGCGAGAACGGCCGGCCCGTGTTCTTCCCCGAGGTCACCATCACCTTCGCGGTGGTGCCCGGCGAGCACTACCACGTTCCGCTGCTGCTCAACCCGTTCGGCTACTCCGTTTACCGAGGGAGCTGACCGACACATGACCCGTTTCGTCCTGGGACAGAACCAGTACGGCAAGGCAGAGAACCGCGTCGTCAAGATCACGCGGGACGGCGACACGCACCACATCAAGGACCTGAACGTCTCCGTCGCCCTGTCCGGCGACATGGAGGAGGTCCACCGCAGCGGGTCCAACGCCAACGTCCTGCCGACCGACACCACCAAGAACACGGTGTTCGCCTTCGCCAAGGAGCACGGCATCGAGAGCGCCGAGGACCTCGGCGTCAAGCTCGCCCGCCACTTCGTGGACGACAACGAGCCGATCCACCGGGCCCGCATCCGCGTCGAGGAGTACGGCTGGGAGCGGATCGAGACCTCCAAGGGCGGCGCCCGCTTCGTCGGTTCCGAGGAGATCGCGCACTCCTTCGTCCGCACGGGCCAGGAGACCCGCGTCGCGCAGATCACCTACGACGGCCACGGCATCCAGGTGCTCTCCGGCTTCAAGGACCTGACCGTCCTGAACTCGACCAACTCCGAGTTCTTCGGCTACCTGAAGGACAAGTACACCACCCTCAAGGAGGATCACGACCGGATCCTCGCCACCACCGTCTCCACCTGGTGGCGGCACAACTGGGACGGCGTCGACTCGCACGCCCCGGACTGGGACCGCTCGTACAGTGGAGTGCGCAAGCACGCGCTCCAGGCCTTCGCCGAGACGTACTCGTACTCGCTGCAGCAGACCCTCTTCGAGATGGGCGTACGGGTGCTCAACTCCCGCGACGAGGTGGACGAGATCCGCTTCTCCATGCCCAACAAGCACCACTTCCGCTCGGACCTGTCGCCCTTCGGGATCGACAACGAGGCCAAGGACGGCGCCGTCTACTACGCCGCCGACCGCCCCTACGGCCTGATCGAGGCCACCATCCTGCGCGACGGCGCCGAGCAACTCATCCCGGTCGACATGACCAACCTCTGACGCGGAAAGCGCGCCCCCGGCCCGGCTTCGGGACCCGGGGGCGGGCCACACCGGAGGAAACACCATGGCACTGCCTGCGAAAGGGCCCGCCACAGGCCCGGGTTCCACCCCGCCGGAGCACACCGAGGGCGCCGTCACGTCCGTGCACCCGGTGGACGAGAGGCTCCACCCCTCGCGGCTCGTCCCCGCCGCGCTCCAGCACATCGCCGCCATGTACGCGGGCGTCGTCACTCCTCCGCTCATCATCGGCCAGGCCGTCGGCCTCGACGTCGAGGGCCGCACCCGGCTGATCGCCGCGAGCCTGCTCATCGCGGGCATCGCCACCCTGGTCCAGACGCTCGGCGTGAGGAACTTCGCCGGCAACCGCCTGCCCTTCGTCAACGCCGCCTCCTCGGCCGGCATCGCCCCCATCCTCGCCATCGCCGAGACGAACGGCGACGGACGCCAACTCCCCGCCGTCTACGGTGCGGTGATGGTCGCCGGTGTCTTCTGCCTGGCCGTCGGCCCGTTCTTCGGGCGGCTGCTCCGCTTCTTCCCGCCCCTGGTCACCGGTGTGGTGATCACCCTCATCGGCGTCACCCTGATGCCGGTCCCCGTCGTCTGGGCCCAGGGCGGCGACGAGAGCGCCGCCGGCTTCGGCTCCACGGGCAACCTCGCGCTCGCCGCGTTCACCCTCGCCGTCGTCCTCGTCGTGCAGCGCTTCGGCAAGGGCTTCCTGAAGCAGGTCGCCCTGCTCTTCGGCCTGCTCGTCGGCACCCTGGCCGCCGTCCCCCTCGGCATGGCCGACTTCAGCGGCCTGCGGTCCGCGCCACTGGCCGCGCTGCCCCCGCCGTTCGCCTTCGGCGCCCCCGAGTTCCAGCCCGCCGCCATCCTGTCGCTGTGCATCGTGATGCTGGTCCTGATGACGGAATCGTCCGCCGGCATGCTCGCCCTCGGCGAGATCTGCGACCGCCGCGCCGACTCCAGGGTCATCACCCGCGGCCTGCGCACCGACGGCCTCGCCACCCTGGTCGGCCCCGTCTTCGGCGGCTTCCCCACCTCCGCCTTCGCCCAGAACGTCGGCGTCGTCTCCCTCACCCGGGTGCGCAGCCGCTACGTCGTCGCCGTCGCGGGCGCCACCCTGCTGGTCCTCGGCGCCTTCCCGGTCCTCGGCGCGGTCGTCTCCCTGGTCCCCATGCCGGTCCTCGGCGGCGCGGGCATCGTGCTCTTCGGCTCGATCGCCGTCAGCGGCATCCGCACCCTGTCCGAGGCCGGACTGGACGACAGCTCCAACATCATCCTGGTGGCCGTGGCGCTCGGCGCGGGCATCATCCCGCTGGCGGCGCCGGCCTTCTACGCCCAGTTCCCCGCGTGGGCCCAGACCGTGCTCGGCTCCGGCATCAGCGCCGGCGCGCTCACCGCGGTCACGCTCAACCTGTTCTTCCACCATCTCGGCACCCGCAGCCGCCCCGCGGCCGCGGCACTCAAATCCTCCTAGGGTCCTGCCGTGCCCTCCCCGTGGGTACTCACTCCCCGCCCATGGGCCGCACTGAAAGACAAGGAAGCAGCATGGCAGCATCATCGGCAGCCGAGCGCGTGGTCGTCGAGAACTGCGCGATCGCCACGGTGGACGCGAGCGACACCGAGTACGCCTCGGGCCACCTCGTCCTCGCGGGCAACCGGATCGAGTCCGTGGGAGCGGGAGCGGCGCCGCGGGACCTCGCCAACGTCGTACGCCGTATCGACGCGACCGGCCACCTGGCCACGCCCGGCCTGGTCAACACCCACCACCACTTCTACCAGTGGATCACCCGGGGCCTGGCCACCGACCACAACCTGTTCAACTGGCTGGTCGCGCTGTACCCGACCTGGGCGCGCATCGACGAGCCGATGGTGTACGCGGCGGCCCAGGGCTCCCTCGCCATGATGGCCCGCGGCGGCGTCACCACCGCCATGGACCACCACTACGTCTTCCCGAAGGGCTCCGGCGACCTGTCCGGCGCGATCATCCGCGCCGCCCGCGAGATGGGCGTCCGCTTCACCCTCGCCCGCGGCTCCATGGACCGCGGCGAGTCCGACGGCGGGCTGCCGCCGGACTTCGCGGTGGAGAGCCTGGACGGCGCGCTCGCCGCCACCGAGGCCACCGTCGAGGAGCACCACGACGCCTCCTTCGACGCGATGACCCAGGTCGCCGTCGCCCCCTGCTCCCCGTTCTCCGTCTCCACCGAACTGATGCGGCACAGCGCGGAGCTGGCCCGCCGGCTCGGCGTACGGCTGCACACCCACGGTTCGGAGACCGTGGAGGAGGAGAAGTTCTGCCACGAGCTGTTCGGCATGGGCCCGACCGACTACTTCGAGTCCACCGGATGGCTCGGCGAGGACGTGTGGATGGCGCACTGCGTCCACATGAACGACTCCGACATCGCGGCCTTCGCCCGCACGGGGACCGGCGTCGCCCACTGCCCCTCCTCCAACGCCCGGCTGGCCGCGGGCATCGCGCGCGTCCCCGACCTGCTCGCCGCCGGCGTCCCGGTCGGCCTCGGCGTGGACGGCACCGCCTCCAACGAGTCCGGCGAACTCCACACCGAGTTGCGCAACGCCCTGCTCGTCAACCGGCTCGGCGCCCACCGCGAGGCCGCGCTGGACGCCCGCCAGGCGCTGCGCCTGGGCACTTACGGCGGCGCCCGGGTCCTGGGCCGGGCCGCCGAGACCGGTTCCCTGGAGCCGGGCAAGCTGGCCGACCTGGTGCTGTGGCGGATGGACACCCTCGCCCACTCCTCCATCGCCGACCCGGTGACCGCCCTGGTCCTCGGCGCAGCCGCCCCGGTCACCGCGTCGTTCGTGAACGGCCGTCAGATCGTCGAGGACGGCAGGCTGCTCACGGCCGACGAGGACGCCATCGCCCGCTCCACCCGGAACGAGGCCCAGCGCCTGGCGAGGATCGCCGCCCGGGCCTGAACGACGTACACCCCGACACCCCTTGATCTCCGGCCGGGAGGGACGGCTCCCGGCCGGTAGCCGTGGACCCGAGCGGGGTCCATGGCGGCCGTCTCCGGGGCGTGCGCCCATGCGCACGCCTCCGGAGCGGTCACCGTTTCCCCAGACGGTCCGTCACGGTCCCGCACGACCGTCACCACCCGCACCACCTCCATGACACCCGCGTCAGAGCCGACGTGTACCCGACCGGAGGGACGCCGCCGTGGCAGACCACCCCGTAGACGAGAAACTCCCGCCCCTCAAGATGGCGACGACCGGCCTGCAGCACGTGGCCGCCATGTACGCCGGAGTAGTGGCACCACCCCTGATCGTCGGTGCGGCCATCGGCCTCACCGCCACCGAACTCACCTTCCTCACCGGCGCCTGTCTGTTCACCGCGGGCCTCGCCACCTTCCTGCAGACCCTCGGCATCTGGAAGATCGGCGCCCGGCTGCCCTTCGTCAACGGCGTCACCTTCGCCGGCGTCGCCCCCATGACCGCGATCGTCGCCGCCACCGAGGACAAGTCCGACGCGTTGCCGATCATCTTCGGCGCGGTCGTCGTCGCCGGACTCCTCGGTTTCCTCGCGGCCCCCGTCTTCTGCAAGGCGATCCGCTTCTTCCCGCCGGTCGTCACCGGCACCGTCATCACCCTCATAGGCATATCCCTGCTGCCCGTCGCCTTCGGCTGGGCGCAGGGCTCCAGTCCCGAGGCGGACGACTTCGGTTCGTCGACCAACCTGGGCCTGGCGGCGGTCACCCTCGTCATCGTCCTCCTGCTGCGCCGCTTCACCCGCGGCTTCGTCAAGCAGATCGCCGTGCTGCTCGGCCTGGTCGCGGGCACGCTCATCGCGATCCCGTTCGGCGTCACGGACTTCGGGCCGGTCGCGGACGCGAGCGTGGTCGGCTTCCCGGCCCCGTTCCACTTCGGCGCCCCGCAGTTCCAGCTCGCCGCGATCCTCTCCATGTGCGTGGTGATGGTGGTCTCGATGACCGAGTCCACCGCCGACATGCTCGCCCTGGGCGAGATCGTGGACCGCAAGGCCGACGAGAGGACCATCGCGGCCGGCCTGCGCGCCGACACCCTCGGCTCGGCGATCAGCCCGCTCTTCAACGGCTTCATGTGCAGTGCCTTCGCGCAGAACATCGGCCTGGTGGCGATGACGAAGATCCGCAGCCGCTACGTCGTCGCCGCGGGCGGCGGTTTCCTGGTGCTGATGGGGCTGTGTCCCATGGCGGCCTCGCTCATCGCCGTCGTGCCCCGGCCGGTGCTCGGCGGCGCCGGGGTGGTCCTCTTCGGCTCCGTCGCGGCCAGCGGTATCCAGACCCTGGTCCGGGCGAGCCTGGACAAGGACAACAACGTCCTGATCGTGGCGGTGTCCCTGGCCGTCGGCGTCATCCCGATCGCGGCGCCGGAGTTCTACCACTCGTTCCCGGAGAACGCGAAGATCATCCTCGACTCGGGCATCTCGACCGGCTGCGTGGCCGCCGTCCTGCTCAACCTGGTCTTCAACCACACGGGCCGGGGACGGGACGCGGAGGACGTGACCCATCCTATGGAGGCGGGGGAGGAGATCACCGGAGCGTCCCGGGCCCCGGCCACGTCGTGAGGCCCACCCCGGGCGGGCCCCGGGCGTTACGGGGGCCGGCGCCTCCCCCGGAGGCGCCGGCCCCGCATGCCGTCATGGCCGCTTCCGGGACCCCGCGGTGCGGGCAGTGATCGGCCACCCGCCCACCGCCTGAGGCCATGCCTGCCCGGGGAGGTGCTTGACGTCATGCCAGCCCGGGGGGTGCTCGACGTCATCCCTGATCGGGGGAGTTGCCTGACGCCATTCCCGTGCAGGGTGCCTGACGCCACCTCCGCCCGAGGCGCCGGCCCGAGGCGCCGGCCTGGCGGACGGCTGGTGCCGGGCCGGCGGGCGTCACGGGGCACGGCTGCGTGTGGCCGTGTGGCCGTGTGGCAGTAGGGCCGTACCGGACCAGCACCGGGCCGGTAACGGACCGGGGCCGCGGAACCGGTCCGGCCCCCGGCACCGGTTCCGACCGGAGCAGTCGGCCGAGCACCCGCCGCCGGGGGAGGCGCCGGGTCACAGACCGAGCAGCCCCGGTTCCGAGGCCAGTTCCTTGAAGCGCTGCCGCGGATCGGCCACCAGCTTGCGCGCGGTCAGGTCGATGAGCCCGCCGACGCCCTCGATCTCGGCGGCGACGGTGCCGTCCGCCTTGCGGATGACCTGCACCATCCGGAACGTCCTGCCCTCGCCCCACTCGAAGGCGCAGGTCACCTCGGCCTCGTCGCCGGCGAGCAGCTCCCGCCGGTAGCGGACCGTCGTCTCCAGGGAGACCGGGCCCACGCCCCGGGCCACGAGGCCGGCCTGCCGGATGCCGGCCGCCTGGAGCAGCGACCAGCGGGCGTGCTCGGCGTAGTTGAGATACACGGCCTGGTTCAGGTGGCCCTGGGTGTCGGTCTCGTACCCGCGGACGGTCACGGGAACGGAGAACGGTTCGCTCACGGCTGGTGCCTCTCCTCGTACCGGTACGGCGCCTGCTGACCCGCCGATCCTGACACGGCGGTTCACACCTTCCGCGGGGAGGCCAGCAGGTAACGGTCCCGGGTGCGCGGCTCGGTGTGCTCCCCGACCTGCCAGCCCGCCCGCTCCAGCGTCGCCGCACAGTCCCGCAGCGCCGCTCCGTCGGGCTCGTGCACGGCGACGGCCTCCGGCTGGGGTGTCGCCCGCACCCGGTACCCGTCGCCGCCACCGGGCCCCGCCGGGCGGTGCCCGGCCGCCTCCAGGGCGAGCGCGGCGGCCTGTACCAGGTGCGTACGCTCCCATGCGCAGGGCCGGTCCGTGCTCCCGTCGGAGTGGGTCATCCGGCGCAGCTCCAGCAGCCCCTGCCAGGCGCCGCGCACCTCGCGCAGCCGCGCCGGCCCGGCACCGCCCGGCACGGGCTCCTCCCCGCCCACCCGCGCGGCGAACACCCCGTCGGCGGCCGGTGCGGCCGGCTCACGGGCCGGGAGCGCCTCCGGCCCGGCCGGGGCCTGCCGTATCCGGTGTCCGGCCGGCGTCAGGAAGTGGTCGTGCGGCGGCCGCGGATGACGGAAGGCCAGCCCCCGTTTCACCAGTCCGGTGAGCTGCGCCTCGGTCCCTCTCAGGCGCCCGGTCACGGGATCGGCGGCATCGATGACACGCCGCTGCGCGGGGGTGGGCGACAGAGCCACGGCGTCCTCCCTCCCTCACCGGTGACGCCTTCGAAGACTACGCGGGGGGTCTGACATTCCAGGCGGCGACCACCGGCCGCCCGTGCTCCGTGCCCAGCCGGCACAGCGTGCCCGTGCCGAGCTGGAACAGCGCCCCCTGGGCGGGATCGAGCCCCAGGTGCCGGGCGGTCAGCACCCGCAGGAAGTGTCCGTGCGCCACCAGCACCACACATCCCTCGGTGTCGGCGAACGCGGCCTCCACCCGGGCCAGCACGCGGTCGGCCCGCTCGCCCACCTGCTCGGGCGTCTCCCCGGGGTGGTCCGCGGGTCCCGGTGTGACGCCGTCCGTGAACAGGAACCAGTCCGGCCTGGTCCGGTGGATCTCGACCGTCGTGATGCCCTCGTACCCGCCGTAGTCCCACTCGTGCAGGTCCGGATCGATCCGCGTCTCGTGCAGCCCGATCAGCTCGGCCGTCTCCCGGGCCCGTTGGAAGGGGCTGACGAACGCGGCCCCGATCCGGTGCGACCGGATCAGCGGCACCAGGCTCCGGGCCTGCGCCCGCCCCCGTTCGGTCAGTGGAACGTCCGTCAGTCCGGTGTGCCGCCCGGAACGCGACCATTCGGTCTCACCGTGCCGGACGAGAAAGAGATCTCCCATGCCTCCAGGCTATGCGTCCGGCCGTCGGCCGCTCACTGCCGGTACCCGCCCAGGAACCGCCCGATCCGCCCGATGGCCGCCTCCAGGTCGTCCGCGTGGGGGAGGGTGAGGATGCGGAAGTGGTCGGTGCCCGGCCAGTTGAAGCCGGTCCCCTGGACCACCTGGATCTTCTCGCGCAGCAGCAGGTCGAGGACGAACCGCTCGTCGTCGTGGATCCGGTGCACCTTGGGATCGATGCGCGGGAAGGCGTACAGCGCGCCCTTGGGCTTCACGCAGGAGACGCCCGGGATCTCGTTCAGCCGCTCCCAGGCGACGTCGCGCTGTTCGCGCAGCCTGCCGCCCGGCGCGGTCAGTTCGCGGATCGACTGGCGGCCGCCGAGCGCGGCCTGGATGGCGTACTGGGCGGGCGCGTTGGCGCACAGGCGCATGGAGGCCAGCATGGTCAGGCCCTCCAGGTAGTCGCGCGCGTGCTGCCGCGGTCCGGTGACCACCAGCCAGCCGGAGCGGAAGCCCGCCACCCGGTAGGTCTTCGACAGGCCGCAGAAGGTCAGGACCACCAGGTCGGGGGCGAGGGCGGCGGCCGAGTGGTGCACGGCGTCGTCGTACAGGATCTGGTCGTAGATCTCGTCGGCGAAGACCATCAGGCCGTGCCGGCGGGCGAGGTCGAGGATGCCCTCGACGATCTCCTTGGGGTAGACGGCGCCCGTCGGGTTGTTCGGGTTGATGATGACGACCGCCTTGGTGCGATCGGTGATCCTGGACTCCATGTCCGCGAGATCCGGGTACCACTCGGCCTGCTCGTCGCACAGGTAGTGCACCGCCCTGCCGCCCGCGAGCGTGGTCACCGCCGTCCAGAGGGGGAAGTCGGGGGCGGGGATCAGGACCTCGTCGCCGTCCTCCAGCAGGGCCTGTACGGCCATGGAGACCAGCTCGGAGACGCCGTTGCCGAGGAAGACGTCGTCCACGCCCACCTCCAGGCCGAGGCCCTGGTAGCGCTGGGCGACGGCGCGGCGGGCGGAGAGGATGCCGCGCGAGTCGGTGTAGCCGTGCGCCTGCGGCAGCATGCGGATCATGTCCTGGAGGATCTCCTCCGGCGCCTCGAAACCGAAGAGCGCGGGGTTGCCGGTGTTCAGGCGCAGCACGCTGTGCCCCGCTGCCTCCAGCGCGTCGGCCTGCTCGATGACCGGGCCGCGGATCTCGTAACAGACCTCGCTGAGCTTGTTCGACTGCCGGAACTCCATGCGGCGCTTCCCCTCCGGTATCTGATGATGCTTGGTTTTACCAAGCGGGAGCTTGGAAAGTCCAACAACTTGTCTAGACTGCGTCGCATGTCACCTCGCCGAAGCTACGACCAGTACTGTTCCGCCGCCCGTGCGCTCGACGCCGTCGGCGACCGCTGGACCCTGCTGATCGTCCGGGAGCTCCTCGCCGGTCCGCGGCGCTATACCGACCTGCACGCCGACCTGCCCGGCGTCAGCACCGACGTACTCGCCTCGCGGCTCAAGGACATGGAGCAGGGCGGGCTGACGACCCGGCGCCGGCTGCCCCCGCCGGGAGCGGCGTACGTCTACGAACTGACCCCGCGGGGCCGCGGGCTGCTGCCGGTGCTGGAGGCGCTCGGCGCGTGGGGTGCCGGCGAGCTGGGGGAGCGGCGGCCCACGGACGCTGTGCGGGCGCACTGGTTCGCGCTGCCCCTGCGGCGGGCCCTGCGGGAGGCCGGGGCGGGGGAGGGGCTCGTCGAAGTCGGGCTGGACGAGGGAGAGTTCCACCTCCACGCGGGCGCGGACGAACAGGGGCCCGTGTACGGCGACGGGCCCGCGCCGGCGAGGCCCGACGCCCGGCTGGTGCTGGACGCCCGGACCTGCGCGGCGCTCGGCCGGGGAGAGCTGGGCCTGCGGGACGCGGTACGGGACGGCCGCGTCGAGGTGACCGGCGAGGGCACGGCGGCCAAGGCGCTCCGGGAGGGCTGAGACGACGGAAGGCCCGCCGGGGCGGGCCTTCCGGGGAACGTCGCCGTCAGGCGGCCGGAGGCACCCGCGACGGCCGCCCCGAGCCGCGGGTCAGCGCGTACCCGCCGACGCCCGCGAGCGCGGCCAGCACACCCCCGATCCCGGTCCACACCCACCGGTCGGACCACCAGCCGGAGGACCAGCCGTCCTCGGGCTCGATCGCGGACAGCACGGCGACGCGGTCCGAGTCCTCCTCGTCCGCGCCGGACCGCACGGCCACGCCCGGCACCAGCGGCTCGGCCAGCGAACCGTCCACCGCCGACGCGCCGCCCATGTCCTCGGCGTCCACCTCGACCTCCGCGCCCACCCGGACACCGAGGTCCGACGTCGGCAGGTCGACGACCGTCAGCCGGACGTAGTACGTCCCCGGCAGCGGGTCGTTCGCCCACGGCTCCGACCAGGCGCGCACGGTGCGCAGCACGCAGGCCAGCTCCACGGACGCGGCACCCGCCGCCGCCGTGCGGGTCTGTGCGCCGTACTGGCAGGCCTGGCGGCGGCGCAGGCCGTCGTAGACGTCGATGCGCCAGGTCTCGGCGGCGTGCGTGGCGGGCAGCCGCACCGTGGCCCGCACGGTGGGGCGCTGGCCGGCGTCGGCCGGGAACGACCAGTACAGGTAGTCGCCCGCGGCGCCGTTCGCCGTGGCCGGCCGCCCCTGTTCGATCTCGGTCGCCGTCCGGAACGAGGTGCCCGCCGTCGTCGGCGTACCGCCGTCCTCGGACGGGCTCGCGGAGGGGGACGCGTCGGCCGCCGCGGGCGACGCGGCGAGGCCCAGCAGCAGTACCGCCGAGGTCAACGCTCGGGTGAAACGCATCAGTGGGTCCTCCAGACCGCGAACCGCAGGCGTGACAGCCAGCCCCACAGCAGGCCGGCGAGGAATCCGGCGAGCACCAGCACGCCGAGCAGCCACCAGCCGCGTCCGAGACCGAAGGAGGCCACGTCGTCGGCGTCGCTCGGACCGTCCACGACGTCGACGGTCAGCTCCAGCGGCAGCCCGGGCGTGGTCTTCACACCGGAGGCGACGGAGAAGGAGTTGGTCACCTGGAGGCACACGGTCTCCGCGGCCGGCGTGCCGGCGTCCGCGTCGTCGCGGTCCGCCTTCGGGTACCGCAGCCCCGTCGAGATCACGTCCGTACGGCCGTTGCCCGCCGCCTCCCCGCGCACGATCTCCCGGCCGTGCACCGTGACCGCCCGCAGCAGCAGCCCGTAGGACGGGTTCACGGCGCGGTCGGCACCGACGCTCACCGAGGCCCGCAACTCCTGTCCGGGCAGCACGTCCACCCGGTACCAGCGCTGCTGCCCGAACTCCTCGCGGTCGGTGTACAGACCCGACTCCAGCGTCGGCGCCTTCGCGCAGGCGTCCGCGCCCTCGGTGGCGACCGGTGTCACCACCGGGTCGGCCGCACGGTCCACCAACTGGTTGACCCGGTCGGTCAGTTCGTCGGTGTGCTCGATGGAGGTGTACGTCCCGCCGGTCGCCTCGGCGATGCAGCTGAGCTGCTGCCGCATCGCGGTGCTGGGGACCAGGCCCAGCGTGTCGATGGTCAGCCCGATGCCCTGGGCGGCGATCTCGCGGGCCACCTCGCACGGGTCGAGCGGGGCGCAGGTGTCCTCGCCGTCGCTGATCAGCACGATCCGCTTGGAGCCGTCGCCGCCGTCGAGGTCGTCGGCCGCCGCGAGCAGCGCGGGGCCGATCGGCGTCCAGCCGGTGGGCGCCAGCGTCGCCACCGCCGTCTTGGCCTCGGTGCGGTCCAGCGGGCCGACCGGGTAGAGCTGCGCGGTGTCCTTGCAGCCCTTCTCGCGGTCGTCGCCCGGGTAGTCGGCGCCCAGGGTCCGGATACCGAGCCGCACCTCCTCGGGCGTCGCGTCGAGCACCTCGTTGAACGCCTGCTTCGCCGCGGCCATCCGCGTACCGCCGTCGATGTCCCGTGTCCGCATCGAACCGCTGACGTCGAGCACCAGGTCGACCTTCGGCGCGTCCTCACCCGTGGGTTCCCCGGTGCTCGCCGCGGCCGGGAACGCGATCCCGCCCGCCAGCGCGGCGAGCAGGGCACAGGCACCCGCCGCCAGCCGTGTTCTTGTGATCATCGGCGGATCTTATTGATCCAGAGCGCCTCGCTCCAAAACCGCCGCGATCACCGCCCCGGTTCCCATGAAGGCCGGTGTTCACCCGGACCCCGGCGATCCGGTCGTCAGAGGGTTGGGCAGTACGGTCCAGAGGTCGCCCGTACGCCCGGGCGTCAGACGCATCACCGTCAGCGCCTTCACCGGCAGCGGCTCCTCGCCCAGGGCCACCGCGTCGGCGGTGCGCGGGAGTTCGGGCAGGGCCGCCTCCAGGGTCCTGCGCAACGCCGGGGCGGAACCGGCCGTCGCCGCCAGGGCGCCTGCCACCAGTGAGCCGAACAGTTTGCGGCGCAGCGCCGTCGGGTCGTCGGTGAGCATCCGCGCGGGCAGACCGGGGGCGTCGATGCCGTGCCGGGCCAGGCGGGCCGGGGAGACCCGGATGTCGGCCAGGTCGCGGTAGACCAGGCGCACCGGGTCGCCCGTCGAGGACAGGACGACGAGGAGGTTCTGGCCGTGCGCCTCCAGGGCCACGCCCAGCTCCAGCGCGCGCAGCCCGACGGTGAGCGCGAGACGGGCGAAGGCCGCGCGCCACGCGGGGGAGCGGGGCAGTCGGGTGGTCGCCAGCGCCGCCACCGGGACGATGTACTCGCCCGCAGCCGCGTACACCCGTGGCGACTCGCGCAGTACGGCGGCCAGGTCGGGGGAGTGGGCGGTGGCCGCGCCCAGCGTGCGGGTGACGTGCAGCAGGCCGTCCGTGCGTGCCGCCAGCTCCTCCCCGAACGCCGACAGGTCCGCCGACGCGGCGACCGACGCGACCGAGATGTCCCGCACGGAGGACGTCAGCCGGGCGCTCAGCGCGGTCTTGACGTGTGGTCCGCCGGGTACGGCGAGGGTCCGCAGGGACATCAGCGGGTGCGCGGCGAGTTCCTGGTCGCAGGGCCGGCCGAGCACGTGCGCGGACTGCCAGGGGTGCACCGGGACCAGCAGCCGCGCCCCGTCCCGCAACTCCCGCGGCCACGCCCCCGTCACCAGGCACTCGGCCGCCGCCACCGGCATCAGCCCCAGCCCCACCACCGGCCCGTGCTCGGGCCCGTACGCCAGCTGCTCCGCCACCGAGAAGCCCGGCCGCGCACGGCACCCGGGATGGTACGGGTGCCCGTCGACCACCCGCTGCTCCCAGCCCCAGTCGCTGTCCGGCCACTCGTCCGGGTGATCCCTCGGCGTCGTCTCCTTCCCCGCCGGCGGGGGCTGGGCTGCGCGCGACAGCGCCAACGACGCCGTACTGTGCCCGAGTTCGGCGGCGAATCCCGCCGAGTGCGGTACGGCGAGGTCACGCATCAGCCGCTCCGGGGCGTCGTACGGGACCTCGTCCAGCCGTACGACCGGGACGTACGCGTCCGTGCGACAGGGGTCGGCGGCCGGGCCGGTCAGCCGACGGCCGTCCCGAAGACGCAGGGCGAGTCCGTCCCCGCAGGACTCCCGGCCCCCGATCCACGGCAGTGGTTCGAAGGCGAGGGCACGCCACAGCCGGGTCAGCACGGCCGCGCGGGCGCCGGGCAGCTCGGCCGCGAACCGGGCGGCCAGAGTGGGACGGACGGCCGCCAGCTCGTCGGCGACCTCGGCCTCTGCGCTGCGGGGACGATGCACGTTCTGCTCCTCGGGTACGAATGCGGCGGCACGGTGGAGGGACGACGAGAGACATACTGATCGTCGTGATCGTCTCCGTCCTCTCCGCGATGGACCGACCGTAGGGAACGAGTGGAACGCGTGGATCTCCTGCCCCCGCCCGCCGGCGCCGCCCGGGACGCCGACACCCGGGACGACGTCGCGCGCCGCGCCGACGCCTACGCGGGCGCACCGCTGCTGAACTGCCTGCTGCGCGAAGTGGCCGAACCGCTGCCGGACCCCGGAGCCCGGCCGGTGTACCGGCTGCCCGGCGGCGGACTGCTGCGGGTGCGGGGCGGCCGCCGCCCCGCCGAACCGGAGATCTGCACGGCGGACGGCTGGCACCGCGTCGACCACGCCGGACTGGTGGAGCTCGTCGCCGATGAACTGCGCCGGCACACCGGTGTGTCCAACCACGAACTGCCCGCCGAGATGACCGGCAGCCGGGACGCGGTGGCCGCCCTGCTGACGGCACGGGCGCGGGCCACCCCGCCCGGGGACCCGTACCTGCGCTCCGAGCAGGCCCTGCTCACCGGCCACACCCACCACCCCGCCCCGAAGGCCCGCGGCGGCGGCCCGCCCGCCGCCTGGCTGCCGTACGCGCCCGAGGCGCACGCCCGCTTCCCGCTGACCCTGCTCGGCGTGCGCGAGGACACGGTCGTCGACGAGGGCGACACCGCCGCCCTGGACGCCCTCGGTCAGGCCCCGCCCGGGTACCGGCTGCTGCCCGCCCACCCCTGGCAGCTGGAGCTGGCCGCGAGCGCCCTGGCCCCGGCCTTCGCCGACGGGCGGATCGTCCGGTTCGGCACCACCGGCTTCCCCGTCTGGCCGACGGCCGCGATCCGCACGGTGTACGCCCCCGAGTACCTTCCGGGGCGCGACCTGTTCCTCAAGTTCAGCCTCGACGTCCGCATCACCAACGACATCCGCCGTCTGTGGCGCCACGACCTGCTGAAACTGCGCCGGACCGACACGGCGGTCACCGAGGCCTTCGACGCCGTCGGCCCCCCGGCGGCCTGGCTCTCCGACCGCGGCCACCGCACCGCGGACTTCGCCTTCGAGGAACTGGCCGTCGTCGTCCGCGACGGACTGCGCGACCGCGTCCCGCCGGGCGCGACCCCGCTGCTGGCCGCCGCGCTCGTCGAGGGCTTCGAGGGCAGCCCGCTGGAGGCCACCACCGACCCGGCGGCCTGGTGGGACGCCTACCTCGCGGCCGTCGTCCCGCCCGTCCTGACCGCCTTCGCCGACGACGGCGTCGTCCTGGAGGCGCACCTCCAGAACACACTGGTCGCCGTGGACGCGTCCGGAACACCGGTGCAGGCCCTCTTCCGGGACGCGGAGGGCGTCCGGCTCCTCCCGGAGACCTCCCGGGCGGCCGGCTGGGAACGGCTGGTGTACTGCCTGGTCGTCAACCACCTCGCGGAGATCGCCGCGGCCCTCGCCGAGCCCCGCCCCGGCTTCGACCCCTGGCCCGCCGTCCGCCGGGAACTGGCCCGCCACGCCCTGCCCGAGATCCCCGCCCTCCTCGCCTCACCCACCCTCCCCGGCAAGACCAACCTCCTGCTCCGCTGGACGGGCGCGGACGGCGCCGACGCCCGCTACCGGCCGCTGGCCAACCCCCTCCTCGGGGCGTGAGGGCCGGCGGTCCGCCGGGTGCCGCGGCCCGGGACCGCGGGCGGGCGCCCACGGGAGCGTGCCTCGTCACGCCCGGTTGCCACGCGGCCGGGTGCTTGTCGGGCGGGCCCATCGGCCGTGCTTCCGCGCCCCCTTCACGGACGCCCCTGCGCGGGTGGAGGGTGCCGGGGGGGACTGCGTTGAATCGCCGGCTGTCCCGGGCGCCTGGAATCCGGTCCGGATTCCGAAGGCGGGTGCGATGCCCGTGTCGTCCTCTTCTGACCACATCCGTGCTGTGCCTCTTCACCGGGTTCTGGCTGATGTGACGCGTAAGGGCCCTCCGGGGCTGGTGGAAGGGGCGGGCCGGCAGACACGGGGAGGGCTGGTCCGGCTGGGACTGGGGCCTTTTCAACCGCTGTTGATCACACATCCCGGCCGTCCCGCAGCACGTGCTGCGGGACGGGCCGAGCCCCCCGCATCCGGCACCCGAACTCCCACAGCACGCCGTAGAACCAGCCGCGGTGCGCCTCGACCATGCGCGCCACCTGCGCCGGGCTGCCCCAGGCGTGGGCGCGCTCGGCCAGATCACGCACCGCGGCCAGGAACGCGTCGCCCGGCGGCCCCACCACCGCCTCCGGCACCTGAAGAACCCGCACGACGCGCGACGCGGTCTCGGCGAAGTCGCCCGGGCGCACGCTGGCCGCGCCCTCGTCGCAGTGGACGTCGTCGAAGGCGAACATCCGCTACGTACCTGCGACGGCTGAGGGCGGGCGCACGGCGGGGGAGCGTGAGCGCGTGATGCGCCGACGACGAGAGCGGACAGCAGCGCGGCGGAAGCGCCACCGCGATCTCACACGCTCCCTTGCCTTCTCGTACCGTCACCGTGAGGCCCTCCCGCCGACGGTCAGTCGCTGCCGGCGTTTGTGGTCGGCGAGGGCGTGTTCGACGGTGACGCGCGCGGGGACGGCGGTGACGGGCCCGCGGCATCCGACGCCCTGGAAGCACCTGACGAGCGCCGGGCGCGGGTACGCGGGTCTTGCCCGGTACTCAGGAGCCGTCGATCTCGTCAAGACCAAGGGGCCGAAATTTCTGCGTGGAGCAGGTAACGCGATGATGGTCAGCCATGACACAGCCGACGACCTCGCGGGTGGCCAGGTCCAGCCGGCAGGCGAGGCAGAGCCAGCCCGCGGCGGTGGAGGCAGGTGGGTGATGTCACCGACCGGCTTGGTCCCGGGCCGCTCGGCGTGGAAATCGCGGCCGATCAGGTCCGGGGCCGGCGTCGCTCTCTTGTCCGGCCGGTCGACCGACCTGGCTGGGCAGTACAGCTAGGTCAGCGACGAGTGAACCCCGTGAGCTCTTGGTCAACATTTGGCCCTATGTAGACAACCTTTACTGAAGCTTTGACTCGGACATATTCGAGGAAGGACCACGTGGGGCCACATCCGGAGCACCAAGATCTTCAGGTCGGCCGTGTCAGATCAAGTCAGAATATCGGGGTGGCCTGTTGCGGACGATCGAGCATCGGCTAGCGTGATCCGCGCACCTTGGGAACAGACGCTCGAAAGGTGGATGGTGACGCCTTTACGAGCCGTCGGGCATTCGTTCTGGGTGGCATCGATGTGGAACCGGATTGTAAGTCGTCGCGCGTTGATGAAACCCTCGGAATCGGAAATTCCGATCTGTTTGTGCCGTGCGTAGGTAAGAGCCGTGTACCTCGCTCGACGAGCTCTCCGGCTTTTCCAGCTCAGTGCGGGGGGCAATCCATTTCATGTCGCGTGGCCCAGGGAGGGCTGTCGGTCCCGGATCGGACGTCCAATTCGCTATCAACAGACGGGAGATACAGGTAATGGAGCACAAGATCGCCGTATTCATGAACACGCAGGACCTCGGAACCCTGGAGCAGGGCTACCAGGACGACGACGCGGCGCCGGTCCTGGCCACCCCGGCCGCGGTGGCCACCTGCTGGTACGTCGGCGGTGCCGTCGCCGGCGCCGGCGCCGTGGTCGGCGCCTACGTCACCGGCCGCGTCGTCGGCTGACCCCTGTAACCCCGCACGACCGACCCCTAGGAGGACATCGCAATGAGCAGGATCGTGGACAGCGTCGTCGCTGTCACCCCGCAGCACCTCTCGGACGAGGCGCACGGCGAGTTCGGCGTCATGATGCCCGTGCAGGCCACCCCGACGCTGATCGCCTTCGGCGTCGGATTCGCGGGCGGTGCGGGTGCGGCGTGGGTCACCGTTCAGGCGTACGAAGCCGGAGCGAACGACTGAGTGCTCGCGTCCGACTGAGCACCGCATGAGGAGCCTTGGCGGCTTCTCGGGAACGTCTCCCGGGAGCTGAGTTCGGAGGCGAAGAGACCTGCCGGGCCACGCTGGAATCGTGGCCCGGCAGGCGCTCGATCCTACCGTTCGGCGGCGCCCACGGCCGATTCGACGCGGAGTAAAACTTCGGTATGAATGTCTTAAAGCGGCTTCCCCGTGCGATTTTTTCCCCGATTCCGATTTCACGAACTCGCGCGATCGGCATATCGGAACGCCTGGCAGCCCTCTCCAGTCTTTCCTCGTCCCTCGAATACCTGCATCAGCACCGGAACCTGAAGCCTGGTGGCCTCAACGACTGGGACATCATGAGGCAGACGCCGGAGAGCAGGATGCCGGCCATCCAGAAGCTCACCGATCTGGTGAGCGGCAGGCGCACCACGATGGCCCTGCACGCCTCGCGCGTGGCGTGCAGCCTGGCGATGCTCGCCCCCGGCAACAGCCGGTGGCGAGCGGCGGGCGACCTCTACCTCGGCGTCACCACCACCGTCCTGCAAGCCCGCCACCGCTACGGCACGGACGGCTCCGATCAGGTGGCCACCCAGGTCCAAGCGGTCACCGGCCTCGCGCGGCTGTCCCGCAGCCCCGAGGTCCAGGATGCCCTGATGTGGTACCTCGCGATGCAGGCGAACATGTCCTACTCGCTGTCCGGCCTGGCAAAACTGGCCGGGACGAAGTGGCGTGACGGCTCCGCCCTTCCCGGCGTCCTGCGCACCCGCACTTACGGATTCGAGCGCGCGTACCGGCTCACGCAGCGCTACCCCCGCGCCAGCAAGATCACGCAACACGCGGTCCTGGCCATGGAATGCCTCTTCCCCGTCGTGTACCTCGCCGGCGGGCGGATGACCCGGCCGATGATCGGCGCAGCCGGTAGCTTCCACGTGGTCAATGCCTTCGTGATGGGGCTGGGCCGCTTCATGACGGCGTTCCCCGCGATGCACCCCATGGTCGCGTACACGTCCGCGCCCAAGACGTTCCCGGTGGTCGCCGGCCGCGACGACCGGATGGTCAAGACTGCGCTCATGCTCCTCGCGGCCGGGGTCACCGCTGCTGGTGTCGCGGCCACGCAGCGCCGCGCCCACGCGCTGGCCGGCTGGCCCAACTCCCGTACCATCACCACCCGGTACGGCAACACGCTCTCGTACGACGTCGGCGGCCGGGACCTGGCCGGCCGCCCCGTCCTGGTCTTCAACCACGGCCTCGCCTCCACCACCGAGCACTTCTCATGGATGATCGAGCGACTGGCGTTCGACTTCGGCCAGCCGGTGCTCAGTTACGCGCGCGCGGGCTACGGGCCCAGCCGTCGGCTGCGGGACGCCCCCTACTCCGTACAGGAGTCGGTGGACGACCTGGAGGACCTGATCCGCGAGGCTCTGCCGGACGACCGCCAGGTGGTGCTCGTCGGGCACTCCCTTGGCGCCGAGCTCAACCGTCGGGTGGCGCAGCGACTCGGCGACCGCGTGGCCGGCGTTGTCTACCTCGACCCGACGCACCCGGCGCAGCTGATCCGATCGGACCGGCAGCGGCGAGGCAGCGAGCTGTTCACCACGTCGCTGGCCGAGCTGGCACGCTGGACGCGGCTGGGCACCGGTGCCCTCATGACCCGCCCCAACTGGGTGGACCACCTCCCGTCCTCGTACCGGGACAAGGCCTTCGCTCTGTACACCGACGCGCGCCTCTGGCAGGCGGCCTCCCGCGAATGGCAGGCCGTTCGCGCGGAACTGGAGGCCTACGAAGGCGACCTGGCCCCTGTGCGGGCCCCAGGGCTGGTCGTCGCCGCGCAGGTCACGGTCGACATGGACCCGGACCAGCTGCTGATGTATCACGACATCGTCCGGTCCCACCAGCAGGCCGGCGGCCACGGTGACGTGACGGTCGTCGAGCAGGGCGGGCACGACACGATCCTCACCGACGCCCGGCACGCGCGGACGGTGGCCGACCTGATCATGGGCTTCGTGGAGGAGCACTGCACACCGCCGGCCGGCGACGGCGGCGAACCGGCCGGGAGCGTCCCGGAGAAGGTGGAGGAATCGAAGTGAAGGCCGCCGCATTCGTCAAGGACACCCTCACGGGACCGGGCGCCGTCACGCGCGCGATGGGGGCCGCGCTGCTTCTGACGACGCTGGCCGCGCAGCATCCGCACCCGGCGTTCGAGCGCGGGCGGAACAAGGACCTGTTCTCGCTCGTTCCGAACTGGAAGTTCTTCGCGCCGAACCCCGCGACGCACGACTACCACTACCTCTACCGCACTCTCGACGAAAACCGCGAAACCTCGCCCTGGATCGAGTTGGACCTGATCCAGAACCGTCGGATGATCCAGGCGATATGGTTCTCGTCCCGGCGGACCGAAAAAGCGGTTTTCGATATCTGCAGTGCCATCATCAAAAACATCGCGAAGGGCGAGGACCCGACAGGTTCTCCTTCGTTCCGGGTGCTGGCCGAATTCATCAGAAAGCAGATCAGGGACGCTCAGGACGTTTCCGCCGCGCGGGGATTCCAGTTCTCCGTCGTGCGTGCCAGCGGTCATGACGACAGCGAGGATCCCGAGGTTCTCTACGTCTCCACTTATCAGCCGATGGTCGCCCCTGCGCCCGGATTCCTGAAAGCCGCCTGAGAGATCAGAATTCCGCACGGCGGTATCACTCACGCAGGAACGGAGAAGCAATGACTATTGCGGACATCGGGTACGGCAAGCAGTTCGACGGCTGGTACGACCGGATCTTCCAGGACGACGCCTCCACCCGGGCCGCCGTCGACGGACTCGCCGCGCTCCACCCGGATCCCGCCTCGGGGACGCTGGAGCTCGGCGTCGGCACCGGCCGGATCGCGTTGCCCCTGTCGCACCGCGTCGGTCCCGTGCTCGGTGTCGACTCCTCGCCGGAGATGCTGACCGCTCTGGAGAAGAAGGGCGACCGGGGGGAGGTGACCGGTGAGCTGGCGGACATCCGGACCTACCGCTCCGGCCGCGAGTTCGGCCTGGTCTACTGCGTCTGCTCCACCCTCTCGCTCGTCCTTGACCCCGACGGCCAGCGGGAGGCGATCGCCCGCGCCGCCGAGCAGCTGCGGCCCGGAGGCCGTCTGGTGGTCGAGGCGCACAACCGGCCGGGCATCGTCGCCCAGCACGAGGGCCAGACGCGTGCGTCGATCTTCCTGCCGTACGCCGAGCCGAACACGGCCATCCACCTGCACGCGATGCTCGTGGCGGACCAGCGGATCTGGCAGGTGTCCACGGTCTGGTACGAGGCGGACGGCACCCACCGCATCGGCACCGAGACGGTGCGGCTGCTGACGCCTGACGAAGTGGACGGGTACGCCCGGGACGCCGGCCTGGTTCCCGAGGGGCACTACAGCGACTGGGAGCGCGCCCCGTACGTCCCCGCCGCCGGCCTGTTCATCGCCTCGTACACCAAGCCCGCGTGAACCTGCGGGAGATCGTCCGCGGCCACCGGGTCCTGCTGATCGTCGGCGTCGGCATGGGCCTGGTGGGCGCGGCCGCCACGCTCGCCCAGCCCTGGATGCTGGGCCGGCTGATCGACGGCGTGGCGTCGGGCGAGCCGATCGCCGGCACCATCACACTCATCGCGGTCTTCTTCGTCGCGGACGCGGCGCTGAGCGCGGGGCACGCGTACACGATCGGCCGGGCCGGCGAGAACATCACGTTCGACGTACGGCGCATCCTCGGCGGTCGGCTGTTGCGCAGTCAGTTCCCGCACTTCTCACGCCTCGAACAGGGGGACGTCTTCTCGCGGACCGTGTCCGACACCTCCATCGCCTGCCTGGTCATCACGCAGGCCCTGGCGCAGGTCGTGTCCTCCGTGTTCATGGTGATCGGCTCGGTCGTCCTGATGGCCCGGCTCGACTGGAAACTGCTGCTCGCGACGGTCGCCTGCCTGGGCCTGGCGAGCGGGATCGCGCTGCTGCTGGCCCGCCAGGTGCGGGTGGCCGCCCTGCAGGCCCGGGAGAACGTGGGCGCGTTCGGTTCCGGCCTCCAGCGCGTGCTGGGCGCGATCACCACGGTCAAGGCATCGCGCGCGGAGGAGCGGGAGACCGAGGAGCTGGGCCGGCTCGCCGGGCGGGTCCGGGTGAGCGGGATCCGGGTGAGCGGGTTCAGCGCGCTGCTGACCCCGATGATGAACGTGGGGACGCAGCTGTCGCTGGCCGTGGTCATCGCCTGGGGCATGGCGCGGGTCGCGACCGGTTCGCTGTCGCCCGCCGACCTCACCGCGTTCGTGATGTACCTCTTCTACGTGGTCGCGCCGCTGGTGATGCTGTTCATGTCGATCGGCCAGATCCAGCAGGGGCGCGCAGCGGTCCAGCGGGTCAAGGAGTTGGGCGGCATCCCGCAGGAGGAGGAGGGCGACGCCCGGGCGGTGCCGGAGCGCCGACCGGTCGCGGACACCATGCCGGCCGTCGAGTTCGAGGGGGTCGGCTTCGCGTACCGCGAGGGCGTGCCGGTCCTGAGCGACGTCTCCTTCACCCTGCCGCGCCGCGGTCTGACCGCGATCGTAGGTCCTTCGGGCGCCGGCAAGACGACGATGTTCCAGCTGATCGAGCGCTTCTACCGGCCGGAGTCCGGCACGATCCGGGTCGGGGGCCACGACACGGCCACGCTCGGGCTCGCCGAACTCCGCGCGATGGTGGGGTACGTGGAGCAGGACGCGCCGCTGCTGCGCGGCACGATTCGGCAGAACCTCACGTTCGCGAATCCGGGGGCGGACGACGCTGACATCACTCGGGCGCTGCGGCTGGCGAGCCTGGAGGAGTTCGTGGCCGGACTGCCGGACGGTCTGGACACGGAGCTCGGCGAGCGGGGTGCCGGTCTCTCCGGCGGACAGCGCCAACGGCTCGCGATCGCCCGCACGATGCTCCAGCGGCCCGAAGTGATCCTGCTGGACGAGGTCACTGCACACCTGGACAGCGACACGGAGGCCGCGCTGCGGGACACGATGACGGAGGCGGCGGGGGAGTGCGCCGTGCTCGCCATCGCACACAGGCTGTCGACGGTGGTGCACGCGGACCGGATCCTCGTGATGGAGGACGGCCGGATCCGGACGATCGGCACCCACCACGAGCTGGTCGAGTCCGACAAGGTGTACCGGCGGCTCGCCGGGCAGCAGTTCGCCACCGAGGCGGCGCCGGCATGACCCGTCCCGATGTCGCGGTGGTCGGCAGCGGGCCCAACGGGCTGGCAGCCGCCGTCACCATGGCCCGCGCCGGTCTGACGGTGCACGTCCACGAGCAGGCCTCCACCCCGGGTGGCGGCCTGCGCGGGGAGGCGCTGTTCGACTCAGAGGTGTGGCACGACGTGTGCGCGGCGGTCCACCCGATGGCGGCGGCATCCGCCTTCTTCCGTGAGTTCGACCTGGGAGCACGCGGGGTCGACCTGCTGCACCCGCCGGTCGGCTACGCGCACCCACTGGACGGCGGTGTCTCCGGGCTCGCCCCCCGCGACTTGGCGGAGACGGCGTCCCGGCTCGGCGCGGACGGGCCACGCTGGCGGCGGTTGATGGCCCCGCTGGTGAGGCACAGTAGGGGAGTGACCGACTTCGTGCTGTCCGGCCAGCGGACCTTTCCGGAGGACCCCGCCGTACCCGCACTCCTCGGTCCCCGTCTCCTGGGCCACCTTGCACGGGGCAGCGGGCTGCGTACCGAGGCCGGCCAAGCCCTGCTCGCCGGCGTCGCCGCGCACGCTGTGGGGCGGTTGCCAAGCTTTCCCGGCGCAGCCATCGCGCTGTTGCTCGGGCACCTCGCTCACGCGAGCGGCTGGCCCCTGCCGCGGGGTGGCAGCGTCCGGATCGCCGAGGCGCTGGTGGCGGATCTGCGGGCGCACGGAGGAGTGGTGCACACGGATCACCGGGTAAGGGATCTGGCCGAGCTGGACGCCCCGGTGATCATGCTGGACACGACGCCGAAGGGGTTGCTCGTCCTGGCGGGAAACCGGCTTCCGGCGTCCTACCGGCGGGCGTTGGGCCGGTTCCGCTACGGTCCCGGCGCTGCCAAGGCGGACTTCCTGGTCAGCGGGCCCGTGCCGTGGACCGACCCCGAGGTGGGACGGGCCGGGACCGTGCACCTGGGCGGCACCCGTGCCGAGACGCTGGCTGCGGAGAACGCCGCCGTCCGCGGCGAGCCGACCGACGAGCCGTTCGTCCTGCTCGTCGACCCGGCGGTGGCGGATCCCGGGCGCGTGGTGCGCGGCCGCCGCCCGCTGTGGGCGTACGCGCACGTGCCGAACGGCGACGACCGGGACCCGGTGCCACTGATCACTCGCCGTATAGAAAGGTACGCCCCGGGCTTCGCCGACACGGTGATCGCCGCCCGGGGCATCTCTGCGGCCGCGTACGAGGCGTACAACCCGAACTATCCGGGGGGCGACATCGGCGCGGGGGCGATCACGCTCACGCAGTCCGTGTTCCGGCCGGTGCCTGCCTGGAATCCGTACCGCACGCCGCTGGCCGGCGTGTATCTCTGTTCCGCGTCCACTCCGCCCGGGCCGAGCGTGCACGGCATGTGTGGCTACCTCGCCGCCCGGGCCGCGCTGCGGCGCGAGTTTCATTTGTCCACCCCGCCGCCCCTCGGGCCGCAGGGTGGTGCCACGTCCCGCCCGACAGCCAGGAGAACAGCATGAGTACCGCCGACCACATCCTCGCCGCCGAGGACTTCACGGGATATCTGCGCACCTTCCATGCCGACGCGTTCGATGGTTCGGAGCCGGTCGAGCAGGTCTGGGACCGCTACCACCTGCCCGCGGGGACCCATGTGGTCAACGGGAAGGTGTGGGACCGGAAGAAGATGCTGCGCGACATCGAGTCGCGGCGGGCCCTGGGTGCGCCGTACGAGCTCCACATCCACGAGGTCGATGTGGAGGGACGCCTCGCTGCCGTGCGGTACACGGTCAGCACGCCGATGATGTGGAAGGTGCAGAGCGCGACGGAGAAGGCCGTCTTCGCGGAGATCGCCGAGGACGGGCGGGTGGCGCGCACCATGACCTTTGCGACGACGGGAACCGGCTGGTCCGGTGCCGGAGGAGAGATCCCGTACGACAGTGCGGCCCGTCCCGCGCCGGGCACGGTACCCGCGCCGCGGCCCGAGGCGGGCGTCGAGCCGACGCCGGCGCAGGACCCCGCGCACTTCCTGAACACCTACTACGCGGACGGGTACGACAGCGCGTTGCCGGTGGCCGAGGTGTACGACCGGCTCTTCACCCCCGACGCCGTGCACGTGATCGGGGGGGAGACGATGCAGCGGTCAGGGGTGCTGAAGGCGCTGGAGGAGGGCCGCGCGCGGAAGCACGCGTACCCGGTGGAGGTGCACGAGGCGCTGCGGGACGGCAACCGCTTCGCGGCCCGGTACACCACCAGCCGGGGCGGTAAGCCGTCGAAGACCCAGGAGGTCTTCGTCTTCGGGGAGTTCGCCGAGGACGGCCGCGTGAGGTTCGCCCGCTTCCTGCTCGAACCGGGTCACGGGGCGGTGTAGGGGACCGTCGGAAGCGAGTCGACCGGGACGAAGCAGGTGTTGTCGGCGGGGGCGCCCTCGTGCTCCTCGCCGTTGTCGTCCCGGAACCGCCAGGTGAAGCGGAGGCCGCGGGCCGAGGTGAAGTCGGGGCCGTCCATGAGCTGGAAGTGCAGGTGCGGTTCGGCGGAGTTGCCCGAGTTGCCGCACTCGGCCAGCGGCTGGCCACGCTTCACCAGGTCGCCCGCGGCCACCTTGACCGAGTGCCGCCGCAGATGCGCGAAGACCGCGTACGTGCCGTCGCCGAGATCGAGGACGACGTGATTGCCCAGTAGGTGCCGGGGACCGCCGAGGGAGCGGATGAACGTCTCGGCGAGAACGTACAACAGTCCGCCCAGCGAGGTCCGCGTGAAGTGATCCCGTTGCCGGTCCGATACGGACTCGACGCGGGCATCGGCGGGCGCGTACAGGGGTTCACCGAAGGTCGGGTAGGACTCGGGGCGACGGGCCACCGGCCAGAGCCAGACGGGCTCCGGCGCCGGGCGCCGGGCAAGGTCGATGGCGTAGGTCTGCGCGAGGTTGTGGGTGTGGCTGGGCACCTTGGTCGCGGGGCCGTTACGGGCCATCCAGCGGCCGGACACCGGGATCGCGAGCGGCAGCGGAGGGACCTCGTCGCGCGGCCGCTGACCGAGGGTCATGGCACGGCGCATCAGCAGGCCGCCGACGAGCAGGGCGATCCCGGTGAACCATAACGGGCCCATTCCCTGGCGGTTGACGAGGATGCACACGGCACCCGCGACCAACACGAGGCCGTGGCGTTTCCAGAGGGTCTGCACGATGGCGCCTTTCGCGGTGGGAGACGTCGGGGAGGACCTCAGCATTCCAGATGCAGACCCTCTCTGGTTAAGTTATTACGTACTTGCGCAATACCGTATGACGGCCCTAGTGTTCCGCTGACGAAGCGTCGAAACGCGGGGGGCCACATGGGCGCCGAGGGCACGTTCCGCACCACCGCACCGAGGGTCGCGATCAACGCGGTCGGCCGGCACCTGCCGGACCGCCCCCGGCCCCTCGCGGACCTCCCCGAACTCGCCGGGCTCGACGAGGCCGAACAGCTCACCTGCCGCGGACTCGGCATCGACACCGTCGCCGTCGACGAGGGCCTCACCGCCGCCGGCCTCGCCGAACGGGCCGCCCGCGACGCCCTCGACACCGCCGGGATCCCGGCCGCCGCGCTCGGCGCCCTGATCCTCGTCGAACCGCGCGCCCCCGAGACCCTGATCAGCTCCGAGGCCACCCGGCTCCAGCACGCGCTGGGCGCCGGCACCGCGCTCACCTTCTCCGTCGGCGGACTCGGCTGCGTCTCCTCCACCCCCGCGCTGCTCACCGCCCGCGGCCTGCTCGCCGCCGACCCCGGCCTCGGACCCGTGCTCGTCGTGCACGGCAGCAAGCCGGCCGCCGCCCGGCGCTACCGGCACCCGGTGACCGTCAACGGCGACAGCGGCCTGGCGCTCCTGCTCGGCCGCCCCCACACCGCCGCGCCGGTCCACCTCCTCGACCTCCTCCAGTGCACCAACGGCCACTACTGGGACCTCTTCGGCCTGGAGTACCGCGACCGCCCCACCGCGGAGTGGCGCGAGAGGTGCTCCGACCTGCCGGGCTACTCCTTCCGGCTCGCCATGGAGACCAGGAACCGCCTCGCCGACCTGGTCGCCGAACTGCTCGCGCGCAACGGACTCACCCGCGCCGACATCGCCGGTTACGTCAGCCAGAACCTCTCGGCCGGCGGCCTGGCCTTCATCGAGGAGTCCCTCGGCATCGCCCTGCTGCCGTCCTGCCGGGACAACCTCCGCGCCCTGGGCCACCTGGGCGCCAACGACACCTTCCTGAACCTCTCCACCGCCCTGGACCGCAAGGAACTGGCCGAGGGCGAACTCGCCGTCCTCATCAACGTGAGCCCGGTGGCGGCGTGGAGCGTCCTGCTGGTCGAGACAGGTCCGCCGAGCGGACCGGGGAGCATCGCATGAGCCGTGGACCCGCGGAAACCCTCGACGAGATCACCCGCTTCCTGACCGAGGCCCTGCGCAGGGAGGTCGGCCCCGACGACGACTACTTCGCCCTCGGGCTCGTCGACTCGCTGTTCGCGCTGGAACTCGTCACCTACGTCGAGGACCGGTTCGAGCTGACCGTCGAGGTCGAGGACCTCGATCTCGACAGCTTCCGCACCGCCCGCCGCCTCACCGCCTTGGTGCACGCCAAGAAGGCCGGCGCCGAAACCGCCCCGGCCCATGCCGGCGACAGCTGAGGCGGACGGCGCGACCGGGACCTCGCCCCTGGTCGCCGCCGCCGCCGAACTGGCCGCCCGGGTCCGGGAACCCGCGAGCCGGTGGGACGCCGAGGGCCGCGTGCCGCCGGACGCCCTGCGTGCCCTCGCGGCCACCGGCCTCCTCGCCGCCGACCTCCCCTCCCGACACGGCGGACGGGACCTCACCCCGGCCGACCTGGGAGAGATCGCCGCCCACCTCGGCGGTGTCTGCAGCGCCCTGCGCGGCCTGCTCACCGTCCAGTCCATGGTCGCCGCGGCACTGCTGCGCTGGGGGACCCGGGCCCAGCGCGCCGACTGGCTGCCACGCCTGGCCGACGGCACTCTCACCGCCGGTTTCGCCGCCACCGAGGACGGGGCCGGCAGCGCCCTCGGCGAGGTGACGACGGCCGTCGAGGGCTCCGGCGACGGACTCCTCGTCACCGGCCGCAAGAGATGGGTCACGTGCGGGCAGAACGCCGACGTCCTGCTCGTCCTCGGCCGCCACGCGGAGGGACTCACCACCGTCCTCGTCGAGACCGACCGGCCCGGCGTTCATCGGGAGTCCGTCACCGGCCAGCTCGGCATGCGCGCCGCCGGGATCGCCCACGTCACCCTGGACGGCGTCCGGGTCCCCGCCGGCCACCGGATCGCCCCGCCCGGCGCCGGACTGTCGCACGTCGCCGCGACCGCTCTCGACCACGGCCGCTACACCGTCGCCTGGGGCTGCGTCGGCATGGCGGAGGCCTGCGTCGCCGACGCTGCCGCGCACGCCGCGACCCGGCTCCAGGGCGGAGTGCCGCTCGGCCGCCACCAGTCGGTCGGCGCACTCCTGGCCCGGAGCGCGGTCCGGGCCGCCGCCGCCCGCGAACTCGCCGCCCGGGCCGCACGCGCCAGGACCCGCGGCCCCGGTCACGGCGTCACCGAGACGATCATGGCGAAGTACGCGGCTGCCGACGCCGGCGCCGAGGCCGGACGGGCCGCCGTGCAGGTCCTGGGCGCCGCCGGCATCGCCCCGGACAGCCGCGCCGGACGGCACTACCGGGACGCCAAGGTCATGGAGATCATCGAAGGAGCCCAGGAAGTGGCCGAATCCCATATGGCCGAACAGCTCTTACGCCGCTTCGGAGCGGTCACATGACCGCCACCGCGGCACGGCCCACCGTCAAGTGCCTCGTCTGGGACCTGGACGACACCCTCTGGGACGGCGTGGTCCTGGAGGGCGATCACCCCCCGCCCTTCCCGCCGGCGACGACGACCCTGAAGACCCTGGACTCCCGCGGCATCCTGCACGCCGCCGCCAGCCGCGGCGACCACGCCACCGCCACCGCTCACCTCGACGCCACCGGGCTCGGGGAATGGTTCTGCGCGGCGCGGATCGGCTGGGGCGACAAATCGGCCGCCGTACGGCACATCGCCGAGACCCTCAACATCGGCCTCGACACCGTCGCGTTCATCGACAACGACCCCGCCGAACGGGCCGAGGTCCTCGCCGCGCTCCCCATGGTCCGCTGCTATCCCGCCGACCTCGCCGGGCAGCTCCCCGGACTCCCCGAGTTCCGTCCCGCGCACGTCACCGCCGAGGCGGCCGGCCGACGCCTGCTCTACCGCACCGAATGGCGCCGCCGCCAGGCCGAGGAGGAGTCCGGGGGCGACCGGCGGGCTTTCCTCGCCTCGCTCGGCCTCGTCATGGAGATCGCCCCGGCCACCGAGAGCGACCTCGCCCGCGCCAGCGAACTCACCGTGCGTACCCACCAGCTCAACAGCACCGGCCTGGTCTACGGCGAGGAGGACCTGCGCCGCCTGATCGCCGCACCCGACCACCAGGTCAGGCTCGCCCGGCTCAGCGACCGATTCGGCGACTACGGCATCGTCGGCCTCTCCGTCACCGAACTCACCCCGACCGAGTCCGTGCTGCGGCTGCTGCTGATGTCCTGCCGGGTCGCGTCCCGGGGCGCGGGAGAGCTGATGCTCTCCCACATCGTCCGGCAGGCCCGCGCCGAGGGCCGCAGACCCGTCACCCACTTCGTACCGACCGCGGTGAACCGCACCATGCTCGTCACCCTGCGGTTCGCCGGATACGCGCCCGTCACGCGGGACACGGGCGACGGGGCGCCGATGGTGCTCGAAGTGCCGGCCGACCATCCGGTCCGCGAGCCCGGCAGCCACGTCCGACTGCTCGTCCGTTCCGTACGAGGAGACCGAAGTGACCGCTGAGCGGGCCGGAGCGAGCGAGCGGGCCGAAAGGACGGGAGCACCCGCCGGCCCGGTCCGCAGGACCGCAGCGGCCGGACCGGGCCAAGGCACCGAAACGGCCGCCGAGGGCACGGATGTGACCGCCGGGCGGGCCGGCGGGGCCCCGGCCCTCTCCGGGTCGCTGCTCGACGCCTTCCTCGCACAGGCCGACCGCACCCCACGGGCCACCGCCCTCGTCATCGGCGACACCGCGCTCCGCTACCGCGAACTGGCCGACGCCTCCGCCGGACTCGCCGCACGACTGCGCGCGGCCGGAGCCCGCCCCGGGACCACGGTCTGCCTCCGGCTCGAACAGTGCGCCGTCGCGGTCGTCGCCGTCCTCGCCGCGCTCCGCGTCGGCGCCGCCTGGGCCGCGCTGGAGCCCGACCTTCCCGAAGCCAGACTGCGAGCCCTCCTGCACGACACCGACTGCGCCGTCGTCATCGGCAGCCGGGACGACCGGACGCTGGCCCGCCTTCCCGACCCACCGCCCCTCCTGCCCGCCGAGGACCTCGACCCCACCGCCCTCGCCGAGGCCGGGGCCCGCACGGCCGCGTCCACCGCGCCCCCGGTCCCGGAGAACGCCCCCGCCTACCTCATCTACACCTCGGGATCCAGCGGCCCGCCCAAAGGCGTCGTGGTCACCCGCCGCCAGCTCGCAGACTCCGTCCGCCCGCGCGGCACCGTCTACGGCACCGCCCCCTCGGTCTTCCTGATGGCGATGCGCCTCTCCTTCGACGGCATGCTCGCCGGCATGTTCTGGTCGTTCTCGCACGGCCACACCCTGCTGCTGCCGACCGCGCGCGAACTCCGGCTCGCTCCCGAGTTCACCCGGCTCGCCCACCGCCACCGGGCGACCCACCTTATCGTCGTACCGTCCTACTACCGGCTGCTCCTCGCCGGCTCCGAACGACTCCCCGACAGCCTCCGGGTCGTCGTCGTCGCCGGTGAGGTCTGCACGCCCGAGCTGGTCAGGACCCATCGCACGCAGCTGCCGGGCGCCCGGCTCGTCAACGAGTACGGGCCCACCGAGACCGTCGTCTCCTGCACCGTCGAGAGCCGGCCCGACCCCGACGCGGAACGCGTCCCCATCGGCCGCCCCTGGCCCGGCGCCACCGCCCACGTCCTGGACGACCGGCTGCGCGAGACGGGCCCCGGAGAGAGGGGCGAGCTGTACATCGGCGGAGCCTTCGTCGCCCTCGGCTACGCCCGCGCGCCCGGCCTCACAGCCGAACGCTTCGTCGCCTCCCCGTTCGGCCCCGCCGGAGCCCGCCTCTACCGCACCGGCGACATCACCCACCGCGACGCCACCGGCGCCCTGCACTACCACGGCCGGACCGACCAGCAGGTGAAGATCCGCGGCACCCGCGTCGAACTCGGCGACGTCGAGGCCGCCCTCGAAGCCCATCCCGCCGTCGACCAGGCCGTCGTGACCTGTACACGGCCGCAGGACGGCGAACCGGTCCTGACCGCGTTCCTCACCCCCGCACCGGACCGGACCGTCCCCGCCCCCCGGGAACTGCGCCGCCACTGCCGCTTCCACCTCGTCGAGCAGGCGCTGCCGCACCGGTTCGTGGCGCTCGACCGGATGTCCCTCACCTCCACCGGCAAGGCCGACCGCAGGTCCCTCGCCGCCCTCGTGCCCGCCCCGGGAGAGCCCGGCTCCCGGCCTGCCGACAGGGACGGGGACACGGACGGGGACACGGACGGGGGCGGGGGCGGGGGCGGGGGCGAGCGGACCGCGTCCCGTAGCGGAGCGCCCAGGCCCGGGACCGAGGACGGGCCGTCCGCGCTCCGGAACACGGTCCGGGAGATCTGGGCCGAGGTGCTGGGACACGAGGACGCAGGCCCCCACGACAACTTCTTCGGCGTCGGCGGCAACTCGCTCAAGGTCATCGAGCTGTACAGCGCCCTGGAGGAGCGGTGGCCCGGAACGGTACGCGTGGGGGAGCTGTTCGACCTCACCACCATCGCCGTCCAGACGGCCGCCCTCGAAGAACGGACCGCGAACACCGGCGACGCCGGCCCCCCACCACCGCCCGCCCGCCCCGCCCCGGTCGCCTACGAGCTGTGACGAAGGAGTGTTCCGCGTGAAGGCGCAGACAACCGGTGCCACCCCCGGCGGCATCGCGGTGATCGGCATCGCGACCCGCCTGCCCGAGGCGGCCGACCTCACGACCCTGCGCGCGAACCTGCGCGCCGGGCGGGACTCCGTACGCCCCGTCCCCCCGCAGCGGATCGCCGCCACCGGCCTCGACCCGGAACCTGACTATCCCGACATGGGCTACCTGGACCGGATCGACCTCTTCGACCACGAGCGATTCGGCCTCTCCCGCCACGAGGCGGAGGTCACCGACCCGCAGCACCGGCTGGCGCTCCACCTCACCCAGGAGGCGCTGGAGAACGCCGGGTACACCTCCGCGGCGCTGCGCGACAGCCGGACGGCCGTGGTGTTCAGCTCGCCCGGCAACGGATACCTGCCGTTCGTCAGCGAACCCGGCACCCTCAGCCTCATGGGCAACATGCCCTTCGCGCTCCCCGCCCGCGTCGCCCACCGCTTCGCCCTCACCGGGCCCTGCTACGGCGTCGACACCGGGTGCAACGGCTCGCTCGTCGCCGTCCACCAGGCCTGCCGCGAACTCCGGGACGCGGAAGCGGGGTACGCGGTCGTCGGCGGCGTAAGCCTGCGCCACGCCATCGCTCCGGCGGCAGCCGTCGGCGACTTCCCCGGCATCGCCTCGCCCACCGCCCGCTCCCGCGCCTTCGACGCGGCGGCGGACGGCGCGGGCGCCGGAGAGGGCGGCGCGGTCCTGCTCCTCACCACCCTCGAACGCGCCCTGGACGAGGGCGCGCACGTGCACGCGGTGATCCGGGGCACCGCCACCGCGCACAACGGCCGCCACTCCGCCACCATCGCCACCCCCAGCGCCCGCGCCCAGGCCGACGTCATCAACCGTGCCTGGGACCGGGCCGGCCTCGACCTCGCCACGGCAGGCTACCTGGAGGCCCACGGCTCCGGCACCCGGCTGGGCGACGCCGTCGAGGTGGAGGGCCTGGCCCTCGCGCGCCGAGGACGGGGCGGCACCCTCCCGATCGGCTCCCTGAAGACCAACCTCGGCCACCTCGACCACGCGGCCGGCATCGCCGGTCTGGTCAAGGCGATCCTCAGCGTGCGGCACGCGGAGCTGTACCCGTCCCTGCACTTCCGGCAGGCCGCACCGGAGGTGGACCTGACCGGCGCCGGCCTCGACGTGGTGACCTCGCTGCGGCCGTGGCGGTCCGCCGGCCCCCGGCGAGCCGGCGTCAGCTCCTTCAGCCTCGGCGGGGTCAACGCGCACTGCGTGGTCGAGGAGCCGCCCGCGCTGCCGCGCCCGGCCCAGGACGGCACGGCCCGGCTGATCGGCGTCTCGGGACGCACGGAGGCCGACCTGTACGCGGTGTGCGAGCGGCTCTCGCTGGCGCTCCGCTCCGGCGATTTCACCCTCGACGACGTGGCACGGACCCTGAACACGGGCCGGGAGCACCATCCCTTCCGGCTGGCCGTGGTGGCCGACCGCACCCGGCACCTCGCGGCCGAACTGGCGGCGGCGGTGACCTGGAGCGGGGCGGGCGGGGGAGGGACGGGGCCGTCCCCGGCGTGGCCGGAGGCCGCCGCGGCCTCGGGAGCCAAGGCTGCTCCGGAGCCGCAGGGGGCCCAGGGGGCTTCCGTGCCCGCGCGGCCCCGTGTCGTGTTCCTCCTGTCAGGCGACGCGGCACTGCCCTCCGGGCTTTCCGGCACGGACCCCCTGCCCGGCGCCCTCCCGCTCCCGGAGCACGACGCCGATGCCGTGAAGGGACAGCTGGCCGCCCACGCGGCGCTGGTCCGGGCGGGGATCACCCCGGACGGACTGATCAGCTCCGGACTCTCCCGCTACGCGGTCCGTCACCTCAACGGCACCCTCACCGACGAGGACCGCACGCAGCTGTCCGAGGGGGACGTCACCGCCCCGCCCCTGCACGCGGACCGTCTGAGGTCCGTTGCCGATGAGCAACTCGCCCTTGGCCCCGTGGTGTTCGTGGAGCTGGGCTCCCGGGGCGAGCTCAGCGACCTGCTGGCCGAGCACCTGGCCGGCCGGCCGGGCGCCGAGGTGCTCACCGCCGCAACCGCCACGGACGGCGTGCCCGGCATACTGGCCCGGCTCTACGAGCGGGGCCACGACCTGGACTGGAGCACCCAGACCCCGCCGGAAGCCCGGCTGGTGCCCCTGCCGGGCGAGCCGTTCCGGGGCGTGCCGTGCTGGGCGCGGCGCCCCGCCCCGGCCGTTTCCGCTGCCGCTGCCGCTGTTCCGGCCGCTCCCGCGGAGGCCGTCACGTCTGCCGCGTCCACGGCGCCCACCACGCCCGCCGTTCCCACCACGCCCGCCATCCCCACGGGTCCCACGGCCGCCACGGCTGCCACGGGTCCCACGGCTGCCACGGGTCCCACGGCTGCCACGGGTCCCACCGTCCCCACCGAGCCCATCGCCCCCACCGAGCCCGTCGCCCCCACCAAGTCCACCGGTCCCACCAAGCCCACCGGTCCCACCGAGCCCACCGGTCCCGGCTCCTCCGACGTGCTGCCCTGGCTGCGGGAAACGCTCGCCGAGCTGCTCTACGCGGACGCCGTCACCCCCGGCGACGACTACTTCGCTCTCGGCGGCAACTCGATCATCGCCCTGCTTCTCCTCAGACGCGTCGAGCAGCGCTACGGGATCGGGCTGCGCATGATCGACGTCTACGACCACCCCACCGTCGCCGACCTGGCGGCCGCCGTCGAGGCCCGGTGGCCGACCGCCGGCACCCCGGCCGTGCCCCCCGCACCGGCACCGGCGGTCCCCGACGGAGACGCGCTCCCGCCGATCCGGCGGACCGACGCGCAGGTGCTCTCGTACGGGCAGGAGCGCATGTGGTTCCACCACCAGCTCGACGCCGGCACCACCCTCTACAACCTTCCCGGCGCCTCCCGCCACCGCGGCCCGATCGACGCGAACGCCATGCGCCTCGCCTGGGAGGATCTGGCCGAGCGGCATGAGGTACTGAGGTCGAACTTCGTCTCCGTGGACGGCCGCGCACGGCTCTCCGTCCGTCCCGAACTCGGTGACTTCTTCCGCTTCGAGGACCTGACCGGACGGCCCGACGCCGAGCGGACGGCCCGCGAGATCCTCCGTACCGAGTCCCAGCGCTCCCTCGACGTGGAACGCGACCCGCTGGTCCGGGTCACCCTGATCCGGCTCGCCCCCGACGACCACCTGTTCTGCTGGCTGACCCACCACGCCGTCAACGACGGTTGGGCCCCCCAGATCCTGATGCGCGAACTGATGGAGTTCTACGAGGCCCGCCGCGAGGGCCGGACGCACCGGTTCGAGCCCCTGCCCGTCCAGTACCGCGACTACGCCCACTGGCAGCGCGAACTGATGGACCGGGGGCTCCTCGAAGGCCAGCTGCGGTACTGGCGGGAACGGCTCACCGACCCCCCTGTGCTGACGCTGCCCACCGACCGCCCGCGCGCAGCGCGGAGGGACTACGCCGGCGCCGCGCACAGTCTCACCCTCCCGCCCGGGCTCGTCGACCGGCTCCGCGCGGTCGGGGTCGCGGAGTCCGCCACTCTCTTCTCGGTACTGCTCACCGGCCTCAGCATGACGCTGTCCCGGTGGTCCGGCCAGGACGACATCGTGGTCGGCACCCCCACCATCGGACGCACCCGCCCCGAACTGTGGGGTCTGCTCGGCTTCTTCAACAACACCATCGCGCTGCGGGCGGACCTGTCGGGCGACCCGGGGTTCCGCAGACTGCTGCGGCGGGTACGCACCGACGTCATCGAGGGCCTGGAGAACCAGGAGATCCCCTTCGACGCCGTCGTCCGCGAGATCGCGCCCGACCGCGATCCGGCCCGCAATCCGATCTTCGACGTCATGTATGTCCACCAGACCCTGCCTCCGCACTTCGTCTTCGGCGAGAGCCTGTTCGGCCCGGCCGTCGACGAGGAGGGCGGCCCGCTCTTCCCGGGACTGCCGCCGGGGACGTCCAAGTTCGACCTGTCGGTGGTCGTCGGCGAACGCGCTGGTGCGGACGACCTGGACGTGGTGGTCGAGTACAGCACCCACCTGTTCGACCGGAGCACGGTCGCCGACCTCGCTCGGTCCTGGGTCGACCTGCTGTGGGCCGTGACGGAGGACGCGGACGTCCCGCTCTCCGCGTTGCCCGGCCGGCCCGCCGGGCCCGGACCTGACGACGCCCTGACCGGTTTGCGGCCGTTCGAGCCGCCCACCGACAGGCCGCGGCCCCAGGGCGGCGGCACCGGTGCGACGGCCCGTCACACGCTCGCCCTGCCGGACGGCACCCTCCCGGGCCTCAGCGCGTCGGGGCTGCTCGCCGCCCTCGTCACCCTGCTCACCGACCGGGCGGAGGCCGACGGGCTGCTGCTGGGGCTCGTCCGCGCCGACGGCCCGCCACTCGCGCTGCGGGTCGACGTGGCGGACGAGCCGTCCCCGACGGAGCTGGCCGCGCGGATCGCCCGGCTGACCGCCGAGGCGGAGGCCGCCCCGCCCACCGAGGGACCGTGGCCGTTCGACGTCACCGCCGATCCGCACGGCACCGGCGGCCGCACCGACGGGCCCGTACCCGACCTGCACTGGAGCGTCACCGACGACGGGGTCACCGTCGACTACCGCACCGAGCTGTTCGACGAGGCGACCGTGCTCGCCCTCGCCGACGACCTCGTCGCCCTGGCGCGCGTCGTCGCCGCGTCCGCCGCATGACACCACGAGCCCGCACCGACCGGGAAGGAACCCCCCACGTGGGTGAGAGCAAGGACAGTGAGCCGTTGGACACGGTCGGGGTACCGGTCGGCATCGTCGGAGCCGGCACCATGGGCGCCGGCGTCGCACAGTGTTTCGCCGCCGCCGGACACCCCGTCGTGGTCGTCGACCCGGCCCCGGCGGCGCGGGCGGGCGGGCCGGAG
Organism: Streptomyces sp. JK94; assembly: GCF_053613315.1. Classification (NCBI taxonomy): domain Bacteria; kingdom Bacillati; phylum Actinomycetota; class Actinomycetes; order Kitasatosporales; family Streptomycetaceae; genus Streptomyces; species Streptomyces sp. JK94. Next base: position 39,480 of record NZ_JBSICH010000009.1, on the reverse strand, counting down.
CGGATCCGCTCCTGGACGCGCGCCGCCCGGCTGCTGCGCGGACAGGACGCCGGCCCGGTCGAGCAGCGGGTGGTCTGGGCGGCCGACCCCGCCGCCCTGTCCGGCGTCCGTCTCGTCGTGGACTGCGCCCCCGAACGCGTCCCCGTCAAGGAGGAGATCTTCCGGACGCTGGACCGGGTCTGCCCCGCCGACGCGGTGTTCGCCTCCTGCACCTCGGCGATCCCCATCAGCCACCTCGGCTCCGTCACCGGACGCCCCGAACGGGTCGTAGGCACCCACTTCATGAACCCGGCGCCGCTGAAGGACACCGTCGAGGTTGCCGCCTCCCCGGCCACCGCCGGCCGGACCGTCCAGTGGATCCTGGACGTCCTCGCGGGCCTCGGGAAGAAAGCCGTCGTCGTCGGCGACGGCCCGGGATTCGTCAGCAACCGGGTGCTGATGCTGACGGTCAACGAGGCGGCGGCCGTCGTCGAGGCCGGCACCGCCGACGCCGCCACCGTCGACCGCGTCTTCCAGGACTGCTTCGGACACGCGACCGGGCCGCTGCGCACCGCCGACCTCATCGGCCTCGACACCGTCGTCGACACCCTGGCCGTCCTCGGCCGGTTCACCGGCGACGCGCGGTTCCGCCCGACCCCGCTCCTCGCCCGGCTCGTCGCCGAGGGGAACGTCGGCCGGAAGGCCGGCCGGGGCTTCCACCCGTACCCGTCGAACAGGTCCCCCGTCCCCTCGCGGCCCGCAGGAGCTGACACCCATGTCTGAGCACGCCCACGCACGGACCACGACCGGGGACTTCGTCGCGGAGGCCGTCCACATCGAGGGACCGGTGGACATCGCCCTGCTGCAGCGAGCGATCCGGCAGGTCACCGGAGAGGCGGAGGCCGTACGCCTGCGCTCCGACGGCGGCGCTTCCAGCGGTACGGAGCTCACCGACGGCGGCGCCGTGCCACTGGACCTGGTGGACCTGGCCGGCACACCGGACCCGGCCGCTGCCCGCGAGGACTGGCTGAGCGCCGCGACCCGGGCCGGCCGGGCGGCGTCACGCTCCTCCCAGGCCCTGCTCCGCCTCGCCGACGACCGCCACACCTGGTTCCACCTGCACCCCCGGCGTGCTCTCGACAGCTGGGGCTGCGCGCTCATCGGCCGCCGCACCGCCGAGGTCTACACCGCGCTCGCCGCCGACACCCCGCCGGACGAGGGGGAGCTACCCGGCCTCGCCCGGCTCACCGCCGCCGAGGACGCCTACCGGGCCTCGTCGGCACCCGCCGAGGACGCCGCCTTCTGGCGGGACCGTCTCGCCGGCCTCACCCCGGCCCGACCGGCCGGAGCCCCCGCCGCCACGAACGCGTCGGCCGTCGTGGCGCTCCCGCCCGCAGGCACGGAACGCGTCCGCGCCACCGCCCGCTACTGCGGCACCCACCCGCGCGCGGTCCTGCTCGCCGCCGTCGCCGCCCACCTGCACCGGACCACCGGCACCACCGACGTGGTCCTCGGCCTGCCCGTGGACGGACGGTACGAGCGGACCCTGCGGCGCGTGCCGGGCGCGGCCGAGGACATCGCCGCGCTGCGCCTGGACGTACGGCCCGACGCACCCTTCGCCGACCTCGTCCGCCAGGTCGGCCGCGAGTCGCGCCGGACCCGGCGCCACCAGCGGCTCCGGCACGCCGAGGTCTGCCGCGCCCTCGGGGCGACGGAGCCCGGAGCCCGGCTGTACGGGGCGATCGCCGACGTACGGGAGGCGGCGCCCGCCCTCCGGTTCGGCGACCACCCGGCCACCGTCCGGGCCCTGGGCCTCCAGCCGTCCACCGCGCCCCGGTTCCTGCTGGAGGAGGCGCCCGACGGGCGGACCCTCCTCGTGGTCCTCGGAGTCCTCGGACCCGAAAACCCCGGCGACGGACCCGACACGGACGCCCGGCGGCTCCACGCCCTGCTGACCGCGGCCGTCACCGCGCCGGGCCACACCGTGGCCTCCCTCACCGCGGCGCGCCCCGGGGAACCGGTCGCGGCGGACGCCCCGGCGCTGCCGGACACCGCCAACCCGACGGAACGGGCCACGCTGACCTCGCTCCTCGAAGCGGCGGCGCACCGCGCCCCGGACACCGTCGCGGTCCGCGACGCGCACGGCGAGTTGACCTACCGTGAGCTGCACGAGCGGGCCAACCGGCTGGCCCGGCTGCTCGTCGGCCGGGGGGCGGGCCCCGAACAGCTCGTCGGCCTGCTGCTGCCCCGCTCCGCCGACACGCTCGTGGCGATGCTGGCGGTCCTGAAGTCCGGCGCCGCCTACCTGCCGCTCGACCCCGCCTACCCCGACGAGCGCCTCCGCCTCATGGTCGAGGACGCCCAGCCCGCCTGCCTGCTCACCGACACCGCCCACGCCGAACGGGACCTCGGCGCTCCCGCCGGCGCGGCCGTGGTCCTCGACGACCCGGCAGTACGGGCAGAACTGGCCTCGGCCGCCTCGCACGACCTCACGGACGCCGACCGGGCCGCACCGCCGGCCCCCGGCCACCCGGCGTACGTCATCTACACCTCGGGCTCGACCGGCACCCCCAAGGGCGTCGTCGTGGCGCACCGCAGCGTGCTGCCACTGCTCGCCTGGACGGAGAAGGAGTTCGGCGCGGACGCGCTGCGGCACACGCTCGCCGCGACCTCGTTCAGCTTCGACGTCTCCGTCGCGGAGGTGTTCACACCGCTGGCCGCCGGAGGCACGGTCGAGATCGTCCGGAACCTGCTGTCCCTGCTGGACGGCGACCCGCCCCGCTGGTCCGGCGGCCTTGTCTGTGCGATCCCCTCGGTGCTCGGCAAGCTGCTGGAGCGCACGGACCTCGACCTGTCGGCCCGGACCCTGGCCCTGGGCGGCGAGGCGCTGCCCGCCGCGCTCGCCGAGCGGATAGCCGCGACCATGCCCGACACGCGCCTGATGAACGTGTACGGGCCGACCGAGTCGACCGTGTACGCCACCGCGTGGCGCCCGGACGGCCCGTTCGACGGGTCGGCGCCGCCCATCGGCCGGCCCCTCGGTCACGTCCGCGCCCATGTGCTCGACGCGGCCCTGGCAGAGGTCGCCCCGGGAGGCACGGGGGAGCTGTACCTGGCGGGCGACGGGCTGGCCCGGGGCTACCTGGGCCGGCCGGCGCTCACCGCGGAACGGTTCACCGCCGACCCGTTCGGGCCGCCGGGAACGCGGATGTACCGCACCGGCGACCTGGTCCGCCGCCGGGACGACGGGCAACTCGACTTCCTCGGCCGGGTGGACGAGCAGATCAAGGTCAACGGCCACCGGGTGGAGCCCGGCGAGGTGGAGGCGGTGCTGACCCGCCACCCCGGGGTCGCCGAAGCGATGGCCGTCGTCCGCGCCGACCACGTACGCGACGCCCGGCTCATCGCCCACCTGGTGCCGGCCGACCCGTTCGCGCCCCCCGCTTCGGAGGAGCTGCGCGGGTGGCTCGCGGCGCTGCTCCCCGCCCACCTGGTGCCGGCCGAGCTCCGGTTCACCGCCGCGCTCCCGCGGACCCCCAACGGCAAACTCGCCCGCGAGACCGACCCGGAACCGCTCGCCGCGCCGGCCGAGCGGGCCCCGGCCCCGCAGGCAGCCACCCCGCAGGCCGCCACCTCCGAAGCCACGACCCGCGAGGCCACACCTGCGGTGTCAGCCACATCCGCCGTGTCCGCCACTCCGGTCCTGTCTGCCGTGTCCGCCACTCCGGTCCCGTCTGCCGTGCCGGCCACTCCGGTCCCGTCCGTCGCGTCCGCCGCACCGGCCCCGGACGACGTAGCCCCCTCCCGGGAGGACCTCGTCGCCGCCGCCTTCGCCGCAGTGCTCCGCGAGACCGACGTCCCGCGCGACCGAAGCTTCTTCGACCTCGGCGGCGACAGCATCATGTCCATCCAGCTGGTCAGCCACCTGCGCCAGTCCGGCCTCGTCCTCGTCCCGCAGGACATCTTCGAGCACAAGACCGTCCAGGCCCTCGCCCTCGTCGCCCGGGAGTCCGCACGCCGTACCACCGACGAGGATGCGGCGGCCGTCGGCGACGTCCCCCTCACCCCCATCGTCCACTGGCTGCGCGACCAGGGCGGGCCCGTCGACGGCTTCCACCAGGCCGTGCTGCTCCGGGTCCCCGGCGGCCTGCGCGCCGACCGGCTGACCACCGCCGTCCAGGCACTGGTCGACCACCACGACGCGTTCCGGCTCCGCCTCGACCGCTCCGCCCCCGGCTGGTCCCTGGAGGTCCGCCCGGCCGGCAGCGTCCTGGCCGCGGACTGCGTGCGCCGCGTGCCCGCCGGGGGCGTCACCGGCGACGGGCTGCTGCGACTGCTGTCGGAGGAGACGGCGCGCGCCCAGCGGGAACTCGACGTCGCGGAAGGGCGCATGATCCGCGTCGTCTGGTTCGACGCGGGCCCCGACCACCCCGGCCGGCTCCTCTTCATGGCCAACCACCTCGCCTGCGACGGCGTCTCCTGGCGGGTCGTCGTACCCGACCTCGTCGGCGCCTACCAGGACGCCGAGGCCGGACGCACGCCCGTCCTCCGCCCGGTCGAGACCTCCCTGCGGCACTGGAGCCGGTCCCTTTCCGAGCAGGCCCGCACCCCCGAGCGGCAGGCTGAACTCCCCCTGTGGGAACGGATGCTCGACGTCCCCGGCCCCCGGTTCGCCCGCCGCGCCCTGGACACGGCCCGGGACACCACCGGCACCGCCCGCTCGCGCACCGTCGTCTACGAAGCCGAGCGCGCCCGCCACCTCTTCACCACCATCCCGTTCGCCTTCCACTGCGAGATCAACGACGTGCTGCTCACCGCGCTGGCTGTGGCCGTGCAGCGCTGCCTCGGCACTACCGGGGACGTACTCATCGACATCGAGGGCCACGGCCGCGAACCGGTGGTGCCCGGGGCCGACCTGTCCCGCACGATCGGCTGGTTCACCAGCATGTACCCGGTACGCATGGCACCCGGCACCGCGGCGGCGGGCACGGGCGCGCCCTTCGGGGCCGCGCTCGGCGACGCCCTGCGCCGGGTGAAGGAACAGCTTCGCGCCATCCCCGACAAGGGCATCGGCTTCGGCATGCTCCGCCACCTCGGCCCCGAGGAGGGACGCCGCAGACTGGCGGCCGCCGAACCCCGGGACATCGGCTTCAACTACTTCGGCCGCTTCCTCCTGCCGTCCGAAGGCGGCGAGGAGGACTGGTCGCCCGCCCCCGAGACCGGCATGACGGCGGGCGCCGACGCCGACATGCCGCTCGACCACCCGCTGTCCGTCAACGCCCTCACCGAGGACACTCCGGAGGGCACCGCACTGCGCATCGCGTTCTCCTGGGCCGACGGCGCCGTGGACGACGACCGGGTCGACGAACTGATCGGCCACTGGTTCGAGGCGCTCGACGCGCTCGCTGCGCACGCCGCCGAACCGGGCGCGGGCGGCCGCACGCCCTCGGACTTCCCCCTCGTCGCCCTCGGACAGCGGGAGATCGAACTGCTGGAGCGCGAACACCCCGGCCTGGACGAGATCCTGCCGCTCTCCTCCCTCCAGCAGGGCATGCTCTACCACCTGCTGCTCGGCTCGCTGAACAGCTCCGAGGACGGCGGCGCCGAGGACTCCGCGCACACGCTGTACACCGTCCAGTTCTGGCTGGAGCTGGCCGGCGACCTGGACACCGGCGCTCTGCGACAGGCCTTCCGCGCCCTCCTGGACCGTCACCGCAATCTCGGCGCCGCCTTCGTGCACACCGGTGTCCCCCACCCCGTGCAGGTCTTCCGGCCCGGCGTGGACGTGCCCTGGCGGGAACGTGACCTCAACGCACTGCCGGAGGACGAGCAGGAGCGCGAGATGGAGCGCCTCCTGATCCAGGAGCGGTCTCGGCCCTACGACCCGGCCCGGGCGCCGCTGCTGCGGGTGCTCCTCGCCGACCTGGGCGGCGGAAACCGTCGCCTGGTGCTGTCGATGCACCACATCCTGCTGGACGGCTGGTCCCTGCCGGTTCTCGTCGGGGAGCTGTTCGCCCACTACCGGGCAGAAGTCACCGGCACACCGCACGCGCTGCCCGCGGGCACGCCGTTCCGCGAGTACATGCGCTGGCTGTCGCACGTGGACGACAAAGCCGCCGAGGACGCCTGGCGCACCGCGCTGGACGGCTTCACCCCCACCCGGATCGGCGACCGGGACCCCGGTGAGCCGCTGCCCTCCCGGCAGCTGCGGTTCTCTCTCGGCGAGGAGGCGACCGGCGCGCTGACGGGCACCGCCCGACGGCACGGCCTGACGCTCGCGACCGTGCTCCAGTCCTGCTGGGCGCTGGTGCTCGGCGAGGAGACCGGCCACCCGGACGTCGTGTTCGGCTCGGTGGTGTCCGGACGCCCGGCCGAACTGCCGGGCGTGGAGAAGATGGTGGGCCTCTTCATCAACACCGTGCCGACCCGGGTACGGATCGACCCGGCCGAGTCGCTCGGCGACCTCTTCGCACGGGTCCAGGACGAGCAGGCCAGGCTCCTGCCGTACCAGCACATCAGCCTCACCGACATCCGCCGCATCACCGACAGCGGTGACATGTTCGACACGATGATGTCCTTTGCCAACTACCCCTTCGACGGCGAGGCACTGCGCCACCCGGCACCCGGCCTGGAACTCGTCCGCGCCTCCGGCGACGACCGGCAGCACTACCCGCTGGGCGTGGTCATCAGCCACCGTGACGACCTCCTGACCGTGCAGGTCGAGTACCGTCCCCACCTCATCGATCCGGACCGGGCCGAAGACCTGGTCCGGCGCTTCGTCGCCCTGCTGCACCGGAGCGCGCGGGCCCCGCACACCACGGTGGGCACCCTCGGCACCGCCGCCCTGCTCGCGGCCGGCGCGGACGCGCCCGCCGCCGAGGAACGCGCGGCCGACCCGTCCGCCCTCGACGGCGGGACGGGCGTGCTGCTGCCGCTGCGCGAGGAGGGCAGCCGCCCGCCGCTGTTCTGCGTGCACCCCGCGGCCGGGATCGCCTGGTCGTACGCCGGCCTCACCGGGCCCCTGGGCGCCGACCAGCCGCTCTACGGGCTCCAGGCGCGCGGCCTGGACGGGGCACGGGTCCTGCCCGGGTCGATCGCCGAGATGGCCGCGGACTACGTGACCCAGATCCGCACCGTGCGGCCGACCGGCCCGTACCACCTGCTCGGCTGGTCGTTCGGCGGCGTCGTCGCGCACGAGATGGCCGTGCAGCTCCAGCGCATGGGGGAGAAGGTCGGACTCCTCGCCGTCCTCGACTCGATGCCGCTCGCCACTGCGGCGGACGACGGCCCCGACCCGTCCGCGCCGGCCGCCGGAGAGGGAGACTGCGGCGCGGACGCCGCCGCGCTCCGGTTCGGCCCCGACCACGTGATGCGGACGGTCCTGCAGTTCTTCGGGTACGACCCCGCTCTCTGGGCCGACGAGGAGATGACCTATCCGCGATTCCTGGAGATCGCCCGCGCCTACCCGGGCCTCCTCGCCACCTTCGACGAGGCCATGATCGAGACCCTCTGCCGCGTCTACACCAACAACGCCGTCCTTTCCCACGACCACACCCCCTCCCGCTACACCGGCGACCTGCTGGTCTTCACCGCCCTCGAAACCTCCCCCGAGGCGGCCGCGCGGCAGTGGGAGCCCTACGTCGACGGCGGCAAGCCCGAGGTCCGTCCCGTGGACTGCCCGCACGCCGAGATGGGGCGCCCCGGGCCGCTCGCGGAGATCGCCGAGACGCTCGTACTGCTGCTGCGGGACGAGCGCACGGGGTCGGACGTGCCCCGGTGAGCGGCCCCGACCACCCGCCGCTGCCACTGACGACGGCCCAGCGCGGCATCTGGCTGGGCGAACGGCTCGCGGAACCCGGGCGCTACCACGTGGGCGTGGCTCTCGACATCGCCGGGCCCGTCGACCCCGGCCTCCTCGAGACGGCCTTCGCCACGGCCGTGGCCGAGACGGCCCCGCTGCGCGCCCGGTTCACCGTCACCGACGGCGGCGAACCGGAGCAGCGGGACGGACCCCTGCCCCCGTGGAGCCTGACCCGCGTCGACCTGCGGGCCGCCCCCGTCCCGGCCGCCGCCGCCCTGGGATGGGCGCGGGCGGACGTGGCGCGGCCGTTCGACCTCGGCGGCGGGCCGCCCTTTCGCACGGCGCTGCTGCGGCTGGCCGACCAGCGGTACCGCTGGTACCTGGCCTGTCACCACCTGGTGCTGGACGGTCTGGGCAGTGCCCTTCTGATCCGGCGGGTCGGCCGGCTCTATGCGGCGCTGGAGCGCGGGGAGCACCCGCCGCCGGCCGCGCACCCGCTGGACGCGTTGCCTGCCGCCGAACGCGCCTACCGCGCCTCGGCCCGGGCGGAGGCCGACCGCGCGTTCTGGCGCTCCCGGCTCTCCGGCGCGGACACGGTCCGCCCCGCCGCCACCGGAGGAGTCGCCGCGCGCGGCGGCGCCCGCCTGCCCGCCGGGGGGTTCGCCCGGCTGCGGGCGGCCGCCCGGCGGCTCGACGTGGACTGGCCGGTGCTGGCCACGGCCGCCGGGGCGCTGCTCGCGCACGTCCGGACCGGGGCAGGTGCTCCCGCGGAGGTGGTGCTGGGCCTGCCGGTGCCGGCCCGCGACCGGGACGTGGCGCTGCTGGCCGCCGGCACCGCCTCGAACGTCCTCCCGCTGCGCATCGCCGTCCACCCGCACCGGCCGGCCCGCGAACTGGTGCGCGCGGTGGCGGACGAGATGGCGGCCGTCCTCCCGCACCGACGCCACCGGTACGAGGACCAGCTCGCCGACCTCGGCCTGACCGGCTCGGGCGGCTCGTTGTACGGACTGGCCGCGAACGTCCTGCCGTTCAGCTACGGCCGTGACTTCGCGGGCCGCCCGGCGGCGATGCGCAACGTCGCCATCGGGCCCGTCCAGGACCTGTCCGTCACCGTGTACCCGGACGACGGGCACGGGGGCCTGCGCGTCGACCTGGACGCCGACCCCGGCCGGTACGCCCCCGCCGAGGCGGCCGCCGAAGCCCGCCGTTACGTCCGGCTGCTGCACCGGCTGACCACCGGTCAGGACGGCGCTCTCCGTGACTGCGACGCCCTTTCCGCCGCCGAGCGCCGCCGCTCGGCGCCCGGCCCCGCCGCCCGCCGGCTCCGTACCGCCGCACCGGCCCCCGGCCCCGGCACCGGGCCCAGCACACTCCCGGACCTCTTCGCCCGTTCCGCCTCCCGCTTCCCCGACGCCGTCGCCGTCCAGGACGCCGTCACCGCCCTCACCTACCGCGAACTCGCCGCGCGCGCCCACCGCCTGGCCCGGGCCCTGGTCCGGCGCGGTGCGGGACCCGGCCGCACGGTCGCCGTCCAGCTGCCGCGCTCCGCCGACCTGGTGACCGCGATCCTCGCCGTGGCCGCGTCCGGAGCGGCCCTCGTCCCCCTCGACCCGGAGTGGCCCGACGAGCGCGCTGAACTCGTCCTGGCCGACACCCGCCCGGTCCACGTCCTGACGCCCGGCGAACCGGTCTCGCTGCCCGAGGCCGCGGACGCGGCCACCGCCCTCGTCGACGGCGACCGGCTCACCCCGCTGCTGCCCGCTCACCCCGCCTACGTCATCCACACCTCCGGATCGACCGGCCGGCCCAAGGGCGTCGTCGTCCCCCACGCGAGCCCGGTGGCCCTTCTCACGGACGCCGCCGCCCCCTTCGGCTTCGGAGCGAGCGACGTGTGGACGCTCTTCCACTCCTGCGCCTTCGACTTCTCCGTGTGGGAGATGTGGGGGGCGCTGGCACACGGCGGGCGGCTCGTCGTGGTCCCGCACGACGTGGCCCGCTCGCCCCGCGCCTTCCTCGACCTCCTGGCCCGCGAGCGCGTCACCGTGCTCAGCCAGACCCCGTCCGCCTTCGCCGCCCTGGACCGCGCCGACGCCGAGGACCCCGCGCGCGGCCGCGGACTCGCCCTGCGCTGGATCGTGTTCGGGGGAGAAGCACTGCGTCCCCGGACCCTGCGCGACTGGTACCGGCGCCACGACGGGCCGACCGCGCCCACCCTGGTCAACCTGTACGGGATCACCGAGACCACCGTCCACGCCACCCGCCGCGACCTGACCGCCCGGGACGCCGACCGCGACGGCAGCCCGATCGGGACCCCGCTGCCCGGGACCCGGCTCCACCTGCTCGACGACAGCCTGCGTCCGGTGCCCGACGGCGTCCCCGGCGAGTTGTACGTGGGCGGCCCGGGCGTCGCTCAGGGCTACCTGGGGCAGCCCGGCCTGACCGCCGCCCGGTTCGTCGCCGACCCCTTCGGTCCACCCGGCGCCCGGCTCTACCGCTCGGGCGACCTGGCCCGGTGGACGCCGGACGGGGAACTCCGCTACCTGGCACGGGCGGACGACCAGCTGAAGATCCGGGGCCACCGCGTCGAACCCGCCGAGATCGAGGCCGCGCTGCTCGCCCTGGACGGTGTGACCGCCGCCGCCGTCACCGCCGTACCCACCCCGGACGGGGCCCCGCGGCTGATCGGCTACGTCGTCGCACGCCCCCCGGACCGGCACGCCCCCGGCTTCACCGACCCCGGCCCCGGCCTCACCGACCCCGCCCCCGGCCTCACCGACCCCGACCCCGGCCCCACCGACCCCGGCCTCACCGGCCTCACCGGTCCCGGCCACGCCCCGCTCCGGGGCCGGAGCCGGGAGCCGCTCGCCGACCGGCTGCGCCGGGCCCTGCGCGCGCGGTTGCCCGCCCATCTGCTCCCCGCCCGCCTGGTGCTCGTCGATGCGCTGCCGCTCACCCCGAACGGCAAGCTCGACCGCGCCGCCCTGCCCGCCCCCGGCGATCTCCCGCCCCGCGCCCCCGCACACCCCGAGCCCGCGGCCGAGCCCGCCACACCGCTCGAACGCCAGGTCGCCGACCTGTTCGCCCGGCTCCTCGGCACGAGCCGGGTGCGCCCCCACGACGACTTCTTCGACCTCGGCGGAGACAGCCTGCGCGCCGCCCGGCTGGCCACCGCCCTCCGCGCCGCCCACCACACCGACATCGACGTCCGCGACATCTTCGACAACCCCACGGTCTCCGCCCTCGCGGCCCGGCTCACCACCCCCGCCGACCCCGGAGAACCCGCCGCCGCACGCCCGGAGCGGATCCCGCTCTCCCCCGGACAGCGGCGGCTCTGGTTCCTGCACCGCCACACCGCCGCCGACCGTGCCTACAACGTCCCCCTGACGATCCGCCTCACCGGCGACCTGGATCCGGTCGCGCTCGCCGCCGCCCTCGGCGACGTGACCGACCGGCACGAGATCCTACGGACCGTCATCGAGGAGGAGGACGGCAACCCCTACCAGCGGATACTGCCGCCCGAAGCCGGCCGCCCCCGCCTCGCCGAGACCACCGTCGATCCCAGCGAACTGCCCGCCCGGCTGGCCGTCGCCGCCCGGCACGCCTTCCGGCTCGACCACGAGACCCCGCTGCGCGTGACCCTGTTCACCACCGGCCCCGGCCGGCCCCGCACGCTGCTCCTTCTCCTCCACCACATCGCCTGCGACCACACCTCGCTCGGCATCCTCACCGCCGACCTGGAGACCGCGTACGCCGCGCGGCTGCGCGGTGCGGCACCCACGGACCCGCCACCCCTGCCGTACCAGTACGCCGACTTCGCGCTCGACCGCGCCGCAGACCCCGCTCCCGGCTCCACCGCCGAGGACGACGGCCTCGCCCACTGGACCCGCGCCCTGGACGGACTGCCGGACCGCATCGCCCTGCCCGTCGACCGAACGGCACCGCCGACGGACGACGGGGCCACCGTCGCCTTCCGGGTCCCCCCGGCACTGCACCGGCGCCTCGCCCGGCTCGCCGCCACCGAACGCGCCAGCCTGTTCATGGCCGTCCACACCGCGCTCGCGGTCCTCCTCACCCGCCTCGGCGCCGGCCCGGACATCCCCCTCGCCACCGCCGTCGCCGACCGGCCCGCCCCCCGGCTCGACGCGTCGGTCGGCTTCTACGTCAACACCCTCGTGCTGCGCACCGATACCTCCGGCGACCCCACCTTCCGTGAACTCCTCGGCCGGGTCCGTACCGGCGACCTGGACGCCTTCGCCCATCAGCACGTCCCGTTCGAACGGGTCGTGGAGGCCCTGGCCCCGCGCCGCCCCGAGACCGGCCCGCCCCTCTACCAGGTGATGCTGGTCCTCACCCCGCCACCCCCCGAGCGGCTCGACCTGCCCGGGCTGCGCGCCGAGGTCGCGACCGTCGCCACCGGCACCGCCAAGTGCGACCTGGCATTCAGCCTGTACGAGCGCCGCGGACCCGGGGGCGACGGCGGGGGCCTCGACGGCGTGCTGGAGTACCGCACCGCCCTGTTCACCCCGGAGACCGCCCGCGCCCTGGGCGAACGCCTCGTCCGGCTCCTCACCCGGTTGGCCGACGCCCCCGACACCCCCATCGGCACCGCCGACCTGCTCGCCCCGGAAGAACGCGCTCGGATCCTGGACCGCTGGAGCAGGACACCCGCCCGCCCCGCGCCGCCCGGCCCCACCCCCCGGAGCGTCATGGAGGGGATCACCGCCCACACCCGCCGCACCCCGCAGGCCGTCGCCCTGCGCTCCGACACGGAGACACTGACCTACGCGGAACTGGAGACCCGCTCCGACCGGCTCGCCGCGCACCTCACCACCGCCGGGGTGCGCCGGGAGACCCGCGTCGCCGTCCTCATGGAGCACGGCGTGCTGTACGCCGTCACCGCCCTTGCCGTCCTCAAGAGCGGCGGCGTCCATGTCCCCCTCGACACCCGCGCGCCGCACGCCCGACTGTCCCGTGTCATCACCGAGGCGGACGCCGCCGTCCTCGTCGTCGGGCCCGGCCCGGCGCCCGGGAAGCAGCCCGCAGGCGCGCCGGTCGTCCTCGACGCCGCCGAGGCCCTGGCCGCGCCGCCTCCACCTGGCCCGGCCGCCCCGGCCGGCCCCGCGGTCCCCGGACAGCTGGCCTGCGTCATCTTCACCTCCGGGTCGACCGGCGTCCCCAAGGGCGTCGCCCTCACCCACGACGGCATCCTCGCCCTCGCCGCCGACACCTGTTACGAACCCACCACCGCCCGCCGGATGGTGATGCACTCCCCGCACTCCTTCGACGCCTCCATCATGGAACTCTGGGTGCCCCTCCTCAACGGCGGCGAGGTCGTCGTCGCCCCGCCCGGCGACCTCGACCTGCGGACCCTGCGGCGGCTGATCACCGAGACCCGCCCCACCAGCCTCTGGCTGACCGCCGGCCTCTTCCAGCTCGTCGCCGAGGAGGACCCCGGCTGCCTGGGCGGCCTCGACGTGGTGTGGACCGGCGGCGACGTCGTCTCGCCCCGTGCCGTCCGTGCCGTCCGGCGCCACTGCCCGGACACCGCGGTCGTCAACGGCTACGGCCCGGCGGAGATGACCACCTGCGCCGCCTGGCACCAGGTCACCGACGCCGACCTGGCCGCCGGCACGGGCCGCCGGGGCCTCCCCGTCGGCCGCCCCCTGGACGGCGGCCGGAGCTACGTCCTGGACGCCGGGCTCCAGCCGCTGCCCGCCGGGGTGACGGGCGAGCTCTACCTCGCCGGGACCGGCATCGCGCGCGGCTACCTCGGCCGTCCCGGACTGACCGCCGAACGCTTCGTCGCCGACCCCTACGGCCCGCCCGGCACCCGCATGTACCGAACCGGCGACCTGGCGTGCTGGCTGCCGGACGGCACCCTGGCGTTCCGTGGACGCGCCGACGGACAGGTCAAGCTGCGGGGCTTCCGCATCGAGACCGACGAGGTCGCCGCCGCGCTCGTCGAGCACACCACCGTCGCCCAGGCCCTCGTGGCGGTCCGCGAGGAACGGCCCGGCAGGAAACGGCTGGCCGCCTGGGTGGTCCCCGCCGACGGCGCGGAGGCCGACCCGGCGGCGCTGCGCCGGCACCTCGCCGAGACGCTCCCCGACTACATGGTCCCGGCGCAGTGGGCCGTCCTGGCCGCGCTGCCGCTCACCCGCAACGGAAAACCGGACCGTGCCGCCCTGCCCGAACCGGCCCCGGCATCCCGCCCGCACACCCCGCCCGGCACCGCCGGACCCGGCGAGGCCACCGCACCCCGTACCGCACGGGAACACCTCCTCCTGGCCCTCTTCGCCGAACTCCTCCACGCCCCGGCGATCGGCGTCCACGACGGCTTCTTCGACTCCGGCGGCGACAGCATCATCGCCATCCAGCTCGTCAGCCGCGCCTACGAGGCCGGGCTGCGCATCACCGTGAACGACCTCTTCCGCGCGCCCACCGTCGCCGGCCTCGCCACGCGCGCCGAGGCCGTGGACCCCCCGGCCCCCGACGCCGCAGGCCCCGACGACGACGCCGGACCGCTCCCGCCGACCCCCATCGTCCACTGGTGGCGCGAGCAGGACGGCGACCTCGACACGTTCAGCCAGCACATGCTGGTCCGCACCCCGGCCGGGCTGACCACCGGCCGGCTCACCGCCGCCCTCCAGGCGCTCGTCGACCGGCACGCGGCCCTGCGGATGCGTCTCGACCCCACCGGCGGGGAGTGGCGGCTCGACGTCCGGCCGGCCGGCCGGATCCGCGTCGACGACCGGGTGCGTCACCTCCCCGCCCCCGCCACCTCCCCGCCACTGCTGCCCCCCGACGCGCTGGACGAGGCCGTCGGACGGCTCGCCCCGACGGAGGGCCACCTGCTCTCCGCAGCCTTCCTCGACCGGGGACCCGATGCGACCGGGCGGCTGCTGCTCGTCGTCCACCACCTCGCCGTCGACGGCGTCTCCTGGCGGATCCTGCTCTCCGACCTGGCCGCCGCCGACCGGGCGCTCGCCGCCGGAAAGACCCCCGAGCTCATCCCCCCGCCCGTGACCTTCCCGGAGTGGGCCCGCACGGTACGGGCCCAAGGAACGGAGGGAACGCGCCGGATTGAACTGCCCCTGTGGACGAAGGCACTGACGGGCACGGACCCCGCTCTCGCCGACCCCCGCCCCGCCCCGGCCCCCGCCCCCCTCGCCGAAACCCGCTCCGCCCCCCGCGCTCGCGGAACATCCTCGCCGGCGCACCCGCCGACGCACGCCCTGACCGCCACCCTGCCGTCCGGCCGGACCTCGCCCCTGCTCACCGAGGTCGGCGCCGCCTTCCACTGCGGGGTCGAACCCGTCCTCCTCACCGGCCTGGCCCTCGCCGTCGAGGAGTGGCGCCGCCGCCGCGGCAGGCCGCCCGCCCCGGACGGCCTGCTCGTCGACCTGGAGTCGCACGGCCGCCCCGACCACCCCGGCACCGACCTGTCCAGGACCGTCGGCTGGCTGACCGCCCTCTATCCAATCCGGCTGCCCGCCACCGGCTGCTCCTGGACCGACGTGCGCAGCGCGGGGACCGGCCTCGGCCGCGCACTGCGGCAGGTCAAGGAGACACTGCGCGCGATCCCCGACCGGGGCCTCGGCTACGGCGTCCTGCGCCACCTCGACCCGGCGGCCCGGCCCGCGCTCGACGGCCGCACGCCGCCGCAGCTCGGCTTCAACTACCTGGGCCGCCTCGCCACCGCCGCCGACACGGACTGGAGCATCACCGGGGAGCAGGCTCCCTCCCGTACCGCCGGAGCCCCCGGCCGGCGGGGCGGACACGTCCTCGACATCAACGCGCTGACGACCGACGGACCCGACGGCCCCCGGCTGACCGCCACGGTGGCCTGGACGGACGGCCCGCTCACCGAGGCCGAGGCCCGCCTTCTCATCGATCTGTGGTTCGCCGCCCTCGACTCCCTCGTCCTGCACGCACGAATCTGCGGCGGCGGCCGAACGCCCTCCGACTTGTCGCTCGTCCAGCTTGCGCAGGAGGAGATCGACCGGCTGGAGAGGGCTCACCCCGGACTGGCGGACGTTCTTCCGCTCACGCCGCTCCAGGAGGGGCTGCTCTTTCACGCTCTGTACGCCCCCGACGCCCCCGACGTCTATCAGGCACAGTGCGTCCTCACGCTCCGAGGCGACCTGAACCGGGACGCCCTGCGCGCCGCCACCGCCGCTCTCACGGCTCGCCATCCCCACCTCGGCGCCGCGTTCGTCCACCACGGCCTGCGCCGCCCCGTCCAGGTCGTCCCCGCCACGACCCCGCCGGGATGGCGGCTGCTCGACCTCACCGGCGTCTCCGAGAAGCGCCGGAAGCAGGTCTTCGACCGGATCAACCGGGCCGACATGGCCCGCCGCTTCACTCCCGACCAACCGCCGCTGCTCCGCTTCACCCTCGCCCAGTGGGGCCCTGACGAGCACCGTCTCGTCCTGACCAACCATCACCTGATCCTCGATGGCTGGTCCATGCCGCTCCTCGTCGGGGAGCTGCTCGACCTTTACGCGCACGGGGGCAACCCAGACGCGCTGCTCCCGGTCACCCCCTACCGCGACCACCTTGCGCTCTTGGCGACCCGGGACGCGCCCGCCGCCGGCGCGGCGTGGCGCGCCGCCTTCGACGGTGCCCCTCCGCCCCGGCGGCTGACCGGAGCCGTGCTCGTCGGTGACGGGCGCGCGGCCTCCCTGAGCGCGGTGCTGTCCGAGGCCGCCACCGCAGCGCTGCGCGCCCTGGGCGGCGACGGCGTCACGCTCAACACCGTGGTCCAGTACGCCTGGGGCCTGCTGTTGGCCCGTCGTCTCGGCATCGACGACGTTGTGTTCGGCGCGACTGTTTCGGGCCGCCAGCCGGAGCTGCCCGGGATGGGTTCGATGATCGGTCTGTTCATCGACGCGGTGCCGGTGCGCGTGCGCTTCAACGGCACGGAGACCGGGCGCGAGGCCCTGCGCCGGCTGCGGGATGAACAGACCCGGCTGCTGCCGCACCACCACATCGGGCTGAGCGGGATCCAGCGCGCGCTCGGGCGCAGGGAGCTGTTCGACACCCACCTGGTGTTCGAGAACTACCCCCTGGACCGGGCCGTCCTCTCGCGTCCCGTCCACGGCCTCAGGGTCTCCTCCGTGACGGGCCGGGACGCCACCCACTACCCGCTGACCCTGGTGGCGTTCGCCGTCGACGGCGCACTGCACCTGCGCCTCGACCACCGGCTGGGCGCGCTGGAACCAGGTGCCGCCCACGCTCTCCTGCACGAGTTGACCGACCTGTTCGACGCCCTCGCCACCCGCCCCGGGGCGACGGTGGCCGAGCTGCTCGGCGCGCAATTCCGGAACGACGACCGAAAGAGAGAGGCCATCCCATGACCAATCCGTTCGACGATGAGACTGCCGTCTTCCTCGTGCTCGTCAACGACGAGGGGCAGCACTCGCTGTGGCCCCGGTTCGCGAACGTGCCGGCCGGCTGGACCCGTGTCTTCGGGCCTGACGACCGCGCGGCCTGCCTTCGGCACATTGAGGAGCACTGGACCGACATGCGGCCGAAGAGCCTGGTCGCCGCTTTGCCGACGGACACCTGATGCGCCCGGGGGCAAGGGCCCGCCGCAGTGGTCTGGTCCGGGCGGACCACCGATAGGCTGGCTTGATGAATGAGTGTGCGCCCTCCTGGGAAGCCCTGGCGGGGCAGGTCGCCGACATGTCGCGGCGGCTCTCCGACATCGAAGCCAGGCTGGACGGCGAGTACCGGGGCCCCAGCCCCGACGAAGCGCCGGCCGAGGCCTACTGGGCGCTGCCCCAGCTCCGCGGGCGGCTCCAGGAAGCGGCGCGCGGCGGAGTCCTGTTCGCCGGGTCCGTGGTCGGCCTCGACGGGGAGGTCGTCGAGTGGGAGCGGTCCGACGCCACCGACTCGATACTGAGCTCGGACTGGTCGGAGGCGGCCGACGCGTTGGGGGCGCTGAGTCACCCGGTGCGGTTGCGCCTCGTCCAGGCGCTGGCTGGGGGGCGTACGGCGGTCGCCGAGCTCATCGAGCTGGAGGGGCTCGGGACGACCGGCCAGATCTACCACCATCTGCGGCAACTCGTCTCCGCCGGCTGGCTGGAGACGACGGGGCGCGGCCGCTATCAGATCCCCCCCACCCGCCTCGTCCCTCTGCTGGTGATGGTCACCGCGGCGCGCCGCTGACTCCGCCCCGGTCCGTCGGCGTCGAGTCCACGTCCGACGTCAGGTCCAGGCGATCGAGGGTGCGGCCCCGAAGGAGGCTTTCACGTGCTGCGGAACACCTTTGCCTCGATCATGCTGGAGGCGGGGGAGTCCGTGGTGACGGTGGTCCGGTGGCCGGGCCACTCCTCACCGGTGATCACCCTCGGTTACTATGCACCCTTCATGCCGGAGGCCGGGAGCAAGGGGCGGACGGCCATCGACGTACTGCCGGGGAGAGAGGGAGATCAGCGTGCCGATCGAAACTCCCCGGATTCTCCCCGGGGCTGATGCGGGGTGGGTCATGGGCAAAGGCGCCCGGCCGGTACCTCGGAAGGTGGCCATGGATCGTAAGGATGAAGGGGTAGGGCGGCTGCGAAAATGCTGAGAAACGTCATCGCCGCCCGTTACATCACGCCGCTGAGTGAGGGTGGCTCGCTGCCGGGACTGGTCGAGGCCGACGACCTCGGGACCTACGTCGTCAAGTTCACCGGCTCCGCGCAGGGCCGCAAGGCGCTGGTCGCCGAGGTGATCGTCGGTGAGCTGGCCCGTGAGCTGGGGCTCAGGGTGCCCGAGCTGGTCCTCGCCCACTTCGATCCCGCGACCGCCGCCGACGAACCGCACCAGGAGGTGCGGGACCTGCTGAACGCGAGCGCGGGGCTCAACCTCGGTATGGACTACCTGTCGGGCGGCACCGACCTCACGCCGGAGATCGTGCGGGACTTCCCGGTCGGCTCCGGGGAGGCCGGCCGCGTCGTCTGGCTGGACGCCCTCACCGTGAACGTCGACCGGACCGTGCACAGCTCCAACCTCATGGTGTGGCCCACCCTCGGCGTCGCGCCCCCGCGCCTGTGGCTCATCGACCACGGGGCCGCCCTCGTCTTCCACCACCGCTGGGACGCCTCCGCGCCCGAGAAGGCGTACGACTTCCGCCATCACGCCCTCGGCCCCTACGCGCCCGACGTCCGGGCGGCCGACGCCGAGCTGGCGCCGAAGGTGACGGAGGAGCTGCTGCGCGAGGTGGTGGCGCGGGTGCCGGACGACTGGCTGACCCGCGAGGCCGGCTTCGGCTCCCCGGGCGAGGTCCGGGACGCCTACGTCGGCTACCTGTCCGCGCGCGTCCGCGCCTCGCGCGACTGGCTGCCCACGGACTTCCCGACCCGTGAGGAACTCGCCGCCGAGAACGCCGCGCGCGCGGAGCGCACCCGGCGTGGCCGCCCCGACTGGCTCAAGCGGGTGCCCGACCTGCACGGCAAGCCGCCCGCCGAACAGGACTGGTCCGCGCACCTGGGCTGACGTACGCGGCCCGCCCGCGCCCCCGGTGCCGTGCGGTACCGGGGGCGCGGGTGACCCGAGGGGCCCGGGCGTCAGCCCTTCAGCTGCTCGTACGCGGGCAGCGTCAGGAAGTCGGCGTAGTCCTGGTCGAGCGAGACCGTCAGCAGCAGGTCGTGGGCCCGCTGCCAGTTGCCGGCGGCGAAGGCCTCGTCGCCGATCTCGGCGCGGATGTTCGCCAGCTCCTCGGCGGCGACCTTGCGGGCCAGCTCGGCGGTGACCTGCTCGCCGTTGTCCAGGACGACCTCCGCGTTGATCCACTGCCAGATCTGCGAGCGGGAGATCTCGGCGGTGGCCGCGTCCTCCATCAGGTTGAAGATGGCGACCGCGCCGAGGCCGCGCAGCCACGCCTCGATGTAGCGGATGCCGACCTGCACGGCGTTGACCAGACCCGCGTGCGTCGGCTTGGCGTCCAGCGAGTCGATCGCGAGCAGGTCGGCCGCCTCGACGTCGACGTCCTCGCGCAGGCGGTCCTTCTGGTGCGGCCTGTCGCCGAGGACCTTGTCGAAGGACTCCATGGCGATCGGGACCAGGTCGGGGTGGGCGACCCAGGAGCCGTCGAAGCCGTCACCGGCCTCGCGGTCCTTGTCGGCACGGACCTTCTCGAAGGCGACCTTGTTGACCTCGGCGTCGCGGCGGGACGGGATGAACGCCGCCATGCCGCCGATCGCGTGCGCGCCGCGCTTGTGGCAGGTGCGGACGAGCAGTTCGGTGTACGCGCGCATGAACGGCGCGGTCATCGTCACGGCGTTGCGGTCCGGCAGCACGAACCTGGCGCCGCCGTCCCGGAAGTTCTTGACGATGGAGAACAGGTAGTCCCAGCGGCCCGCGTTCAACCCGGCCGCGTGATCGCGCAGTTCGTAGAGGATCTCCTCCATCTCGTACGCGGCCGTGATCGTCTCGATCAGGACGGTGGCGCGGACGGTGCCCTGGGGGATGCCTAGGTAGTCCTGCGCGAAGACGAAGACCTCGTTCCAGAGGCGGGCCTCCAGGTGCGACTCCGTTTTCGGGAGATAGAAGTACGGGCCCTTGCCGAGGTCGAGCAGGCGCTGGGCGTTGTGGAAGAAGTAGAGGCCGAAGTCGACCAGCGCGCCCGGGACCGCACGGCCGTCGGCCTGGAGGTGGCGCTCGTCGAGGTGCCAGCCGCGCGGGCGCATGACGACCGTCGCCAGCTCCCCGTCCGGGCGCAGGGCGTACGACTTGCCGGTGCGCTCGTCGGTGAAGTCGATGGTGCGGGTGTAGGCGGCGGTCAGGTTGAGCTGGCCCAGGACGACGTTCTCCCAGGTCGGCGCGGAGGCATCCTCGAAGTCCGCGAGCCAGACCCGCGCGCCCGAGTTGAGCGCGTTGACGGTCATCTTGCGGTCGGTCGGGCCGGTGATCTCGACCCGGCGGTCCTGCAGCGCGGCCGGTGCCGGTGCCACCTTCCAGGAGTCGTCCGCGCGGATGGCGGCGGTCTCCGGGAGGAAGTCGAGCGTGGAGGTGTGGGCGATCTCGGCGCGGCGCTCCGCACGGCGGGCGAGGAGTTCGTCACGCCGGGGCGTGAACCGCCGGTGCAGCTCGGCCACGAAGGCGAGCGCCGCATCGGTGAGGACCTCCTCCTGCCGGGGCAGGGGCTCGGCGTCGACGATGGCCAGCGGGGACGGCGCTGGTGCGGACATGAGCTGTCACTTCCTTCAGCGGTGGCACCGGGTGCCAGAGGGCGCGTAGGGGACATAGCGCACCCGATGTGCGGGTGGGTGCTTCTGGTCAGTGGATAGTAGTTTCCTCATTGTGGAACTTCAAGGTGTGTTGATGTCGAGATTCTCCGGTTCGAGGAATGGTGGCGCCCAGTGCCACACCCCTCACTCGAGGTGGCGCAGGTCGGCCTCGGTGTCGATGTCGTACGGCAGCGCCACGTCCCCGCACTCCACGAGCGCGATCTCCGCCTCGCGCTCCCTCAGGTAGGCGCGTGCCCCCCGGTCCCCGGTGGCAGTCGCCGTGATCCCCGCCCAGTGGGCCGCGCCGAGGAGGACGGGATGCCCGCGCACACCGGCGTACGCCGCCGAGACGAGCGAGTTCTCGTCGCGGTACCCGGCACGCACCCGGGCCATCGCCTCCGCGCCGATGCCGGGCTGGTCCACCAGCGACACCAGTGCGGCCCGCGCGCCGGTGCCGGCCAGCGAGCCGAGCCCGGCACCCAGCGACGACCCCATGCCCTGTTCCCAGCCGGGGTTGTCCACGAGTACGCATCCGTCGAGCGCCACCCGCGCCCGTACGTCCCCGGCGCCCGCTCCCAGGACGACGTGTACGCGGGCGCAGCCCGCCGCGCGCAACGCGGCGACCGCGTGTTCGGCGAGTGGCCGTCCGCGGTGGTGGAGCAGTGCCTTGGGCCGTCCGCCGAGCCGCCGGCCGCCCCCGGCGGCGAGCAGCAGTCCCACCACCTGGTCTTCGTTGTCCGTCATGCGTCCTGCATACCCGACCGCCCGCCGGACGCCGCGGTGTTCGGCGGGTCCGGCGGGCGGTCGGGGGACTGGATTTCGCTCCGCCCGGTGGCGCGGGCGGCGCCGGGTGGCGTTTACTGGCGCGCGTCCCCTTGCGCCCGGTCGGCGACCGGGAGGGCACTCGGCACGTTCACCGCGTAGGGGTGCGCGACGGAGCGCGAGGGGGAGGGGCTGTGTTGCGGAGCTCGGAGCAGGAGCGGGTGGCGGCCGGCGGCGAGGAGGTGCGGGTGGCGGCACTGCGGACCGCGGTGTCCCGGTTGCGCCGCCAGCTCGCCCTGCTGCCCGCCGACTTCCCGGACCGGGCCGTGGCCGAGGACGAACTGGCGGACCTGGCCGCGATGACGGCGCACGGGGTCCCCGAGGTGCCCCGGCTGCACCGCTCCCTGCTGCTGATCGTCGGCGCGCTCGGTTCGGTCAGCGCCCTGGCGCGCGCCCTGGCGGACGTCCGCCGGGCCGTGGCCCTCTTCGGCGGGCCCGCGCACCGCTGAGCCCCGCCCTGCTGGACTCCGCGCGGCCGAACGTCGCACGGCTGGAGCGCCCGCCCCGTTGGACTCCGCACCGCTGAGCCCCGCCCTGCTGGACACCCCGCCCTGCTGGACCCCGCGCGGCTGAGCCTCGCATGGCCGGAGCCCGCCCTGCTGGACCCCGCGCCGCTGAGCCCCGCCGGGAGGTGGTCGGCGGCGCCGGTTACGCGGCCGGAGTGCCGTTCGAGGCCAGCAGTGCCTCCGACAGTTCCGCCGCGACCTGCTGGAGCAGCGGCACCATCCGGTCGGTGGCGGCGTCCGTGACCCGGCCGGCCGGGCCGGAGATCGAGATCGCGGCCGCGGTGGGGGAGTTCGGCACGGAGACGGCCAGGCAGCGGACGCCGATCTCCTGCTCGTTGTCGTCGATCGCGTAACCCTGGCGCCGCACGTCCTCCAGCGCCGCGATGAAGCCGTCCGGCGTGGTGATCGTCTTCTCGGTCGCCGCCGGCATGCCGGTGCGGCCCAGCAGGGCCCGTACCTCGTCGGCCGGGAAGTCCGCGAGGAGCGCCTTGCCGACCCCCGTCGAGTGCGGCAGGACGCGCCGGCCGACCTCGGTGAACATGCGCATCGAGTGCTTGGACGGCACCTGGGCGACGTACACGATCTCGTCCCCGTCGAGCAGCGCCATGTTGGCCGTCTCGCCGGTCTCCTCGACCAGCCGGGCCAGGTGCGGGCGGGCCCAGGTGCCGAGCAGCCGGGCGGCGGACTCGCCGAGCCGGATCAGACGCGGGCCGAGCGCGTACCGGCGATTGGGCTGCTGGCGCACGTAACCGCAGGCCACGAGGGTGCGCATCAGGCGGTGGATGGTCGGCAGCGGCAGCCCGCTGCTCGCGGACAACTCGCTCAGGCCGACCTCGCCGCCCGCGTCCGCCATCCGTTCGAGCAGGTCGAAGGCGCGTTCCAGGGACTGGACGCCACCTGTGGCGGACCTGGCGGAGTCGGTGGTGCTGGCGCTGGACGTCGGCACGGCACGTTCCTTTCGGGGCTGGCGGGAGAAAGAAGCGTACCCGGCGGCCGGTTGACTACCGGCTTGTACGTAGCTACGTTCTGCTTGCTGGAATTCTATTTCCGCTTTGTGGAAACATCCAGGGCTACGCCCCGGTCACGCCCGCCCAAAGGGTGCCTCTTGACGCGGGGGAACCGGGAATGAAGACTCCTTCAACAGAACGTTGAAATCGACGGCAGAGAGAGGGGTTCGGGTGTCCGACGCTGAACTGGTGCTGCGCTCGACGCGCGTCATCACTCCCGAGGGGACGCGCGCCGCGTCGGTCGCGGTGACCGGGGGCGAGATCACGGCCGTCCTGCCGCACGACGCCCCCGTCCCCGCGGGCGCCCGGCTGGAGGACGTCGGCGACCACGTCGTCCTGCCCGGCCTGGTCGACACCCACGTGCACGTCAACGACCCCGGCCGCACCGAGTGGGAGGGCTTCTGGACCGCCACCCGCGCCGCGGCGGCCGGCGGCATCACCACCCTCGTCGACATGCCGCTCAACTCCGTCCCGCCGACCACCACGGTCGCGCACCTGCGCACCAAGCGCGAGGTCGCCGCCGACAAGGCGCACATCGACGTCGGCTTCTGGGGCGGCGCCCTGCCCGACAACGTCAAGGACCTGCGCCCGCTGCACGAGGCCGGCGTCTTCGGCTTCAAGGCGTTCCTGTCGCCGTCGGGCGTCGACGAGTTCCCGCACCTCGACCAGGAGCAGCTCGCCCGGTCCCTCGCGGAGATCACCGCCTTCGACGGCCTCCTGATCGTGCACGCCGAGGACCCGCACCACCTGGCCGCCGCCCCGCAGCAGGGCGGCCCCAAGTACTCCCACTTCCTCGCCAGCCGCCCGCGCGACGCCGAGGACACCGCGATCGCGGGCCTCCTCGCCCAGGCCAAGCGGTTCAACGCCCGCGTGCACGTCCTCCATCTCTCCTCCGGCGACGCCCTGCCGCTGATCGCCGAGGCCCGCGCCGAGGGCGTACGGGTCACGGTCGAGACGTGCCCCCACTACCTCACCCTCACCGCCGAGGAGGTGCCGGACGGCGCGAGCGAGTTCAAGTGCTGCCCGCCCATCCGCGAGGCCGCCAACCAGGACCTGCTGTGGCGGGCGCTGGCGGACGGCATCATCGACTGCGTGGTCACCGACCACTCGCCGTCCACCGCCGACCTCAAGACCGACGACTTCGCCACCGCCTGGGGCGGTATCGCCGGCCTCCAGCTCAGCCTGCCGGCCATGTGGACCGCGGCCCGCGAGCGCGGCCACGGCCTGGAGGACATCGTCCGCTGGATGTCGGCGCACACGGCACGCCAGGTGGGGCTCGACGGGCGCAAGGGCGCCATCGCGGCCGGCCACGACGCCGACTTCGCGGTCCTCGCTCCCGACGAGACGTTCACCGTCGATCCGGCCGCCCTCCAGCACCGCAACCGTGTCACCGCGTACGCGGGCAGGACCCTGTACGGCGTCGTGAAGTCCACCTGGCTGCGCGGACAGCGCGTGGTGGCGGACGGCGCGTTCACCGAGCCGAAGGGACGGCTCCTCGACCGGGCCCGACGCGTCCGGACCCCCTGAACCACACACACCCCGAACGACGTGGAAGGAACACCTGATCACCGTGACGGCCCAGCAGAACACCTCGTTGGCGAGCTTCACCGGAGACGCGAACCCCTACGGAGGCGGCGACCCGTACGCGGACTACCGCACCGCCGACCTCCCCTTCACCCAGTACGCCAACCTTGCCGACCGGCAGCTCGGCGCGGGTGTCGTCGCCGCCAACGACGAGTTCTTCGCCCAGCGCGAGAACCTGCTGGTGCCGGAGCCCGCCGCGTTCGACCCCGAGCACTTCGGGCACAAGGGCAAGGTCATGGACGGCTGGGAGACCCGCCGGCGCCGTGGTGCCTCGGCCGGGCACCCCTGGCCCACCGAGGACGACCACGACTGGGCGCTCATCCGCCTCGGCGCTCCCGGCGTGATCCGCGGCATCGTCGTCGACACGGCCCACTTCCGCGGCAACTACCCGCAGGCGGTCTCCGTCGAGGGCGCCTCGGTCGCGGGCTCCCCGTCGCCCGAGGAACTGCTCGCGGACGACGTCAAGTGGACGACCCTGGTCCCGCGCACGGCGGTCGGCGGCCACGCGGCCAACGGCTTCGCCGTCTCGGCGGAGCAGCGCTTCACCCACCTGCGCCTCAAGCAGCACCCCGACGGGGGCGTCGCCCGGCTGCGCGTGTACGGCGAGGTCGTCCCGGACCCGGCGTGGCTCGCGGCCCTCGGGACCTTCGACGTGGTGGCGCTGGAGAACGGCGGCCGGGTCGAGGACGCATCCGACCTCTTCTACTCGCCGGCCACCAACACCATCCAGCCGGGCCGTTCCCGCAAGATGGACGACGGCTGGGAGACCAGGCGCCGTCGCGACCAGGGCAACGACTGGATCCGCTACCGACTGGTCGACCGCTCGCGGATCCGCGCGATCGAGATCGACACGGCGTACCTGAAGGGCAACTCGGCCGGCTGGGCGACGGTGTCCGTACGCGACGGCGAGGACGGCGAGTGGCGCGAGGTCCTGCCGCGCACCCGCATGCAGCCCGACACCAACCACCGGTTCGTCCTGCCCGAGGCGGCCGTCGGCACCCACGCGCGCGTGGACATCTTCCCCGACGGCGGCATCTCCCGGCTGCGCCTGTTCGGTTCCCTGACCGAGGACGGCGGGGCCCGCCTCGCCGCCCGCCACCAGGAGCTCGGCGGCTGACCCACCCGACCTGTGGGGTGCGCCCGGCCTGGACAGCACCGGCGCGCCCCACGCGCACGACCACCGGCTTCCTGGGTGCGCCGCGGGTGTCACGTCACCGTCGGCAGTGTCCTGTGTGCGCCGCGGGCGCGCGTTCCCCCAGTACTGGTACGCGTGTCGTCGTGCGGGCCTCCATGCGCTCCACCGGCGCACCCGGGCGCCCGCGAGCGGCACCACGAAGGCCGTGCCCCGCGTCCTGCGGGGAGGGCCGGTCGCCGGGCCGTCGCCGGTGCCCGGGCGGCGGGCAGCCCTCACCCCCCCCGGTTCCCCGGACGCCCCGGCCCCCGGGACCTCCGCCGGCCGCACGGGTCTGCGCTCCCGCCGGGAGATCTCGCAGGCCTCGGCGATCAGCAGGGCCCGCAGCCCCTCACGCCCGTCGCACGGGTTGGCCCGCTCGCCGCGCACGACCTCCACGAAGGCGGCCAGCTCCGCCTCGTACGCGGGCCCGAACCGCTCCACGAAACCGGTCCACGGCTTGTCCGCGGCCGGCGGACCGGTGGGCTCCGTCGAGGTGATCGGCGTACGGTCGTCGAGGCCGACGACGATCTGGTCCAGCTCCCCGGCCAGTTCCATGCGCACGTCGTAACCCGCGCCGTTCAGCCGCGTCGCGGTCACCGTGGCCAGCGTGCCGTCGTCCAGCGTGAGCAGTGCCGCGCCCGTGTCCACGTCGTCCGCCGCGCGGAACATCGGCGGCCCGGCGTCGGACCCGACGGCGTACACGTCGGTGACCTCCCGCCCGGTCACCCAGCGCAGGACGTCGAAGTCGTGGATGAGCGTGTCCCGGTAGAGCCCGCCGGACTGCGGCAGATACGCGGCGGGCGGCGGCGCCTGGTCGCTGGTCACCGCCCGGACGGTGTGCAGCCGGCCGAGCCGCCCGGACCGCACCGCCTCGCGGGCCCCCGTGCAGCCGGCGTCGAAGCGCCGCTGGAAGCCCATCTGGAGAACCGTCCCGGCGGCCTCCACCTCGGCGATCGCCTGGAGCGTGCCGGGCAGGTCCAGCGCGACGGGCTTCTCGCAGAACACCGGCAGCCCCGAGCGCGCTGCCCGGCCGATCAG
The DNA here is from genome assembly GCF_053613315.1 of Streptomyces sp. JK94. NCBI lineage: Bacteria > Bacillati > Actinomycetota > Actinomycetes > Kitasatosporales > Streptomycetaceae > Streptomyces > Streptomyces sp. JK94. Next base: position 12,352 of record NZ_JBSICH010000009.1, on the reverse strand, counting down.
TTCGGCGTGGGCCGGTGTGGCCGTCGTGATCACCACGGCGTCCACGCCCCACCGGAAGATCTCGTCCACCCCGGGAGCCGCCGTCTCGCCGAGCCGGTGGGCCAGGTCCTGGGCCCGCCCGAGATCGGCGTCCGTGAGGATCAGGGACCCGACGTCGCGATGGCGGCTGAGCGTGTTGGCGTGAACGGTGCCGATGCGGCCCGTACCGATGACCCCGATGCGCATGGAATCAAAGTGGGCGCACGGCGCGCGCCCTGTCAATGCGTATGTCCGGACAACCGAACTACACAACTTCCCGTCAACAGCGCACGGAGCTACGCTCGGCGCGTGCCGAAACCAGAAGTGGACCCGACCGTGTCGCTGGACCTCAGCGTGGATCGCAGCAGCCCCGTGCCGCTGTACTTTCAGCTGGCGCAGCAACTGGAGGCCGCGATCGAACACGGCGCGCTGACCCCGGGCAGCCTGCTGGGCAACGAGATCGAGCTGGCCGCGCGGCTCGGCCTGTCCCGGCCCACCGTCCGCCAGGCCATCCAGTCCCTCGTCGACAAGGGCCTGCTCGTGCGCCGCCGGGGCGTGGGCACCCAGGTCGTGCACAGCAAGGTCAGACGCCCGCTCGAACTCAGCAGCCTGTACGACGACCTGGAGGCGGCGGGTCAGCGTCCGGCCACGAAGGTCCTGGTCAACACCGTCGTCCCCGCGACCGCCGAGGTCGCCGCCGCGCTCGGTGTGGCCGAGGGGAGCGACGTGCACCGGGTGGAGCGGCTCCGCCTGGCGCACGGGGAGCCGATGGCGTACCTGTGCAACCACCTGCCGCCCGGCCTCGTCGACCTGGACACCGGGCCGCTGGAGGCCACCGGCCTGTACCGGCTGATGCGCGCCGCCGGGATCACCCTGCACAGCGCCCGCCAGTGCATCGGCGCCCGCGCCGCCACCGCCGACGAGGCCGAGCGGCTCGGCGAGGACGTGGGCGCCCCGCTGCTCACCATGGAGCGCACGACGTTCGACGACACGGGACGCGCGGTCGAGTTCGGCGCCCACACCTACCGGCCGTCCCGCTACTCCTTCGAGTTCCAGCTGCTCGTGCGCTCCTGACCCGCGCCGGCCGGTGGCCCCGCGCCGGCGACCGTTCACCGCGCGCGCCGGTCCCCATGTCCGGACAATGTGACCGACACCTGCTCCCCGGCGCCGGGTGATCGTTTCCGGTGTCGGACAATGGGGCGTTTGGGTCGCCGGAACCCGGCCGGGTCCCCCGGCGCTCCGGCACGCACAGCACGGCACAGCAAGAAGGGCACGGCCTCGTGGCACGGTTTCGGACATGGGTGGGCATCGCGCTGGCAGGGGCACTGTCGCTGTCCCTGGCCGGCTGCAGCGGCACGGGCGGCAAGCGCGCCGAGGACGCCCGCAAGGCCGCCTCCGCCGGGGGCGGGGCCGCGGTGGACACGCCCCGCTGGACCTTCGCGATGATCACTCACTCGGGTGATGGCGACTCGTTCTGGGACATCGTCCAGAGCGGTGCCGAGCAGGCCGCGGTGAAGGACAACATCAACTTCCTGTACTCGCAGGACGACGAGGCCCAGCAGCAGGCGCAGCTGGTGGACGCGGCCATCGACAAGAAGGTCGACGGGATCATCGTCACGCTGGCCAAGCCCGACGCCATGAAGTCCGCCCTGGCCCGTGCCCGGAAGGCGGGCATCCCGGTGGTCACCGTGAACTCGGGCTCGCAGGAGTCCAAGGCCTTCGGCGCGCTCACCCACATCGGCCAGGACGAGACGATCGCCGGCGAGGCGGTCGGCGAGGAGCTGAACGAGCGGGGACGCGAGCGGGCGGTCTGCGTCCTGCACGAGCAGGGCAACGTCGGCCACGAGCAGCGCTGCGACGGCGTGGAGAAGACCTTCGACGGCCAGGTCGAGCGGCTCTACGTCAACGGCACCAGCATGCCGGACGTGCAGTCCGCCCTCGAGGCCAAGCTCCAGACCGACAAGTCCCTCGACGCGGTCGTCACCCTGGGCGCCCCCTACGCGGACACCGCGGTGAAGGCCAAGCAGGGCGCGGACAGCAAGGCCGAGATCGACACCTTCGACCTCAACGCCAAGGTGGCCGCGGGCCTCGAGGACGGAACCCTCGGCTTCGCCGTCGACCAGCAGCCCTACCTCCAGGGCTACGAGGCGGTCGACCTGCTGTGGCTGTACAAGTACAACGCCGACGTCCTCGGCGGCGGCCGGCCGGTGCTCACCGGGCCGCAGATCATCACCAAGGACGACGCCGCCGCGCTGACCGACTTCACGAAGCGGGGCACCCGATGAGCGTCACGCAGGCGAAGGACGCTGACGAAAGGATTCTGCAGACCTCGCCGCTGCGGAAACCGCTGAGCCGCCCCGAGCTGGGCTCCGTCGTCGGCGCGATCGCCGTCTTCGTCTTCTTCGCGTTCTTCGCCGACAGCTTCCTGAACGCCGCCAGCCTCAGCACGGTGCTCTACGCCGCCTCCACGATCGGCATCATGGCCGTCCCGGTGGCGCTGCTGATGATCGGCGGCGAGTTCGACCTGTCCGCGGGCGTCATGGTCACCTCGTCGGCCCTGGTCTCGTCGATGTTCAGCTACCAGATGACCGCCAACGTCTGGGTCGGTGTCGGGGTCTCCCTGCTGGTCACCCTGACGATCGGAGCCTTCAACGGCTTCATGCTCACCCGCACCAGGCTGCCCAGCTTCATCATCACGCTCGGCACCTTCCTGATGCTGACCGGCCTGAACCTGGGCTTCACCAAGCTGATCGACGGCACCGTCTCCACCAAGACGATCGCCGACATGGAGGGCTTCCCCTCCGCCCGGGACGTCTTCGCCTCCACGCTCACCCTCGGCGGCGTCGGCTTCAAGATCACCATCCTGTGGTGGCTCGCCCTGGTGGCCGTCGCCAGCTGGATCCTGCTGCGCACCCGGGCCGGCAACTGGATCTTCGCGGTGGGCGGCAACAAGGACGCGGCACGCGCGGTCGGCGTCCCGGTCACCAGGACCCGCATCGGCCTCTACATGGGCGTGGCCTTCGGCGCCTGGGTCTCGGGCCAGCACCTGCTTTTCTCCTACGACGTCGTCCAGTCCGGCGAGGGCGTCGGCAACGAGCTGATCTACATCATCGCGGCCGTCATCGGCGGCTGCCTGATCACCGGCGGCTACGGCAGCGCCGTGGGCTCGGCGGTCGGCGCCCTCATCTTCGGCATGACCAGCAAGGGCATCGTCTTCGCCGAGTGGAACCCCGACTGGTTCAAGTTCTTCCTCGGAGCGATGCTGCTCCTCGCGACCCTGCTCAACGCCTGGGTCCGCAAGCGCGCGGAGGCCACCAAGTGACGCAGACCGAAAACCGCACGGCGCTCGTGGAACTGTCCGGCGTCAGCAAGAACTACGGAAACGTCCGCGCCCTGGAAGGGGTCTCCCTGGAGGTCCACGCCGGGGAGATCACCTGCGTGCTGGGCGACAACGGCGCCGGCAAGTCGACCCTCATCAAGATCATCGCGGGCCTGCACCAGCACGACGGCGGCACCCTGCGCCTCGACGGCGAGGAGACCCGCCTCTCCTCCCCGCGCGAGGCCCTGGACCGCGGCATCGCCACCGTCTACCAGGACCTGGCCGTCGTCCCCCTCATGCCGGTCTGGCGCAACTTCTTCCTGGGTTCCGAACCGCGCAAGGGCGTGGCGCCCTTCAAGCGCATGGACGTCGACCACATGCGCCGCACCACCCACGCCGAACTCCTGCGCATGGGCATCGACCTCCGCGACGTCGACCAGCCCATCGGCACCCTCTCCGGCGGCGAGCGCCAGTGCGTGGCGATCGCCCGCGCGGTGCACTTCGGCGCGAAGGTCCTGGTCCTGGACGAGCCGACGGCGGCACTGGGCGTGAAGCAGTCCGGTGTCGTCCTGAAGTACGTGGCGGCGGCACGGGACCAGGGACTGGGGGTCGTCCTGATCACCCACAACCCGCACCACGCCTACCTGGTGGGCGACCGGTTCGTCCTCCTGAAGCGCGGCACGATGGTGGGCGACCACGAACGGGACGGCATCACCCTGGACGAGCTGACGAGGCAGATGGCCGGCGGAAACGAGCTGGACGACCTGCGCCACGAGCTGCGACGCCCCTCGTAGGGGCGCGGGCGCGGGCGCGCGGCCGTGCCGGTCCGCGCCGCCGCCGTGCGGGGCGCGGCCGGCCACGACGCGCCCGTACCCGGCGGCGAGCCGTCGCACCCACCCCGTCGTATTCGGCACCCGGCACAGCCGTGCGGCACAATCGCACCCGATGAGCACCTACCGCGACTTCACCGCCCCCATCGGCTCCCGCCGCGCCCCGGTCCTGCGCACCGTGGGCACGAAGGAACGCCGCTCGCACCTCACGGCGCCCCGCGTGCCCACGGTCGGCATCGACATCGGCGGCACGAAGGTCATGGCGGGCGTCGTCGACGCCGACGGCAACATCCTGGAGAAGCTCCGCACGGAGACCCCGGACAAGTCCAAGAGCCCCAAGGTCGTCGAGGACACCATCGTCGAACTGGTCCTGGACCTGTCCGACCGGCACGACGTGCACGCCGTCGGCATCGGAGCGGCCGGCTGGGTCGACGCCGACCGCAACCGCGTCCTGTTCGCCCCCCACCTGTCCTGGCGCAACGAGCCGCTGCGCGACCGCATCGCCGGCCGCCTCGCGGTGCCCGTCCTGGTGGACAACGACGCCAACACCGCCGCCTGGGCCGAGTGGCGCTTCGGCGCCGGCCGCGGCGAGGACCACCTCGTCATGATCACGCTCGGCACCGGCATCGGCGGCGCGATCCTGGAGGACGGCCAGGTCAAGCGCGGCAAGTACGGGGTCGCCGGCGAGTTCGGCCACATGCAGGTCGTGCCCGGCGGCCACCGCTGCCCCTGCGGCAACCGCGGCTGCTGGGAGCAGTACAGCTCCGGCAACGCCCTGGTGCGGGAGGCCCGCGAACTGGCCGCCGCCGACTCGCCGGTGGCCTACGGGATCATCGAGCACGTCAAGGGCAGCATCGGCGACATCACCGGCCCGATGATCACCGAGCTGGCCCGCGACGGCGACGCCATGTGCATCGAGCTCCTCCAGGACATCGGCCAGTGGCTCGGCGTCGGCATCGCGAACCTCGCCGCGGCCCTCGACCCGTCCTGCTTCGTGGTCGGCGGCGGGGTCAGCGCCGCCGACGACCTGCTGATCGGCCCCGCACGCGACGCCTTCAAGCGCCAGCTCACCGGCCGCGGCTACCGCCCCGAGGCCCGCATCGTCCGTGCCCAGCTCGGCCCCGAGGCCGGCATGGTGGGCGCCGCCGACCTGGCCCGGCTGGTCGCCCGCCGGTTCCGCCGCGCCAATCGCCGCCGGGTGGAGCGCTACGAGCGCTACGAGCGGTACGCGGAGGCCCGCCGCACGTCCCGGGAGTCGCTGTGACGGACTCCCTGCCCCACCAGGCCGGCCCCCCGGACGAACCGGGCCCCCCGGCCGAGGACCGCCGCCACATGATCCGCCGCCGGTCGCTCACGCTGCTCATCATCGTGCTGCTCATCGGCATCCCGGCCGGCTACCTCGTGATCTCCGCCAACCAGAGCCGCGACAGCGGCCGGGAGAAGGAGGCGAAGTACGCGGCGACCGGCATGACCGAAGGCTGGCCGTCCAAGCTGCAGCGCCGCATCTACGAGGTCCCCGTCCCGGTCCCCTCCGACGAGGTCGCGTACTACGAGACGAACAACTGGAGGACCAGCCGCCTCTACGTCCAGTTCGAGACCACCGCCGCCGGCCTCGACGCGTTCCTGGCGGGGCTGGGCGTCGACCGGGGCGCCCTTGAGCGGGACAGGATCGCCATCAGCGACCGCGCCCAGCGGGTCACCGGCTGGGAGTTCGGCGGCTCCGGCTCCTGGTGGGGCCTGGTCAACGAGCAGCGGGACCCGGCGCCCACCCAGGACGTCGTCGTGAACATGGACAACCCGGACCACCCGATGGTCTACGTCGTCTCCCGCACGGTCCCCTGACCGGGCACGCCTGACGAGCGGGCCCGGCAGACCGCCGGGACCGATTGTCAGAGCCCGCCCGTAGAGTCGAAGACATCTGATCCGGCAGGCGGGCGGGAGGTGACAGGACGTATGAGCGACATGGCTGTGGTGGACACGACGGCCGCAGGACCGGCGGGGGAACGGGGAGCGCCCGAGCAGGCGGAGGGCGCCCTTCCCTCCGTCCCCCTCCGGCTCGCGGCCGTCTTCCTCCCCGCGCCCCTCCCGCGCGACGGGCGGATCGTCTTCTGGGACCCGGAGGGCGGTCCCGTCGCCACGGCACCTGCCGAGTACGCGCATGCGCCCGCGGGACCGGAGCCCGGCGCCGCGTCCACCGGGGGAGGGGCCGCCGGGGCCCCGGCCGCCGGGTCCTGGGCGGACACCGCCCGGTCGCGCGACGGCGGGTCCGTTGCCGTCCCGTCTCCCCCGGGCGGCGCCCGGCCCGCCGGACCCACCCGGCTCACCGTCGTACGCCGGCACGGCGCCGGGGTGCGGCGCAGGACGACGCCCGCGCTGTCGCTCCCCCTCGACGCGGCGCTGCCCCTGCTGGTGCGCGCCCGGCACGATCCGGCCGCCCACCCGGCCACCGCCTGCTGGGGGGCCGCGGCCCTGCACGCCCTGCGGCTCACCGCACGCGGCCGGCTGCTGCCCGGTCTGACGGCGAGCGGGCACGACGCCTGGCGGGCCGGCCCACTGGACCCCGACGACATCGCCCATCTGCGGGCGGTCGCCGCCGCCCTGCCACCGGAGGGCCACGCGGTGCCGCTGGACGGCCCCGGCCCGATCCGGCTGCCGCAGCCGGAAGCACTGGTACGCGCCTTCCTGGACGCCGTGGCCGACACCCTGCCCCGCACCCCGGCCGCGCCCCACGCCTCGGGCCGCCCCTTCGCCGCACGCGGCGCGCAACGCCTGCCCGGCGCCCACGACTGGGCCGCGGAGGTCGCCGCCGGCATGGACGCGGGCGTGCGGATCTCGCTCCGCCTGGACCTGTCGGCGTACGACCTGTTCGACGCGGACGGCGACGGCGGCGGCGTACGCGGCGCCGGAGCGGCGATCGTGCAGGTGCACAGCCTCGCCGACCCCCTCCTGGTGACCGACGCGGCGGACCTGTGGTCGGGATCGGCCGACGCGGCGTTCGGCCCCCGCGCGCGGGTGGACGCCGCCCTCGCGGTGCGGCGCGCGGCGCGCGTCTGGCCGCCGCTCGACCGGCTCACCGAGCAGGACGTGCCCGACGTCCTCAGCCTGTCCGAGGACGAGGTGACCGACCTGCTGGGCGTGGCCGCCGGCCGCCTCGCCGCCGCCGGGGTCGCGGTGCACTGGCCCCGCGACCTGGCCCAGGACCTCACCGCGACCGCGGTGGTCCGCCCCGCGCCCGGCTCGGCGACGGACGGCACGGGCTTCTTCGAGAGCGAGGACCTCCTCCAGTTCCGCTGGCAGCTGGCCATCGGCGGCGACCCGCTCACCGAGGCCGAGATGGACTCCCTGGCGGAGGCCCACCGCCCGGTCGTCCGGCTGCGCGACCGCTGGGTGCTGGTCGACCCGGCCCTGGTACGCCGCGCCCGCAAGCGCGACCTCGGCCTGCTCGACCCGGTCGACGCCCTGTCCGTCGCCCTCACCGGCAGCGCGGAGGCGGACGGCGAGACGGTCGAGGTGGTGCCGGTGGGCGCGCTGGCCGCACTGCGCGACCGGCTCACCGCCGGGGTGGGGCCCGCCGAACCGCCGCCCGGCCTGCGCGCCACCCTCCGCGACTACCAGCTGCGCGGCCTGTCCTGGCTCGACCTCATGACCTCGCTCGGCCTGGGCGGCTGCCTCGCCGACGACATGGGGCTCGGCAAGACGGTCACCGTCGTCGCACTGCACCTCAAGCGGGCCCGGACCGAACCGACACTGGTGGTCTGCCCGGCCTCTCTCCTGGGCAACTGGCAGCGGGAGATCACCCGGTTCGCGCCCGGCGTCCCGGTCCGCCGCTTCCACGGCACCGACCGCACCCTGGACGACCTGACCGGCGGCTTCGTCCTCACCACCTACGGCACCATGCGCTCCACCGCCGCCACGCTGGCCGAGCAGCGGTGGGGCATGGTCGTCGCCGACGAGGCACAGCACGTCAAGAACCCCTACTCGGCGACGGCGAAGGCCCTGCGCACGATCCCGTCCCCCGCGCGCGTGGCGCTGACCGGCACGCCGGTCGAGAACAACCTCTCCGAGCTGTGGGCGCTGCTCGACTGGACCACCCCCGGGCTCCTCGGCCCCCTCAAGTCCTTCCGCGCCCGGCACGCGCGAGCGGTGGAGAACGGCGAGGACGACGAGGCGGTGGAGCGCCTCGCCCGGCTGATCCGCCCCTTCCTCCTGCGGCGCAGGAAGTCCGACCCGGGCATCGTCCCGGAGCTGCCGCCGAAGACCGAGACGGACCACCCCGTCCCCCTCACCCGCGAACAGGCCGCGCTGTACGAGGCCGTGGTGCGCGAGTCGATGCTCGCCATCGAGTCGGCGGAGGGCATGGGGCGCCGGGGCCTCGTCCTCAAGCTCCTGACCTCGCTGAAGCAGATCTGCGACCATCCCGCGCTGTTCCTGAAGGAGGAGCATCCGCCGGGCGGCGGCGACCGCCTGAGCGCCCGCTCCGGCAAACTCGCGTTGCTGGACGAGCTGTTGGACACGCTCCTCGCGGAGGACGGCTCGGCACTCGTCTTCACCCAGTACGTCGGCATGGCCCGCCTCATCACCTCCCACCTGGCCGCTCGCGCGGTCCCCGTCGAGCTGCTGCACGGCGGTACGCCGGTCCCGGAGCGGGAGCGCATGGTGGACCGCTTCCAGAGCGGGGCGACGCCCGTCCTGGTCCTGTCCCTCAAGGCCGCCGGCACCGGCCTGAACCTCACCCGTGCGGGCCACGTCGTGCACTTCGACCGGTGGTGGAACCCGGCCGTCGAGGAGCAGGCCACCGATCGCGCCTACCGCATCGGCCAGACCCAGCCGGTCCAGGTCCACCGACTCATCACCGAGGGCACCGTCGAGGACCGCATCGCCGAGATGCTCCAGTCCAAGCGTGTCCTGGCCGACGCGGTCCTCGGCTCCGGCGAGTCCGCCCTCACCGAGCTGACCGTCCGTGAACTGTCCGACCTGGTGTCCCTGCGGAGGCCGTCATGACCCCCCGGCCCGCCGACGAGGCCCGCCGCGCCCTGCGCGCGGCGCGCGAACGCGGTGAGGACGCGCCGGGCTCCCTCTCCGCCGCGGCGGCGGACGACGAAGGCTCCACCACCGACCCCGACGCCAGGGAGCAGGAGCCGGCGGGGGAGCAGGGCGGCAGCGGGAGCCGCTCCCGCGGCCCGGGCCGTCACGAGGGTCGGACCCGTGGACAGGAGCGGGGCCGAGCCCAGGACCGCGACCGGGAACGCGTGCCAGAGCGGGAACGGGACCGCGAACTCGATCGTGACCGTGACCGTGACCTGGAAGGGGGCCTGGATCGGGGCCGTGCCCTGGAACAGGGTCGTGCCCTCGATCGGGAGCGCGACCTCGATCGGGACCAGGCGCAGGACCACGATCGCGGTCGTGACCAGATCCGCGACCGGGATGGGGGCCGGGACCAGGGCGGCCCCGACGAGGAGCGCACCACCGGGCCGCGCCCGGGGGACATCGCACGCGCGGCGCTGCGCAACGCCCGCACCGCGCAAGGGATCGAGGCGGCACCGAAGGAGCCCTCGGACAGCCCGTCTGACACACCCGGCGCCCCGGGAGAGCGGGCCGGCCGGTCCGAGGACGCGCCGGTGTCCGCTCAGCCGGGCACCGCCGGCGGGAACGCGACGCCCACTCCGGCGGGCCGTTCCGGCGACGTACCGGACAGCCGGCCGGCGGACGTGGCACGTGAGGCACTGCGGGCGGCACGTCGGCAGGCGCAGGCGGACTCGGAGTCGGAGTCGGAGTCGGCGGCGACGGGCGCGGCGGGTCCTCGCCGGCCGTCCCGCCCGGTCCTCGGTCAGCAGGGGGCCGGCGGTTCGCCCACCGCCGCCGCCCGCGCCCGTGCCCTGCGGGACTTCGTGGCGGAAGCGTTCCGGCTGCCCCCGGAGGCGGACCCCGGCGGGGAGACCCTGCCTCCCGGGGAGGCGCCGACCACCGGGGCGAGCCTGCCGGCCGGGGCGAACCTGCGGGCCGGGGAGTACCTGCCCGCCGGGGAGGGCCCGGTCACCGGGGAGGCGCTGACCACCAGGGAGAACCTGTTGGCAGGGGAGAGCCCGATCACCGGGGAGAACCGGCCCGCCAGAGAGAACCTGCCCGTCGGGGAAGGCCCGGCCGCCGGGGAGGGCCCGGCCACCGGAGACGCACCGGCCACCAGGAAGAACCTTCCCGCCCAAGAGACCGCCCGCGGCCTTTCCCCGGACTCGGCCGCAGCTGCGAAGGCGCCGCACGCGGAGTCCGCGTCCGCACCCACCTCGTCGTACGAGCCACCGCGCCCGCCGAACCGTGGGGCGGCGGCGCACCCGGAGCATGAACCGGAGGGCCCGGACCGGGACCGGGATGCGCGTCGGACTCCACGCCGGGCACCGCACGAGACCCGGTCCCTGGAACCGCACGAGACCCGGTCCCTGGACCCGCAGGAAACTGGCCCCCGGGGGACGCACGACGAGGTCCGCCCCGCGGCGCTCCCCACAGCCCCCGCACTGCCCGCACCCCCCGCCTCGGCCGCTCACCCCCGTGCCCCCCGCTCGATGGCGGCCCCTGACCGGGACAGCGAGCTACGGCGTACCTTCCCCGCCCTTTCGCCCCGCTCGCCGTCACAGGACGCGCGGCCCGCGGACTTCGCCGGGACGTGGTGGGGGAACGCCTGGGTGACCGCCCTGGAGGAGGGCGCCCTGGACGCCGCGCGGCTGGCGCGGGGGCGCGGGTACGCCGAGCGGGGCCACGTCGACGCGATCACCGTGACGCCGGGCCTGGTCCTCGCCTACGTGCAGGGCAGCCGGCCCCGGCCCTACCGCGTGCAGGTGCGGCTGCGCACGCTGGACGACGCCGACTGGGAGCGGTTCCTGGACGCCGCCGTCGAGCGGCCCGGGCACATCGCCGCCCTCCTCGACAAGGAGTTGCCGCACTCCCTGGCCGACTGCGGCGTCCCCCTGCTCCCCGGCCCCGGCGACCTCTCCCCGCAGTGCAGCTGCCCGGACTCCGGGCACCCCTGCAAGCACGCCGCCGCCCTCTGCTACCAGACGGCGCGCCTGCTCGACGCCGACCCCTTCGTCCTGCTCCTGCTGCGGGGCCGGGGTGAACGCGAACTGCTGGACACCCTGTCCCGGCTGAACGCGGCCCGCGCCGCCCGTGCCGCCCAGGAGCGCGGACCGGCGCCCCTGCCAGGAGTGCGGGCCGGTGCGGCCCTGGCGGAGCGGACCCTGCCGCCCCTCCCGGCGCCGCTGCCCGCGCCCCCGCACCCCGAACAGCCGCCGGCCTATCCGGCGGCGCCCGGCGGCCCCGACCCGTTCGCGCTGGACCAGTTGGCGACCGACGCCGCCGCCCGCGCCCACGCGTTGCTCACCACGGGCCGCGACCCGGTCGGCGGGCTGACGCTGTGGCGGGACGCCGTCCGCCTCGCCGCGGCCCGCCCCGGCTCCGGTCTCACCGCGGGCACCCGGGCGCTCTACGCGTCCCTCGCCAAGGCCGCCGGCCGGGGCACGACCGAGCTGGCGCGCGCGGTGGCCGCCTGGCGCCAGGGCGGCCCGGACGGGCTGGACGTCCTGGAGGAGCCCTGGGACCCGCCGGCCGGCCGTTTCGACCGCGCCCGCCCGCTGCTGCTCGCCGCCGACCTCCCCGCCTTCCGCCCCTGGCGCAACCGCCTCACGCACCCCCTGGGCCACGTGCAGCTCCGGCTGGGCCGGGCCGGGCTCTGGTACGCCTACGAGTCGGAGCCCGGCCGCGACGACTGGTGGCCGCGCGGCACCCCCGACCTCGACCCGGTCGGCGCCCTGACGGGCCTGGGCGGCCCCGGCGATCTCTGACCGCCGGCCCGGCCCCCGGCCGGCTCCGGGGTCCGGCCGGATCGCGACGCCGGGGTGTGGTCCGTCTGGCGGAGGGTCCTCGTCTTTCGCGCGCCGTCCCTCTAGCGTGTGCGGCAGCCGTCGAAGGGAGGCCGCCATGTCGGACGAGCCGAGGGGCCCGCTGGGTACGGAGATGCGGGAGGTGACGTTCCCGGACCAGTCCCGCGGGATCATCCTGGTACGGGCGGGAACCCCGCAGGACGAGGCCGACGGAATGGCCGCACGCGTGTGGGCCGAGTTGCCGAAGAGCTAGAACCGATGGGCGGTGGGCGGGCAGCGGTCCAGAAGGACACCACCCACCCTCCCCATCCCCC